>CANRJP010000001.1 GCA_947630975.1 uncultured Clostridia bacterium
AAGCTCATGTTGGCGCCGTCGTAAACGGCCTGACCGTTGGATGCTATGGCCATGAGCACCGCGTAGCTGTAGTTGGTATTAAAGGGCACGATGTCGTTGGACGAGTTTACCGGGCCCTTCTTGCCGTTGTAGTAGGCCTTTATCTTGGAAAGGTAGTCCTCAAATCTGCTCCAGGTCCACTCTCCCCTGAGATACAGATCGGAGGGGTACACTGTCCGTCCGTTTTCCTTAAGGGCGGGCACCGCCTCTATGTAGTCGATGTTGTAGCATATCGGCCAGGTGTTCACGAACAGCAGGTCGCGGTTCATGAGGTAGTAGCTGCCGAATGTTTTGCCTATGGGGATCCATGACTTGTCGGCGTCGTCCTCACCGAAGAAAACGTCGTCAACATACGGATCCAGAGGCTGGAGTATGTTCTGGTTCATTA
Organism: uncultured Clostridia bacterium; assembly: GCA_947630975.1. Classification (GTDB taxonomy): domain Bacteria; phylum Bacillota; class Clostridia; order UMGS1883; family UMGS1883; genus JAFLUQ01. The sequence continues at coordinate 428 of CANRJP010000001.1, forward strand.
TGTTACCCTGAACACTGTTCCAAAGCACGGCCAGGTCGCAATAAGGGTCGCCTGCCAGAACCGTCTGAAGAAGAAGCTGCTGAAGATCGCTGGCGTACTGGGACCAGGAAATCTTCACGTTGAGCTTTTCCTCGACTATGGCGAGAGCTTTTTCGGCGGCCCGGAGGTAGTCCGGGTTCATCGTTGACTCGCCTGTGATCTCGTCCACCCAGTTGGGGTCGTCCTCCTGCTGAGCATGGGTGCCGATAACGATATTCGTCACCGCGCCCGTCTTGCTGTCGCCGGAGGGCTTGCACCCGGCGAGGGACAACGCGGCCAAAGCGACCGCTGACGCTGCGGCAAGCAAAGCTTTTAACCTAACGCGCATTTTTTCCACATCCTTTTTTAGTAATTTTGCACACTGCTTGCATACTACTATTATACACAAAAACTCTAAAAACTTCAAGTGTTTTTTGTAGATTTTTTATAAAAATTTTAAATTTTTTATGTATAAATTAAAAATGGGCTGAAAACATATCGTTTTTTGCCCATTTTTAACCGTAAATTATTTACAAAAGCAAATTTCGTGAAATTTCTACAAATTTCCACACGTTCTGTCAGGATATTCTATCACTCTACCTGAGAGAGGCGCCCAGATTGTGTTCAAGGCTCTTGAGCACCTTGTTCCAAATTTTGGTAACATCATCTTCTTTGAGCGTCTTGTCACCCCGGAACGTGGCGCTGTAAGCGACGCTCTTTTTACCATCGGGAATTTGGCTGCCCTTATAAATGTCGAAAAGCTCAAGCTCCTCCAACAGATTTCCGGCGGCACGGCGGATAACGTTTTCTATGTCGGCGGCCTTCACGCCGTCGTCCACCAGCATGGCCAAATCGCGGGTCACTGCCGGGAACCGGGACAGGGGCTTATACACCGCGTCCTTTCCGGCGCACTTCAGCACATAGTCAAGGTCGATCTCGGCCAGATAGGTCTCGCCGATGTCATAATTGCCGCACACATCGGGGTGTACCTCTCCCACGGTGCCGACTTTCTTCTTATTAATAAATATATCCGCGCTCTTGCCGGGATGATAGATGGGGTTGGGGGCGGCGGTATCGAAGGCCGTGTTGACAATGCCCATGGCGTCGAACAGCTCCTCCACAGCGCCCTTCATGTCGTAGAAGTCCATGCCGCCGTAGCCGCCAAGGGTGATGATCTCCCTTTCCTTGGGCAGACGGGTGAGGGGCAGCTCCTTTGCCTCGTATACGGTAGCCAGCTCAAAGAGCCGGGCGTTTTTGTTCTTGTGGTTGAAGTTCCGGGCCAGCACCTCCAGCATACCAGTAACAGAGGTGGTGCGCATAACGCTGGTGTCCTCGCCAAGGGGGTTGAGGATGCGGATGTTGTTCCGAAGCTCCGGCCCGGCGTTTATCATGTCCAGCGTCTTTGGGCTTGTGAAGCTGTAGGTCATTATCTCGTAATATCCCTGACCCACAAGCACGTCCTTCACCTTCGCCCGAAGGGTCTGGGGCTTTGTAAGGCCGCCGCTGGTGGCCTGTCCGCTCATGAGGGTAGAGGGTATTTTATCGTAGCCGTAGAGCCGGGCGACTTCCTCGGCCACGTCGGCCTCGCCCTCGATGTCCATGCGGTAAGTCGGAGGGGTGACGGTCATTTTTTCGGTGTCAACAGCGATGTCCAGCCGCTTCAGGGCGTCCAGCATGAAGCCGTCGCCGATGTCCGCGCCGATGAAAGCCCGTATTTTTTCGGGACGGTAGGGAATCACAACGGGGGTGTGGTCGCTGTTGTCCACATCTATCATGCCGGACACGACCTCGCCCGCGCCCAGCTCCTCCACAAGCTGGCAGGCCCTGTTGATGGCCTTTACCACCATGTTGGGGTCAAGACCCTTCTCGTAGCGGGAGGAGGACTCGGTGCGGAGACCCAGCTTCCGGGCGGTGACACGAACGCTGCCCCGAAGGAAGTTGGCGCACTCGAAAAGCACGGCCTTTGTGGTGTCCTTTATCTCGGAATTTTCGCCGCCCATAACGCCGGCCACGCAGACGGGCTTTTTGCTGTCGCAGATCATGAGCATGGTGTCGTCAAGGGTGTGGGGCTGGCCGTCAAGGGTGGTTATCTCCTCGCCGTTTTTGGCCCGGCGGACGATTATCTCGTGACCCTCGAGGAAGTCCAGATCAAAGGCGTGCATGGGCTGACCGTACTCAAGCATGACGTAGTTGGTTATGTCCACGATATTGCTGATGGGCCGGACTCCGGCGGCCTTGAGCCGCTTCTGCATCCACTCGGGGGACTGGCCCATTTTGATATTCTTCACCAGGCGGCAGGCGTACCGGGGGCAGAGGTCGGGAGCCTCAACGGTGACCTTGGCGATGCCGTTGATGTCGCCGCCTGCAAGGGCCTTTACCTCCACGGGAGGGATTGAAAAGGGCACGTCGAAGGTTGCGGCGGTCTCACGGGCAAGTCCGATAACGCTCAGGCAGTCGGGGCGGTTGGGCGTTATCTCGAACTCCACCACGGTTTCCTTTTCGCCGAGGGCTTCCATCACGTCGGCGCCTATGGGGTAGTCCCGCTGAAAAATCAGTATGCCGTTGGGGTCGCTGCCGGGTATTACCCCGTCCTCGAAGCCCAGCTCATAGTGAGAGCAGAGCATACCGTTGCTGACCTCGCCCCGAAGCTTGCCGCTCTTGATGGTGACGCCGCCGGGGAGCTTCGCCCCGTTGGTGGCTACGGGGACGAGCTGTCCCACCTCAATATTCTGCGCGCCGGTGACGATCTGCACGGGTTCGCCGCCGCCGATGTCAACGGTGGTTATCCACATATGGTCGGAGTTGGTGTGACGGGTCTTGGTGAGTATGCGGCCGAAAACCACGCCCTCCACCTCGCTGCCCTCGGAGGCCCAGCCCTCCACCTTGCTGCCGGAGAGGGTCATGGCGTCGCAGTACTCCTTGACGCCCACGTTCTCCAGCTTCAAATAGTCGTTAAGCCAACTAAGCGGTAATTTCATCTATATCATTCCTTTCATTCACTTAAAACTGCCGACACTTAAAACTGACGGAGGAAACGGAGGTCGTTCTCGAAGAACAGACGCAGGTCGTCGATGCCGTACTTGAACATGGCGATGCGTTCCAGTCCCAGTCCAAAGGCGAAGCCGCTGTAAACCTCGGGGTCGATGCCGCCCACCTTGAGCACCTTGGGGTGAACCATGCCCGCGCCCAGTATCTCTATCCAGCCCTCGCCCTTACACATACCGCAGCCCTTGCCGCCGCAGGCGAAGCAGGATACGTCCACCTCCGCTGACGGCTCGGTGAAGGGGAAGTGATGGGGGCGCAGGCGTATCTTGGCGTCGGGGCCGTAAAGTCCCTTCACCACGGCCTCGAGAGTGCCCTTAAGGTCGGCCATTGTGATGCCCTTGTCGATGACAAGGCCCTCTATCTGATGGAAAACCGGGGAGTGGGTGGCGTCCACGGCGTCGCTGCGGAACACCCGGCCGGGGGCTATCATGCGTATGGGGGGCTTTGTCTGCTCCATTACCCTTATCTGCACGGGAGAGGTCTGGGTGCGGAGGATGATATTATCATTAATATAGAAGGTATCCTGAGTGTCCCGGGCCGGATGGTCGGCGGGAATGTTCAGGGCCTCGAAGTTGTAATAATCGGTCTCAATATCCGGGCCCTCGGCCACGGAAAAGCCCATTCCGGTGAAAATGGCCGTTATCTCGTTGAGCACCTGATAGAGGGGATGGAGCCGTCCCGCCAGCTTGCGGCGGCCGGGCACGGTCACGTCGATGACCTCGCTCTTCAGCTTGGCCTCCCGTTCCTTCGCGGCCACGGCGGCCTTTTTTTCCTCGATTTTGCCCTCGATATAGGCCCTGGCCTCGTTGGCGAGCTGGCCGACAACGGGTCTTTCCTCCGGCGTCAGAGCGCCCATGCCCCTTAGTACGGCGGTAAGCTCGCCCTTTTTGCCCAAAAACCTTACCCGCACGGACTCAAGAGCCTCTCCGGTCTCCACGGCGTCAAGGGCCTGAGCCGCCGCCTGACGGATCTTTTCAAGCTGTTCCTTCATAGAAATCTTCCTTTCGGTTTAATGTATGATACTAATCCCTAATTAAAATCATCAATTCGGTGCGGTCTTTTTCGCGCCATACAGCGTCATCGGTCTTGACAATACATAGAGTATTGCCTGCGGCCTCTTCCTTGTCTGGCACAAAAAATCCTCGCCCCTCGGTTGACGCTTTTAAGGCAATACCGCACAGAGATTGTGCCCGTATTGCGCCGCAGATTTTTTGACGGAATTACGAAAACGACGAAGGAATACTGTCGTATTTCAAGGAGTTTTCGTAAGAAACGTCGGAAAAGATGCAAGCAAGACGGGTGCAAAGCTCATTGGCGGTCTTTGTGCGGTATTGCCTTAATTGGGATTAGTATGAAAAATTATTATAAACAAAATAAAAACCCTGACGCAGACTGCGTCAGGGGCGAATTTCTCGCGGTACCACCCTGATTTATAACTCATTTGGGGAACTGACGCGCCCGTACGTCCCCGCCTACCCACGGCCAAAGGCCGCTTCAGCGGGGCGGCTCCGCGGTGAACTTCGGCATTCTCCGGCGCACGGTGCTTCCAGCCGCCGGCACCGATTCTCTGTCCGCCTTCCTATGCCTACTCTCCGCTTCACTGCCTTTTTACAAATTACTGCTGATATTTTATCACAAGCGCACAAATTTTGCAAGGGGTTTAAGCAACTTTTTTGAAAATATTTCTCCGCGCGGATCCCCTCCGCCGCAAAATCAGGAAAAAAATTATTTTAGGTATTGACTTATCGATAAAAATAGGTTATAATATTTTAGAGTTTACGGCGGGGTGTAGCGCAGTTTGGTAGCGTGCTTGGTTCGGGACCAAGAGGCCACGGGTTCAAGTCCCGTCACTCCGACCATATACCAAAATCCCGTGATTATGGGAAACGTCAGGTTTTCCGCGTAATCACGGGATTTCTTTGATTGCTGATTTTATGTTTTGTGAAATAATTTTGCGTTTCAATGCAACATTTTCACCGCCATGCAACACGAAATGCAACACGAATTTGTATTACCGTCACAGCCCGACATCATCTTATTATGTCCATACATTCACTTATCAGCGAATAAGCATTGTGGATATAATCAGCGGTCACATTCGCAAAAGTACTAATAGCTGTGTATTCCGTAACATATGTATTCGCGGCCGGTTTGGACCGGGAGAATATTTCACCGTAAATGATACTGTTCATCACTTGAGCCGTCCTAATTGCCATCTCCGCCTGCTCGATTTTGTCCGTAATGCTCCGTATTTTATCGAACACATCATTCATAGCTGATCTCCCGCTTTATTTTTCCCGCGGCGAGCTGCGCCACATACTGGCCGTAGGTCAGTCTGGGGGCTCGGGCCTCGGCATTGATCTCCGCCAGAGTAAACGACTGTATGGGCGGTTCGGTCACATATTCATAAGGTGCCGACAGGCCGTGCCGGGACAGGTTTTTACGCCGCAGAGCGCAGTGCTTGGAGCAAACCTTTAATCTGGGGCTGCACTCCGGTATGCGCTTGCCGCAGACTATGCACCATTTAATTCGTGTGCGGTTACGTTTCACTCCCCACACCTTCTCCCGATACTATATCGTTTATCTTCCGATTATTTGCCAGCATGGCCCTCATATCCTCAAGAGCCTCGTCCACAAGGGACGAAAACCTTTCCACGGTGATAAAATTCTTCAATACCGGGAACGAACGAACAAACATATCATAGACCGTCGCAAGCTTCAGCTTGCCAGTTCCGCCCCCAAGCTCCGTCTCGGCGCTGGTGACGGCGTACAGCAGCCACTCCTTTATACGTTCCTTCTGCTCCGCCGCCGACAGGCGGAAGAACTTTATCCCGGCGATTACCGCCAGCGCAGCCAAAACGGTTACCGCGACTATCTCGGCCCAGTGCCCGGCCAAAAATTCAAGTATTGTATTCATAAATTTCCCTCCCATTAGTAGCGTATATTGTTGCCGTCTTTGGTCTGAAGCAATTTGGCGAACAGCTGAGGAAGCTCCTCTGCGCTTCCGGTGTAGCCGCCGGCCTTGGCCACGTTGTATACCTCCTGCTGTCTGGCCTTGACCTCATCGTCTATACGTCCGTCAAGGGCTGTGTCGGCTTCTTCCCGTGCTGTGGCTTCATCTTCCAAGGCTTGGTTTATGGCGTCATAAGCCTCCTGATGATTTTTTTCATCGGCGCTCAGGGCTTCGCTGCTCGATTTTGCCAGCTGCTCCATCTGTTCAAGGGTTATCAAATTGTCTTTCATTAAAATCATCTCCTTTCATTTAATTAATAATATTTGTTCAGCATCTCGGCCACTTCAGCGTCCGTGGCAATGTTCGACGTCACATATTTATTCACGGCACTAATCGTTGTGTCCGTGCCGGACAGCTCCACCCACTGTCCATCAGATTTTAGGCCGTATGTTGTCGCACCCTCACCGTCGCCGTACACGATGCAGGTGCTGCCGGTGCCTACCGTGCCTATTTTCCCGTGCCGCTTCGACTGTGTGGGCAGCTCGGCAATGTCCGCCGCACTGTCCGCCATTAATTCAACTATGCCGCGTGATGTAACGTGTAAAACGCTTATTGCCATTATTCAACACTCCTTTTTTAATCCGCTTTGTCCTCCGGGACGGTAAACCCGATAGCGTTGGTCTCCCGGCGCTCCTCGACCTCCCACTTGTGCTCCTGACGGCGTTCCTTGGTGGTCTTTATCCAGCCCATAACGCCGCACTCGCCGCCCAGAGCGGCAAATACGCAGGTACACAGGGTGTCCGGTATGGCCCCGGTAGTCCGGTACAGCCATATCATAACGGCGGTGAACACCAGCAGAGCAACGCCGATTACGGCCAAAATGATATTCATCACGCCGATTGACTTTTTACTGCTCATAACAGGCTCGCCGTCGTCGTCGCAAGCTCGGTATCGCTTGTTCCGATTTAAAAAATCGGAACGTGGCTTACCTCGCTGCGTCTCCTCTTCCCCAAAAACAACTTCGTTGTTTTCGGGGGCCCCTTGAGAAATAGGCTTGCAATTTACACTCATAACAGGCTCGCCGCCTTGATAAGGAGTTTATCCAGATATTGCACTTTCTTGACTTGCTCCTTCCAGTAGCTCGGCGTGTCGATCACGCCCTTTTGGGCCAGCGCGTCAATGGCCTTGTCCGCCGTCATGGTCTTTGCCGCCGCGCCCTTCGTCAGGCCCGAGGTACACACGTAGTAACGGCTGCCGTCCTGAATGAACCTTGCCCAGCCGCCGGAGACCTTCTCCACATTTATCACCGTTCCGGCGAGGGAGGGGCCGAGAATGTCGTAGCCGGTGCCCGCTCCGCAGCGCACATTGAGGAAGCCGTCCGGGTCGGTGACGGTGTAGGCCGTTGTGGGGCCGGATTTCAGGTTGGTCGGCTTATGTACCACGAAGTAGTATTTTACTTCGTTTTTGAAGTAGCTCCACGTGGCCTTAAGACGGTTGGAGGCGGTGCTTGCGGGGTCGTTGATAAGCACGTTGTCGTTGTCAATGCCGTACCACAGCACGAAATGTCCGCTGCTTGTCCAGCGTCCCTTACCCATGCAGGCAATAACATAATCGCCCCGCTTGACGGCGTTGTATGCCGCCAAATGCTCGGCGGCGCCCGGTTTGTGGTACAGATTGGCTCCGTTGAGCTGCTCGCACTTGAGGCCCCACTTTTTGAAATACGGCGTAAAGAAGGAATAGTATGTACCCTGATTTAACGCCTTATATCCGTTTTCCATGGCCCAGTTACAGGCCGTAAGGGGCGTTTCCGACGGGTTTACCCACTCGGCGATGACCATACTCGCCGCCGTGGGGCCGCAGCCGGAGCCGCCTATGGTGGTGTTTTCGCCGGTGGTTGCGTACTTTTTGCTTTTCCACCGGCTGTCCGTCTGTAAATATGAAACGGGCTTAAAACTCATTTTTACATCTCCTCCTATTCAATGTCGTGGGCCTTTTTGTTAAGGTATTTTTCCAGCTTGGCGTGGGCGGCGGTAACGTTGCCGTTGGCCCCCAACTGTTTCAGGCCGTCCAGACAGGCCAGCAGGGCGTAGCTCATAATGCCCTGCTCGGCCTTTATTTCCTGCTGTTCTTCCCGAATGCCCCGTATATCGTCATCCTGCTTCGCCTGACGGGCGAACCACTTTATCACCGCCACCGCCATTGTGACGATAACCCCCGCCGCACCGATAAACTCGGCGATATGTATCACCGAGGCCGGGGTTATTGTGATCATGGTTACCTCCATTTTTTTGTCCTTTTATGTTGTGCTTCCTTTTTTATGATAAATTCATCGGTCTCGCTGAGCCAAGTTTGAACACACGGTATTGCACTTTACCGGAAACGCCGGTCGGATTGTAAAAAATTATATTATCTCCTACAACTGTTGAAAAAACAGGGGCACTTTCCGGTGTTGACGCTATTTTAACTATAACTTCATCAAGTGCAGAGACATCCAGATAACTTGGCACTGTTGTTGAAACAAATGCCTGCCCGTCCAGATCAATGGTCGCCGGATAGTTTTCCAAGTTTGCTTCACATGTCATACTGGCTGCGTATCGGATTTCACTTCCTGCGTTGTCCCACGATGTTACCTTTTCTTGTGTGATGGTATCCAACGCCGTCTGGTTCTCGTGGGTGTGCAACTGGTTCGCCACTTTGTCGTCCAGTTTCATCTCAGTTACGGCCTTGTCCTCGATGTCCTCCGTCCCTATGGGCAGCTCCGCCAACGATTGTATTGTCACATTTTCCGTTGGCGTGGGCTTTCCTGTGTGCGAGGCGAAGTCAAGCGCGGTGTATGTATTGCCCAATACAGTGAAATATACCTCTGGGGCGGAATACCCTGACTGAAAGAATATTAAGTCGTCTCTGTACGTTTGAAACGTGCCGGTGCCATTTCCCGTGTCTACTATTTTGAATATCTTGCTTCCGGACGGGGAAAGAAGGACGAGAAATACCCGGTCATTTTCCGTCAATAACACCGTCGCCTTCGCCTTGCCGCTCCCTGTGCAGTCAAAGGATATATACCGGTTGGCTGTTGACGACGACCCGGTGGGAATTCTGTAGTTCCACGTGTTCTTTAATCTGATGTCCTTCGTGCCGTCAAATGGGGTGTCGTTTACGTTCCTCGCTGTGCCAAGCTGCGCCGCTTTGTCCACTACCCTCGACTGTTCTACCCACGGCCCGGCCCAGACGTATTCCCCGCTTTCCACAGGGCCGCAGAAAAATGCCGTATGTACCGCGCCAATCTGTTCAAGATAGCCGCTCTTTTCTTCGATAGCGTTGGCTGTTATTGTAATGGCGTTTCCGTGGTACTGTTCTGTGTTTGCCACCGTAAATCCAAGGGCAAAGGGTTTGACGGCGGTTATAACAAACGGGTCTCCCTGTTTACCGGTGCCGCTGGTGGAAAACAGATCTGTGAAGCCTGTTTTGATTTTTCCTGTTATAGTTGACAAATCAAGATGATTAAAGATGGTCTTCTCCCCTGTATCCGTTATTGTGAATACGAAATTGTTATCTTTCGCCGTGGCCTTTTTCTCTATTGTCACCGTCTTTGCCGGGCCGTCGAACTTGACTGTGAAATTTTCCGTGTTCAGGTACGGAACGTTTGTCGAAACGCTATTGCGGACGATTGCGAGAGATTGCGCTCCCTTATTCCATTCAGCAACCTCTGCGGCATCTATCCCGTCCAGCACAGCCTTATTGCCGTGGGTGTGCAACTGGTTCGCCACTTCGTCGTCCAGCTTTCCCTTGGTTACGGCCTTGTCCTGTATCTTGGGCTGGGTGACGCTGCCGGCCTGCATCTTGTCGGCGTTTATACACTTGTCCGCAAGCTGTTCGGTGCCGACGGTCTTATCGGCTATCCGCCCGCCGGTGACGGACTTGGCTTTCAGCTTTTCGCTGCCCACGATAGTCCCGTCGGCGATATCCGCATTTTGTACTTGCTTGTCCATTATCATGGAACTGTCTATCTTCCGCCAGTGGGTTTCATACTGATTGTTTTCATACACCGTGACCATCACCGTATTGGACTCCGAGCCGGGGGCCAGATTGGACAGTCCTACCGTCCGTTCGGCGATTTTGTCGCCGGTGACGGTCTTGTCGGCCAGCTTGCCGCCGGTGATAGTCTTGTCCTGTATCTTGCCGTTTGAAATTGAACCAAGCTGCATCTGCTCGTTGCCTACCGATTTTGCGGCCAGCTTGTCCTGAGTCACGGCGCCGTCGCCTATGTCGTCGGTCTTTATGGGGAACTTTGCCGCAACGGCTTTGTTCTCAACGGGGTTGGCCGACTCTGCGCTCAGCGCACTGTCCACCGTAACATTTGTGGCTCCCTCGGCAATGCCGTCCAGCTTGGCCTTGTCCGCCGCTGTCATAAGGCCGTGTTCGGCCTGCGTGGCGTCCTTGTAAGTGGTGTCCGTCCCCGGTATACCCAGCCCGACAATATCGTCTTTTACCACCTCCGCCGCCTCGGTGACGTGGCCCTCGCCGTCCACAGTGACCTTGTACAGACCGTTTGGATGCGGCGTGTGCGTGGGATGGGTATAGACTGTATCCTGCCCCGGAATGTCCAGACCGGTAATATCCTCCTTGGTGACCGCCTTAGTTTCCGAAACGTGGCCGGTACTGTCCACGGTGACCTTGTAGAAGCCGTTGTCGTGGGCGGTATGGCCGGGATGGGTGTAAACCGTGTCCGCGTCCGTGACGGTGGTTTTGCTGCCGTCACTGCCCGTCAGGGTGATCGTAGAGCCGGATTTGGAAAGCTCATAGGTCGTGTCGGTGTTTTTGGACACCTCCCGGTACTTGGCTCCCGTCCAGCGGTACTCCCTGTCGGTGGAGTCGTCGATATATATCTTTCCCTGTTCACCCGTGGGCGGGAAATCATCCATTGTTGGGAATTCCAGCACGTCGCTGACGAAGCTGGGAAGGTATTTGGGGTCGATTTTTCCGCCTGCGTCCAGCGGTGCCACGCCCAGTTTTGCGCCCTTTTCCGCTACCGGAACGGCCTCGGTCTGTGCCGCCGTCACCTTATGAGGGTTGCCCGTGTCGTTTATATGGTCGGTCAGGGCGCTGCTCACTTCTTCGGCCTTGCTGTCGGCGTAAGCCTCCGCTGCCTCTTGGGCGGCGGTTATGGCCGCTTGCTGCTTGGTGGAGACCGGCTTGTCCTTGTCGGCGGTATTGTCCACATTGCCCAGGCCCACCTGTGCTTTGGTGACGCTATGGGGGTTGGATGTGTTATCCTTATGGGCTTTCAGGGCCGCGTCCGTCGCGGCTGCTTTGGCGTCGGCGTAGGCTTCGGCGGCGGCTTGGGTGGCTTCGACGGCTTCCTCTCGGGCTGTTGCCTCGCTGTCTATCCTCGCCCAGAGGGCCGTGTCGGCCTCCGTACGGGCTATGGTTTCGGCGGAAAAGTCGCTCCTTATAGCGGTGTCCTCGGACTTGCGCTCGGAGGTCTCGGTTGCCAGCGCCTGACTGAGACGGCTGTCGCTTTCCTCACGGGCGGAGGTTTCGGCTTCGAGAGCCTCGTTTATGGCGTCGTCCGCCGCCTCTCGGGCCGTGGTTTCGGCTCCAAGCTTCGTGGTCAGGCCGCTGTCGCCCTCCTCACGGGCCTTTTGCTCGGCCCGGATTTTGTCCTGTAATGTACCCTCTGCCTCGGTGCGAGCTGCGGTTTCCGTGGCAAGGGCCTCTTCGTTGGACGTGTCCGCCGCTTTGCGTTCCTCCGTTTCGGCGGCGAGAGATTGACTGAGGCTGTCGTCCGCTTCTTTGCGGGTCTGCGCTTCTGCTGCCAGCGCATCTATGAGGGCGCTGTCGCCGTCTATACGGGCCTGTGTCTCGGCGGCTAATTTTTGGCTGCTCCGCTCGGCAAGCATTTCGCTTTGTTCAAATGTTATTGCTCTTTTCATCCTTATCACTCCTCGCCGTTATAGTGTATGTTGGCGCTCGTCGCGCCCCACGGAGCACCGGACACGGCGCCTTCCGCCCACGAGACGTAAATATCGGTGAGAGCGTTGCAAGTCTCAAAAGCGTTCGTTGCTATCTTATTTGGCGCGTCGGTCAAATTAAATCTCACCGTCGTCAGTTGCTGGCAGTGGTCAAACGCATATGCCTGTATCTCGCTGAATATAGCTCTCCGCCCCTCATCGTCGAATGTTACGGTCTCAACATTGCAGCGGTTGAACGCCTCGCCGCTTATCCCTTCCCACGGCTTGCCATTTGCACCCGTCGGGCCGATGGTAACGTTTGCATCCGTACCGATATATGCCACGAGATTATTGTTGCCAAAAAGTCCACCTGACGTCCTCCATGTTCCTATGACTGTCCCATCGCCGTTGTCAACGCAATTGTATCTTGTAGGGCTGAGCGAGGTGTTGTTACCGCCTACATCTACATCCTGCCAACTGTCATATGTTCCTTCGTATAGCGCCATACGACGGGCGTTCGTACCTGAAATTTCAAAGGCCGATATCCCTATGTTTTTTACCGATTTGGGAATCCAAACATAATATAACGATGAGCACGCCTCAAATGCTTTATATCCTATCTCCGTGACGTTTTTCCCTATCTTCACATAGTTTAACGTATCCCAGTTTGCAAACGCGTAACTGCCGATTTTCGTCACGTTGTCCGGGATTGTGATCCGGTCTGCGGAACGCTCTATCATGGCCTTAAGGTCTCCGCCGCCCCCGGCCTTAATGGCGTCGGGCATATCCCGGGGCCTCATTTTGGCCTCCGTGCCGTTCAAAGCCCTTATCGCGTCTCCGATGGCCGTCATGGTGTCGTCAAGTATGAGTACGTTTTTTGCCATTAATATAACACCTCGTTTCCGTCGGTAATGTCGTCGAACTTCTGTTTAAGCTCGTTTATGGCCGATACCACGTCGGTCTTTGCGGAAGTTTTAAGGCCCGACAGACTGCCCACCGTGTTGAGGTAGTGACTGCCGTCCCCGCCCAGCACCACGGGGAAGTCCCGGAATTGCAGGCTTCCGGACTTGGTGTTGGAGCCTTCGCCGATTTGCGCGGCATTTTGGCCGGTGGCTTTGGCGCCGGCGCCCAGCGACACTGTGCCGATACCGCTGAGCGCCGGCATTTCCGTACTTATTCTTACTGTGTCGTTGTTAATAAATATGTGCGCGGCTTTGTCGGCGGACGAACCGCCGCTGACCAGACTTATTCCATTGTCCGGCGCCAAGGCAATTACCGGAGAACCCTGAGCGTCTCCGGTTGCCGTGGTGTCGGTGCGCACCCGTATGCCGCCGGCCTTTATTCTCTTCCCGGTGGCGCCGTCAAACAGAACCAGCTCGCCGTCTACCGACTTCGCCGGGCCTTTGACGTCGCCGCTGTTGTCCCACTTTTCGACCTTCTCGGCGGTTATACCGTCCAGAACGTCTTTGTTGTCGTGGCTGTGAGGCTGTACGCCGCTGTCTTTCAATTCCTTCCCGGTACTGTCGGCAAAAACGGGAAGATTACCCTCCGCGGCTCCGTCCGGACCGGTCACGTCTCCGGCTCCGCTGCCCTTTTCGTCCCATTCCTTGATTTTCTCGTCGGTGATCGCGTCCAGGACGGTTTGGTTGTCGTGGGTGTGGGCCTGCTTGGCCACCGCATCAAATTCCTCCGCCGTCACCGGCGCGGGAACGTTGGTTACTCCTTTCATGCTGTGCCTCCTTTTTTTATGATAATGCCGCGACCTTGGCCGCCAGCTCGTTTATGGCCGCAACTATGCTGCTCTTATCCGCGGTGCGCAGGCCGGTTAATTGGCCGACGGTACTGAGGTCTGTGTTTGTGAAGCCCCAGAAGAAGAAAGATAATTCAGGCCTATCAACGCCCAAGACGGAAACGTAAAATATACACGGAGAAGTGGTGGGCCCTGCCGTAGATGTTATTTTTCCGGTTTTATAGTCAAAATATTTCTCCTCCCACCCATAATTTATGTATTTTGATACAATCAAAGCGCCTTCCTCGACGGAAAATCTGGTAGTGGCAGTTCCAAATATATCTTGAATTGACACGCTATACGTTGACATATGGCTTTTGTCCTTACCTTTGAAATAGATATGCGCAATCAGAGAATCTTTCCCCGTAAATGTCCTATTTATAGTCGGCGAAAAGATATATTTTTCACCATCAAATTTCCAATCTTTAATGTACCACTGAATAGTGAGTTGATTATATGCATTATCCGCATCTTGCTTGCCGTCCCACGATGTTACCTTTTCGGCGGTTATGCTGTCCAGCACAGCCTTATTGTCATGGGTGTGCAACTGGTTCGCCACTTCGTCGTCCAGCTTCCCCTTGGTTACGGCCTTGTCCTGTATCTTGGGCTGGGTGACGCTGCCGGCCTGTATCTTGTCGGCGTTTATACACTTGTCCGCAAGCTGGTCAGTCCCCACGGTCTTATCCGCTATGCGCCCGCCGGTGACGGACTTGGCTTTCAGCTTTTCGCTGCCCACGATAGTCCCGTCGGCGATATCCGCGTTTTGTACTTGCTTGTCCATTATCATGGAACTGTCTATCTTCCGCCAGTGGGTTTCATACTGATTGTTTTCATACACCGTGACCATCACCGTATTGGACTCCGAGCCGGGGGCCAGATTGGACAGTCCTACCGTCCGTTCGGCGATTTTGTCGCCGGTGACGGTCTTGTCGGCCAGCTTGCCGCCGGTGATAGTCTTGTCCTGTATCTTGCCGTTTGAAATTGAACCAAGCTGCAGCTGCTCGTTGCCTACCGATTTTGCGGCCAGTTTATCCACGGTCACGGCGTCGTCGGCTATGTCGTCGGTCTTAATGGGGAACTTGACCGCTATGGCCTTATTCGCCACCGGATTTCCCGACGAGCCGTTCAGCTCGCCGTCCACCGTTATTCTTGTGGCGCCCTCGTCGATACCGGCCAGCTTGGTCTTTTCGGCGGTGGTGTAATCATTTGTGGACAAAACCTTGCCGCCGTCTTTGGCCACATATCCGGACAGATCGACGAAGCCGGACAGAACGTCAAATTTGTATGTGCCGCCGTCCGCCACCACAGCGACGTTGGTGCCCGCCGGATATTCCCTGCCCGCGCCCTCCAAGAACGCAGCCGTGGTCGTGAAGGCGTCGGAAACGTTGTATACCATGCCCAGCACGCCCTCCGCCGGAGAGGGCAGAGCGGTAAAGGCTCTTGACCCTCCCGGCCTGTATACGGCGCTGATTTTGGCGTCAACCTGGGCCTCGGTCTGATAGTTGCAGTCGTTGGTTAATTCGCCCAGCCTGTCCGGCACATGGATGGCCTCAACCCTGCGGGACAGCTCGGACACGGTTTCCTTTTCCGCGTACCCGGCTTTCATCTCGTCTCTCAGGCCGCCAATGCCGGATTTCAGCCTGCGGGCAAATTCCTCCAAATGCTCAAACAATGTCATTTTTTGTGCCATGTCAAATACACCTCCGTTATGCTTCCGGGAAATACTTGTCCAGCATGGCGCTGACTTCCTCGTTCGTGGCGATATATCCGTTCGCCATATCGACGGAGGCGGTGCCGTCGGGGGTAACGTTCAGGCCGCGTCCGGTCTTTATGCCGCCAAGCCGTTCGTCCGTGGCAACGGGCAGAACGTACTCGCTTCCGCCTCCGCCGCTGCCGCCGCCAGACGCGCTGCCGTCGCGCCGGGGGAACAGCAGGGCCACGGTGGCGTTTATGTCCCTGTCGGGGATCCGTTTCGCCCAGAACCTCACCGACAGATCGGTCGCCTCCGAGGCGGTGGACATTTCCGCCTTGCGTGCGGCGTCCATATCCGCCTTATCAATAGACACTATGGGGAAATGCCTGTATGTGGCTTCTGCGACGGATACGTCGTTTTGATAGCCGTCGTTCCCCGCGTCCAGCCAGCCGACCTTCTGGATTACTATCTCCTTGATTATGCTGTTGGCGAACTCCTCCAGCGCCGTCTCGAAATCCTTTTTCAACTGCCCGTCCGCTTCCGTGCGGGCGGTTTCCTCGGTGTCCACTCCCGACCGAAGCTCCTTTATCAGGTCCAGCAGCAGGGCAAACAAGTAATTGTGGTGCTCCGCCAAGGGCTGGTCGCCCAGCTTGTAACCGTCCGCTTTCAGCTCGTCCGGCGGCTCTATCCTGAAGCGGGCGGCCCGTTCGTTTCCGGCGTTGGCCTCATCCGCCGCCCGGTTTTCGTCGCTTATCCATTGGAACCATTTTTCTTTCCACGTCATTTTTTACCGACCTCCGTATTTGATATAGCCGCTGTACGCGCCGATATTGTAGCCCTTCCGCTCGTCGTTGCCGTAGCCCTTGGCGGTGTAGGTAAATCCGCCGTTCAGCACAACGTCGCGCACGCCGACCCCGCCGGGGAGCAGCTCGTCCAGCAGCGTCAAAATTTCGTCGTTGCTGAGGCTCGTGCCGAGAAATCCCGCCAGAGGCACCCGCATCTCAAAGACGCCGACGCGGTCCTTTCGGTCGTGGATAACGATTTCGTCCTCGCCGCAGCCGAGCAACGCCGACAGGCACCGGCGGATGTCGTCATATTCGCCGGTACACAGGGATTTCGCGATGGCGGCCCTGACCAGCATTCGGTAGGCGTTGTCGTCGCGGCCCATGCGCGGAATATCGAATGTCGCGCCTATCTGATCGAGGGAGGCGCCGCCGGCACGGTTTACGTCGTGGGCGGCCTCCATGTCGGCCGTGTCCACACGGTCTCTTTCGGCCTCGCCGGCGGCCAGCCGAAGCAACTTGTAGTTGTTGCTGTCCCTGTCCTGACGGAAATTATCGGGCAGATTTTTCGCCAGATTTTCCCTGTCGAACCTTACCATTCATCACGCCTCCTTCACCTTGAGGGTGACGCCGCCGAGGATAAGGCTGCGGTCGTTTTTCGGATCGATGGCGTCAAACTCATGGGAGGCGTCGTCGATGTCGATAAAGCCCTCGGGCTGTCCCTCGGCCTCGGTAATGCTGATTATCCGCCGCACGCCGTCAACATAGCATTTGCCGTAAAGCCGGTTGAACACGAAGGGCTCCTTGTCCAGCCCGGCGATATAGCCGTTGATGTTGTCCCACATCAGGCCGCGCACCTCGTCTTTGTCCGCGCCGGGCATCAGCTCGGCGGTTATCTCAAAGTACAGCGCCAGCTCGTCGGTGTGGGTAAAACGGACAATGCTGTTCACCTCTCCGCGCTCGTCCTTCAGCTCAACGGCGGTACTGCCGTGGGTATATATCCCGCCGCCCTTTTTGCTGAATATGGTTTCGGCTATCAGTTGGTTCATGGCCGTGCGTTCATCTTCGGGGGTGTGCTCGTTTATGCCGGCGTTCACATAACAGGCCACGCAGTGCGGCGGCAGCTCGTTGACATACTCGTCCGTGTCGTTTTCAATGACCGTGGCGCTCACAACTCCGTCCAGCCGCAGCAGCGCCGCCCTGATACTGGCAATCGTCTTACTGCCGCGCCCCTTGATGATGGACATTATCCGGCGGCGAAAGGTGAAGTCGTCCTCCATGGCGCTGCCCTGAGCCAGCAGCTCCGACGCTTCGACCTCCACGCCCAGCAGGGCGGCGTTCTGCTCCGCAAGGCTGTTTATCAGGTTTTCGGCGGCAAGGTTCCCGACCTCGCCGACCTGAGTGCACTCCACCACCAAAATCGCCGTGCCGTCCTCGCCGACGGTCTCCTCGTGAGTGTTGAAGAACAGAACATCCGCCTCGGTGCGGAACTTTGTGCCGTAGGGGATCACCGTCCCCTTTGGACCCCTGACCGTCAGTCTGTGTCTGGCCGCGGCGCCGCCGTTGCGGACGGCCAGAGCGTAGCCCGCCGCCATGTCAAGGGCGCTGTCGTTTGCCGTGGTAACAAAGCCGCCGTAATACAGCTTTTCCTTATCCTCCTCCGACTTTGCCGACCGATAGGCTATTATCCGCAGATATTTTCCCAAAACGGACAAATCCGAGGTATCTATGTCCTCGCCGAAGAGCTTCCGGGCGTCGGCCTCAAGCCCGCTCAAAATTTCGTCGTAGGTTCTTCTTTTATATCCGGTGGTCTCTACTGCCAAGTGACGTCAACTCCCTCTATCATTTCTCCGCTTTCCTTTTTCGCCGTAAAATTTACCTTTGCCCGGCGGTCGCTTACCTCGCAGGCGAAGTCGCCCAGCATGAGCCCGCCGTCCACCTGCGCCAGACCGCGGACTATCTCTCCGCGGATAAGATCCTCGCTCTTGCCCTTGCCCAGAATATTGCGGTGGTTGATGCCCTCCTTCAGGTCGAAAAACCACTCCCCGCGGTTTGTGCTCAAGACCGTTTCGATGGTCTGGCGCTCAAGGTCGGAATCCTGGGTCATTTCAATGTCCCGATAGGCGGAGGAAATCACCACGTCATGATTTTGATCCAGACGGAAGCCCTTCATTATGGCAGCACCCCCACTATAACGGAATAGTTTTTGCTGTGCCGTCCCGCCTCGGGCAGCACATTCGCGCCCCGTATGTCCTGCGATATGTCGTGGTCGCAGCACACGCAGATAACCAGATCGCCGGCGGAAATTTTCCTGTATGTCAGCAGCTCAAGCCCCTCGTGGGTCACGGGCTCAAGCTTGTATCTTGCCGTCCACGCTATGGGTACGCTCACCGACGCCTGGGCCTTGGCCGCTTCGCCCCGCTGCTGTATCAGTCCCAGGGGCTGAACCTCCGCCCTTGTCAGTCCGGCGTCCACGCTCAGCACACGGCCCACGAAGGCAACGCTTAGCTCCATGGACAGCCTTTGGCTCATGTCGTCAAAATATTTCTGTATTCCCATGCTACATCACCTTGACCTCCGTGTAAAAATCGTTTTCGCTGACGGTGTGCTTCCCGCTCTTTACCCGAAAGCTTCCGTTGGCGAGGAGGCTGCTCAGGTTTATTATTGACGCGGCCTGTATCCGGTGCTGGAGCAGCAGCTTAACGTTATAGCCATGAACCGTCTCGCTTTCGCCCCCGTCCTGCTCCTGCTCCTCCTCGAACTCCTCCGGACTGCCGACCATGCCAGTCTCCTCGGAGACGGTAAAGCTTATGTCGTCGCCCTTGCTGAGAACCCGGGCGTAGAGCTTGCCCTTAATGATGTACACCGATATTCCGCAGACCCGGGCATATTTTTTTATGTTTTCCATCAGGTCGCCGTCCACGATTTCAGCCTCGCCGTAGGTCTTGTCCCTTACCGGCGTAAAATCCTCAATCGGGGTGCCCGTCTTTTCCAGCAGGGCCCGCAGAATGGTGCTGGCCTTTGTTCCGGCGGGGTATTTTATGCTTTCGACGGTTTTTGCCTCCACATCGTCCACGCATTTAATCACCGTGGCCCGGTCGGCGCCGTTCCATTGGGTTTTTACCCTGTCTATCACGCCGGAAAAAATCACTCCCGTGTCGTCGCCGTAACCGGCCTCGACGGTCAGCGTCTGCCCTTTTTCCAGCCGGGCGGCGTGATCCCATGTTATGTTGTACAGGGTAATCTCGGCCTCGTTGGGCTCCATGTCGTCGTCGAAGGGAACCGACACCTCCATGTCAATCTGCTCATAGTCAAAGGTCATGCCGCCGGTGCGGATCAGGCATTTTCGGCCAAAGGCCAGCGTGGGAGCCTTGGGGATGTCGTCCGCAGCCCATTCCTCCGCCGCCCGCGCCATAGCCTCGGCATATCCGCTCATTCGGCTTCACCCCAATCCGTGTCGGTCACCGACTCCTCGCCGTCATCGACATATAACTGTACTTCGTCGCCGAAATTATCCCATGTCACCCTGTCGGCAGTCCCCGACGAACCCCACGGGATAACCGTCACAGCGGGATAGCCTTCGCCCACCCGGAGCTGCTCGAACAGCGGCCTACCGTATATCAAAGGCGCCCCGGCGCAGATCACCGTGCCGCCCTTGCTCAGAGCGGCGGTAAACATATCCGCCGAGGCGTTGTAACCCAGGGCGATGTTAAACATCTCGTCCCCCAGGGAAATATCAAAATTATATGGTATCATCGTTTTTGAAACAGGTATCTTGCTCATTGTGCTATCTCCTTGTGCCCATCAGCAGCCTTGCTCCGACCGTCAGCGTTCTCGGGTCGCCGGGAGTTGAAAACGCGCCGGGGTTGTTTTTGATTACCCATTCGGCGGAGGTTTTCAGCGTTTTGTAGTGGTTGTTTACCAAATCCCAAAGGTTATCCCCGCTCCGCACCGTGTGATATACCGCGCCCTCGCCGTCGGTCAGCCGTTTTACACCGGCGTCGCTTTCGGCCTTGGTGTCGTTGCTGGGGCAGCCCTCCACCCGGTCGGCGTCCACCCAGCCGTCGATACCGCCCCCGTCCGTGGATTTCAGACAATAGGGATGCTCGGCGGCGTAAGCCCCGCCGGTCATTACACAGGTTCCGCGGCTCCGGCTGAAGGCCGGCATTAGCGAATAGGGCGTCATGTACACGTCTCCGCCCTTGAAGACCACCCGAACCTCCGACTCCGTTCCGGTCAGAAGGGCGGCTGTTGCCGTCACGGCGGCGTCAGGCTCAACGGCGGGCGGCTCCTGCGTCAAAAACGCGCTGGTCGGAGTGTCGGGATCGACATAGCTGTTTTTCGCTATCCGGGCCTGCCTCAGCGTTATGCTGAAATCCGCGCCGTTGGCTACCGTACTGGAATGTGTCGATGTAAATTTTGCAATCTGCATCTGCCACAGCCGGCACCGTCCCGAATAGCTCACCAGCGCTCCGGTCTTTTGCCACTGATAAATCCGCTCCACCGCCGAGGCCGCCGTGAGGCTGTCGCTGTCTACCACCGTGCCGCTGAGGTCAAGCTGTATCGCGTTGGGGCGCACATGGTCTGTCAGGTCGATGCCGGTCTCCGTGGGGTGGGACGGCAGGTCAACGTTCCTGTCAATATCCTCGCTTGTGACCGTTATGTATATGTCGTTCAAAAACGCCATAGCTTTCACCCTCTTTTGAGTTTTTCAGTAATATTTTGGTTATCTACAACTCACTTGACAGGCACCGCCGCCGTAGGCGGCGTTATTCCTCATTCCTCATTCCTAACTCCTCATTATCCAAATCACGCCAGCCTCGGGGCCGGACGCTTCCGGCTCATGCTGTCAAACTCGTCCGCTATCGCCTCTTTCACCCATTCCTTGACCCTGCGGGCCAAATCCCGATCGCTTGAGCTTCCGCCGTTGATCGTGAGGTTGAATGTGGGCGAATAGTTATTTGTCTCGGACGAGCTGCTGTTCACGGTGGAATAGCCGCCGCCGGACTCCGGCGTGTAGTTCTGGGAATATGGGATAGCCATCTCGCCGGCGGCTTGAGCCGTATCTCGCATTTGCGGCATGGTTTTTTCCATACCGATTATGCCGCCCTCGATGAGGAATTGGCCTTTTTCCTGCCATACCTTGGAGGGCGAGCTGATTTTTTGTACCTTGTTGAACTCCGCGTTGACTGCGGTGGCCACGCCGCGAGCCGCTGCCACGGCGGCGGCCTTTCGGGAGTTTATACCGTTGACAAGGCCGTTTATCATGTTGGCCCCGGCGGAGGAAAGATTTACCGCGCTGACGGCGGCTATTATCTGGCTTAGTCCGTTTTGCACCGCCGACAGGCAGGCCGCCATGCCGCTTGTAACGGACGTGGTTATCTCGGTCAGCTTGGCCGTTACCGTCTGCGAGGCCGTGCCCATGGCCGTATCGAAGACCTGCGGAATCTGCCCCACGGCGGTCTGGGTCTCGGCGACAAAGCTGTTCACCGCGCCGCTCGCCGCCGCAAGTCCGCTCTGGTCTACGGTCAGGTTTACGGCCACATCCTGCGCTCCGCCCAACTCCGTAAGTCCGGCGTTGAAGCCGCTGCTGAAGTTCATGGCCGAGTTTGTGCCCACGGAAGCAAAGTCTATTCCCATATCGCCAACGTCAACGCTGGGAATATTTAAGTCGCCAAAAGTTCCGGAAAGAGAAGATTTCAGGTCGTTGGCCGACGCCTCAACAGAACCCTTGCCATTTTCAATTCCTTTTGCTACTCCGCTCGAAATTTTTTCACCGGCGGCCTCTGCGACTCCTCCGTCCAGCGAATCCGCGAATCCGCTTAGTCCGTCCGCCGCCTTTTTGAATACGCCGCCCACTTTATCGCCTATCCAGCTAAGAGCGCTCTTTATGCCGCTGAGTATTTTTTGCAGCGGTTCACAGTTCTTTACCCAGTCCACTATGCCGCTGATAAATTCTCCTATTTTGCCGACCACCCAGCCGATTATTCGTCCGAGGGAGTCGATGATTGTGCGGAAGGTCTCGCTTTTGTTGTAAGCGATTATAAGCACGGCGACAAGAGCGACAATGCTGGCTACTATCCGTGTTATGGGGCAAAGCAGCAGGCCCGAGTTAAGCGCCCACTGCGCGGCCGTTTCTATGGCCGTAGCTGCGGCGGCCAGTTTCTGAGCCGTTACAACAGCCATTATCGAGCCCGCCACAAAACCAAGAATAGGCAAAATGCTGTCCATGTTTTTGCCGAGGAACGCGAAAACGCCCGAGGCCAGATTTAGCAGACCGCCGATCAGCGGCCCGGCGGCGGATATTATACCGCCGACAAAATCTCTGACGCCCGAGGCGAAGCCGACTATACCGTCAAGAACGTTCTCAGCGGCATTTTGAATTGACGAAAACATTCCCTCCGGCATGGGCTGGCCCACTATCATTTCATACATTCCGCTGACAGCGGTCATAACCACATCTTTTATCGCGGATAATAGTTCCGGCCCGTTTGCCTTGATAACGGCGGCGCCGGATTTAAACATCATAACCAGGCCGTTCGCAAAAGACTTTGCCAATGTGGGCGCAAGTTTTATCAGCGATTTGCCGAGAACAGATATTGCCATTGCCGCGAAATTCATAAAATAAGGCAAATACTTATTCAGTCCGGCTATGCCTTTATCGGCCAAAGTTTCGACAGTATTTGCAATATCGCCAATATCCGAATCCTGGAAGCCGTCGCTCATAATATCGTTTAACGACGATAGCGTATCCGTAAACATTCCCAATAGGGAAACATATTTGCCTGAAAATACCGCGCCGATTTTTTCCTTGAGATCGCCGAACAAATTGTTCATCTGGGCCAGTTTGCCGGTAGGAGTATTGACAAAGCTTTCGGCCATTCCGCCCCAGCTTTCACCGATAATTTCCTGAATGGCGGCCACTTTTTCCATATCGGTGCCGGTTGTCAGGATCTTTTTCTGCGCTTTAGTGACGACAAATCCCTTTTTGGTCATGGCGTCATAAGCGCCGGTGGTCATTTTAGCCAGATTTGTAGTGTAATCGACGATTTCCTGAGTGGAAAGAGCCGTTCCCCCGCTCATACCGGCGGCGTAATCGGTCACGGTTTTCATGAGGCCTTTAATCGCTTCGGGGTCGGTGAAGTAGGTCGCGGCTTCGGCGGCCGCGCCGATCATGGCCTCATCGCCGTACATGGTGACTTTTTGCAGTTCTCCGGCATAGTCTTTTATGCTGTTTATTGCCTCATCGGATATCCCCATATTTTTAGCGGTGGTCGCCAACTGTGTTTCCATTGCCGTTTGTTCTCCCAGCACCGTCATACAGTTGTTTATCCCCGCTATTGCCGCCGCTGTGCCGCCGGTCAGGGCGCCTATGCCGACTTTTGCCGCCGTCTTTATTCCCTTGCCGAGAGCGCCGGACACCTTTTTTATCCCTGATGTCAGCTTTTCAAATTTCTGGCTTGCCGCCTCCTTTAAAGCGACGGCCCAGTCCTTGGTTTTACTCCAGGCCTCCTTGATAGAGGAACCGACACCTTTAAATTTTTTCCCGCTGTCTTTCACTTTTTCGGAGGATTGATTTAATCCTCCCAGCTCTTCCTTGGCTTTGTCGGCTTCTTTTGCAATATTCTCAATGCCTTTTGCTGCCCCTTTTATTCCTTCAACGCCCGCCGCGGCCTTCTTCGCCGTGTCTTTTATTTTGTCAAGGCCGCCTTCGGCTCCGGTGACAGAGGCCTTCAGCTTATCCATTTCAGCCGTGACTTTCGACAGCGGATTGTCGGCTATCTCAAAGCTGATTTTGACAACGTCCTCGCGTACAACGTTCGCCATAGCCTCTCCTCACTCCTTACTTCTTTTTCTTCATCATCTTTGCGGCCATATCCAGCGCGATATTGGCCTCGTCCACCTCCTGCGGCGTCATGTGATTGAACACATAATCATGGGTGAAATGAGCAAAATCGCAGAATATCAGCCGCCAGCAGGCCCAATTACGCCTTACTCTTTCCTTCAGCCTTGCCCGCGTCAGCTTCAGGCCGAAAATTACCCTGCATTACCTCGGTGCCGAAGCGCACAACCTCGTTGAGTTCGTCAGCGGAGTCAAAGTCGTCGGGGGTGAGGCCGCCGGGCTCCACAATGACGTTTTTCAGCACGTAGGCCGCCATCTTTTCAATGCTGGTGGTGTTTGTGCCGGGGATGTATGTCTCGTCCACGCTTTTCAGCGCGGCGGAAATGCCGTTGAACTGTGCGGTGTATTTTTTGCCGTTGATTTCTTTATCAACAGTGTAAAATTTCATGATTGCATATCTCCTTTTAATTTTAATTTTTTAGATAACGGTGAGTGGGCTGTAAAAAAACTTACTATGTAATCTGGAGGCACGGGGGCCGGTCGAAAAAATCGTGCAGAACGGACGAAAATCAGCTCTCGCAGGCGACAGGCGAAGCCTGCCGCCGAGAAAGCCCTCCCGACGGCGTACATAGGTACGCCAAGGGTGATTTTCGTTCGTAGTTCAAGGGCATAAAAATGAGAAAATTCGCTCGCAAGGGCGAATTTTTTACATTATGCAATTATTTTTATATTTATCGACTTATATTATAACACTCATATTTGCCTTAAATAAGTCATTCAGCCCTTGAACGGTCTGCGCGACTTTTTTTACGGCCCCCTCAATTCGGTTATATCGCTTCCGTCACGCCGTCAAACACCATGATGGTGAACTCCAGATCCTCAGCCTCGGCGCCCTGGCTGATCTCGGGGGCCTCCTGAATGGCGCCCTGTTCGCCGCCGTGTCTCAGGCCAAGCTCCTTGTTTATGCACCATACGGGGAAGTTATCCTTCCGTCCCTCAAGGCTGAGGAGATACCCCAGCTGAGGGCTTGTGGGCTGAACGGAGAGGGTAAGGGTGTGGATGTTGTTGTTTATCTCGCTCTTGATGATGTCGCCCTGAGCGCCCACCACAGGCTCAAAGAAGGATTCCTCCTTGGCCCAGGTTATCATGTCCTCGCCCACGCCGGTAATGTACACGCCGCCGATCATTATGGTACAGTCTTTGGCGTTATATCTTGTAATGCGTTCCATAATTTTTCACCTCCGAAGTTATATAACGGCCTCGCCGATTATGGTTGCCTCATGGATTGCTCCGGCAAGGTCGAAGCTGAAGCTGCCGTAGGGATACTTGCGGACCAGCCGGTCGTCGGGCGAGGTCTGCTCCCTGAGTACGAAGCTGGTACTGTACGCGGGCTTACCGTCCTCGCCGACGGCGATTATACCGTTGTTCCAAGCGTCCTTGAGAGCGCCCAGGGTGGCGCTTTCCAGCATGGCGATGCCGTTGTTGTCATAGGGCACCTTGGGCGAATTGTTCAGTACCTTCTGGGAACGGTAGGCTATATTCTGGATGGTGTAGTCCAGACCGTCCACCACGTCGATATACTCGCCGCCCACGGTCTTGCCCTCGGTGGTCACAATGTCCCCGGCCTTGGTCACAAGGCTCTGCGCTCCGGCGGCGTGGATCGTCTCGATCTCGGTGTCCGACAAATCCAGCGGGGGAACTCCCTTGATGATCATGTTCTTGTAGGTGAATCCCCCGGCCTTGAGACCGGCGGTTGCGCCCACCACAGCAGCCGCCAGATATACGCTTTCATCGGGATAGTACCAGATGTTGGTGTAGTCACAGCCCGTCAGCTTGAGGCCGTCGATGGTTGTTTTAAGGCTCTTTATCTCGCCGGAAATCTGGGCGAACAGCATCCTGTCCTTTACGGTTTCGTAGTGCTCCGCCACCGCTTTCCAAGCCTCGGTTTCAGCGCCGGGCATTACGGTCTGCCGCCAGCCGCCCATCTTTCTCAGGTCGTCGATGCCGTCGGCGGTCGGGGTCTCCTCGTAAAGACCGACGGCAAATTTCTCGGGAATGTCGTCCTGAGTGAGCATTATCTTTGCCGCCTTGTAGACCGCGCTCTCGGTCACCGTTCCGCTCTCCCCGTCGCTCTTGACGAAGCCCGCGTCCCGCAGCTCCTCAAGGTTGCGGAACTCGCCGTAAACGAAGTCGCCCAAGGCCTCGGTGTCAAGTCCCTCGTCTCCGGTTTTGTTCCCATAAATCAGCGGGAACCAGCTCCCCGGCCTGCCCGTGGGCTTCGCCAGGTCGATTTTTACTTTTACGTCCAATGCCATGTAGATTTACATCTCCTTTGATAGATTTTTTTATTTACGCTGCGCTGTTGCAGCACAGTTATGTCACCGTGCGGTGATACTCTCTGCCGTTGACGGTGAGGTGCTCGATAACGCTGTCAAAATCCTCGCTCTCCTGCCCGGGCTCGCCGTATCCCGGCAGCGGCAGCTCGTCCATGAGCCACAGCACAGCGTCAAAGCCCTGTCGGTATTCGTACTCAAGGGTTATTAAATTGTCCCTGTTGGCAATGCCGCCCACCGACTGGACAATGACGCCGTTGTCGTTGAGATACGTCCTGCCGGCCCGGTCAAGCCACTCTCTGGCCTTCACGGCGAGGTTCAGAGACTCGCCGTAATTGTCGGACTGAGCGGTTATGCTCCAGGTCTGGGTGAAGGGCTTGCGGGCCTTTCCGTCGCCGTATTCGCCCCAGGTGCCGTTATCGGCGCTCATCGGCGTAGTAATCGTGTAGGACAAATACGGATATTTCGGTATCTCCCCTGTTTGATTGCTCCGTATGACCTGAACGTTCAGATAATTTTCCAGCCCTTTTATGACCGTCTCTCTCACCGCGTCAAGGTTTGCCATCGTCCCCACCTCCGAACACGCTTATAAACTTCAGCACATAGCAAAATGCGCCGGTAAAGGGGGAATTACCCACGCTGGGTTCCTCCTCCACACTGTACAGATCGCCTCCGTAGATTACCTTCACTCCCGTTATGTCGCCGAGGCTCTCTTTGGTGTACAAATGCTTGTCCCTTGCCGTCAGCACTCCGTCCGACCGGTAGACCTTGTTTTCACTCAGGCCGATGATGGCGCCCCGCATCTTCACCGGCGGCAGCTTCCGCTTTATCAGGTCTCCCTTGCTGTCGTAGGACGAACACTCCTCCGGCAACAGCTCAAAATCGGAGCTGTACTTGTCTATCAGCCGGTCAAAGTTGTAGTACCGCATATCATTCCACCTCGTAGCTTATACTCTCGATCATGTCGCCGGTGTCCACAAGGGGATTGCCGCTGCCCTTGCGGTCCTGAGTGAAGGGATGGTTGGGCGGCGAATCAAGGTCGCGGGCATATTCCTTTATGGCCGTGGACAGCGTAACGCCCACAGTCTCAAGAAAATCCTCCGGACTCATGCTCCCGTCAATTACCAGCGGCATCAGCCTTTCCGCGGAGGAAAGCACTTCTCCGTTTTTGGCGTCGAAGCCTCCCCGCAAAAAGGACCTTTCCGAGATTGTGATGTACTGGGTAGTCGGCTTCAGGTGCAGCCCGTGAGCGTGGAGCCAAACGCGCATCTTCGGCGTGACGGGTATTTTGCAGCCGTACTCATGTATTCCGGCCAGCCATGCGTGCTTTCCGCCCATAACTCCCACCTTAACGCTCCGTCCGTCCAGCCCCTTGACCGCCGCCTCCACGTCGGGAAACCTGTTTTTTACCGTCGTCCATTTAACACCCACGGGGATTTCATCTCCTAATTCCTAATTCTCCTGCCCGCCCTGCGGGTCACTAAAGGCTCACCGCTTACGGGTTCGCATTTTATGCGACAGTTTAAATGTATCAGGTCGCAAGTTAGTCGCAAGATTATAACCTACCCATCGACCAACCATGACGGGCCCCCACTATTCCTAATTCCTCATTCCTAATTCCTAATTTTCCTCCATCCGCTTCGGGCCGTGCGGAACTTCACGTCCGATACGATGTCGCCGCCCAGCAGGCTTTTCAGCAGCTCCCACAGCAGGGCCGTCCTGTCCCTGTCAGAAAACGACTGGGACAGGTGGCCGCTTATGCTTTCGCTGGTCACGCCCGCCGTTACGCCCATGATTTCCACAAACTTCACCGCGAACAGCCGGACTCTGGCGGGAAGCTCCGCCAGCTCCTCGTCGCTGTTCAGGTCGAATTTAAGCCGTGTGTTCTCCAGCACGTACTGAAGGGCGGCCTCCACCATGAGCACGGTCTCCGGCGTTATGGGGTCAAGACCCAGATTTAAGGCCTTGACCTGCTCCTCGGTCACTCTGCCACCTCAAGGGCGGCGCACTCGTCCACCCGTTCGAAGGAAGGCAGCACGATTTCCGACACGGTGGTCTTGGTGTTCACGGGATCCTCGGTCACGGTGACGGCCACGGCGATGCCGGTATTGACAAGCGTAACGTCGGCATTGCCGCTGCCCATGAGGGTGCGCTCCTCGGGGGTGGTGCCGTACCATGTGCTGCCGAGACTGCTGTCGGGCAGAAGCATGATGATGTTGTCGGGGTAGAATTTCTTTTCCTTGCCGCTCTCGTCCTTGTAGGACTTGTTGTATATCACAATCGTGATGTCCAGCGCCTCCTCGATGTAGCTGCGGACGATCTTGGTTGTGTAGTTCAGGTTGGCGGTGGTGTTCTGGGCGAGGACTCCGCTCCGCACCTTGGCGCTGTTCTTGATGAGGTTGAAGGTAGCCTTGCTCATCAGCGCAACCTTGGGCCGGGTGCCGTACTTGTCCTCCTGCTTATCCATGGCGGCCTCAAGGTCGGCCACGGGGTCACAGTCGGCGGCGCTGCTCCACCGGGTGGCCGTCTTGGTGTAGTGACCCTTCTTCCACTCGCCGGTGGGGTCGTAGTTGTAGGTGTAATTTACGCCGTTGGCCTTGATCTCGATGCCAAGCTTGCCGCCGATGGGGGCCAGCAGCTGCATCCTCATGCGCTCGGGCACAACGTCGGCGCCGTCCACGAGGGTGGTCACATCGTCAAAAATGCGGTCAAGCACCTCGTCGGCGTAGGGGTCGTTGCTGTCCTGAACGCGCATGATCTCCTGCTCGTCCCTTTCCTTCACAAGTATACTCTCGCGGAAAAAGGGCATTTCGGTTTCGGTCTTGCCGATGCCTACCCTGTCGCGCAGGGTGCTCTTGGCGTCGAAGGTGGAAGGCATCAGGGATACGGGCAGGCCCTTGTGTCCCCTTATCCATTTCAGGTCAAGGCCGTTTTTCTTCTGGGAAGGGAACAGCCCCGCGCCGAGATAGGCTTCCCTGTTGCTGGCCTCCTCGGTGTAGTGGGAGGCGATGGCCTCCGAGGTGAAAATGTCTCTCAAATTCATGGTTTAACCTCCTTACTCTTCATCGAAGGGCAAAAATGTAATGTCCTTCAGCGCTGTCACGGCCGCTTCATCGGGAGCGGCGGGCAGCTTGTCCTTGTTGACGCAGCCCCGGATCACGATTGTACCGTTGGGATTTTCGTCAAGCGCAACGTCGCTGAGCAGCACGCCCAAAGCCTGGGCGTCGTTGGAGGGGATTACCGTCCCCGCGGGAATGACGCCGCTCTGAGCCAGATTGCTGAGCTCGGTGCAGTCGTAGGGTATAGCGGTGTAATGGCTGTTAGCCAGAATTTCAATGCCTCCGGCCACAGCGGTTTCGGTAAATTTCATGTGGTTTGCATCTCCTTTAAAAATTTTTTTGACCGGATCAGTTCCTTCTCAGGTAATAATCCAGAATGTTGTTGGCCCTGTCTCGGGCCTCCGCCCGTTTCTTTCCCAGCTGACGGGCCTTTTCCGTGCCGGGATCCTTTGTCGGCTCCGTCTGCGTTCCGCCGCCGGGTATTCTGCCTGCGCCCTTAATCGCCGCGTCAACCCTACGGGCGGCAAGGGCCTCCACCGCCGCTTTCAGAGCGGCCACGTTGGTGTTGATGGTCTGCTCGTCCTCGCCGATGACCAGCGGCACCAGCTCGAGGACTTTGTCGTCTCCGCTGTCCAGCTCGGCGGCTTTCAGGGCCTTAAGTGCGATGAGCTGGTTTTCCCGGTCTCTGAGGGCCTTTTCCTTGTCGGCCAGCTCCTTCTGCTTTTCCTCCAGCTCCAGGCTTTTCAGCTCCGCGTCGGACAGGCTCGCCTTACGCAGCTCGTTCAGCTTCCGCTGAAGGTCGGCGTTTTTCTTGCCATAATTGGCAAGCAGCTTGTCGGCCTTCGACTGGGCCAGCCGCTCGACGCGTTCCTCAATGCTTTCGCCCGAAGGCTCCGGGGCGGGAGGATTGGGCGCGGGGTCCGTCTGGGGCGTCGGCTCCTGTTTTGGCTCCTGTGCGGGGTCGGGATTGGGTAAAGGTTCGTTCATGATTCATTCCTCCATGTAGAAAAAATTTCACCCTCCGTATAGAAAGGTTAAACAAATTGAACTCCTTCCGCCAATGAGGTAAAAAACATCAAAAACACGGGCGTGTACCGGGTTTTTGATACCTCAATCGGGGTAGGAAATTTGTCCGCGGACAAATTTCCGTAAGCGAAAGCGCCCGATGCGGAAAGGGGGCACGCGGGGAAAACCGCTCGGGTTGTCCCCGCGAGAGCGCTGTCAGCGCTCCTACCTTCCGTATAGAAAGGCATAAAAAAACGCCCACCGTATAGATGAGCGTAATATGTAATTTTTTATACTAATCCATAATTAAAATCAGACACCGAGATGGCGCGGAAAAGGCCGTCGCAAATGTCTGATTTTAGTTGGGGATTAGTATTATGGACACAGTTTAGCGACCTGTCCGGGTCGGGCTCATAGGCCGGGGATTATCTCTACCACGCCGCGCATGGCGTTGTGAGCCCGTTTCATCAGGGAATTATCATTGAGGTACTCTATACCCTTCAGCGTTATTCTGGGATTGCTGACGGTCAGCACAACGCTTCCGGTCGCTCCGTACTGAAGGCCGATCCCCTGAATAAGTTCGTTCCGGCAGAGCATCTCAATTATTCTTGTCCATCTGGTCTCGCTGATTTTCAGTCTTTCGGCCGAGATTTCCGCTATGTCAAACTCCTCGATGTCCATGGCCTTTTCAAGGGTTTTGAGTATCCGGTATATGATTTTTATATTCTCGTCCATATTTTCCTCCGTGCAAAAAGCACGCTGCTAAACGCATCAAAAAAGCACTCTCGAAGTAAGAGTGCTTAATTATAGCTAAAATGGACTTTGGCGGGCGTCGCGTCTCCCGCATCTCTCGGGTTTCCCCTGTCATGCCATCGGCGTGTGGTCGCAACGAAATTTACCACCTCAAAGTCCATCTTTAGCTCACTTATATTATACCACAATTATTTGTTTTTGTAAAGTATCTTTTTGTTATTTATATAATTTTTCCAGCGCCGTTCACTAATTTTCCATGCAGATATTATCGAATTTTTATATCCTTCCACATCTGAAGTCGTATGTAAACGTAAAATCACTTGAAATGTCAAATTTTCAGCTTTAATGCTTTTTAAAATCAATGCTGAATTTTTCTTGTCCTCAAGAATATAATCCGGCTTCTCAACCGCAAGTTTTAAGAAAGGTTCAATTATTTCAAAATGACCCGGATGGCGTTCCTCAATATGAGCTATTCGTTCCTCGGTAATGATAACTTCATCTGTAGTTATATTGTCAGCAACACACTTATACAAATCCTTGTCTATACTACCAATGAACCTCACATTTCCTCCCGCCGTTTCATCCTTAGTTGTCTTTATTATACCACTTTCCGCAGGTTTGTCAAGAGTTTTTTCATTTGCGGGCTTGTCAATGACCACTTTATCAAAATGCCGCCCCGTGGCTTTAAAAAATTCCTCATCGCTCATTAGCTTTTAAAAGCACGTCCGAAAACGTGCTTTTTTATTCGGTTGGTTGGTACATTAAAAATCTGACATATCTATGGATACATTGTTTACATGTATCATGCATCCACAATTATTACACCTGAAACAATTACAATGTGATAAATCCTTGCAATACTCCGGAGCAACAAACACTCCATCATGACATTTATTACAAGATATTTTTTCTCCCGATTGAATTTTTTTCACAATTTCGAAAATGTCTTCCGAATCGCTAAAATTTTTTTCCATTAAAATAACCGCCCTTCTTCCATTGTAGTTCAGGATATGCCGCTTTCACACGTTTTATAATAAGCTTCTTCTCGGCAACCGTCAATTCATTTCTGCCTTCATAGTGCATTTTTTCAGCTAAAAAACAATTTACCTCCGCCCATTGACAGTAACCCATATCGTATTTATGATGTGTAATTTCATGTACAACAGCTTGCGCTGCATTCTTCTCATTTTTCGTGTTAGAAACAAAAATTTTTATAACATCGCCTTGTTGCACACCACGATTGGTATGAGGTTGCGGCTCATAAATAAGCTGGGGTCTTATGCCGGTCTGTTGAATGTATTCCAGCGTCTCTCGTCCAATTGGCGTTGTTTCAAGATTATCAGCTATTTTCTGAGGGGTTATTTCAACATTTTCGTCAATATTCTCATATTGGAAAATGTCTTCGGCTCTTGCATAATTTATTATATCACTTTTCCCCGATTTGTCAATAGGGAAATGCCGCCCCGTGGCCTTAAAAAACTCCTCGTCATTCATTAGTTTGTACTGGACGAAGCAGCGGCAGTTGATGTCCTGACTTGCCACGCCGCTTTTACCGGGGCAGTCGGCCATGCTACCGTCGGAGAGAGTGAACTGCTCATCGGCCAGCACCGTCACGCCCTCCATCATTTGATGGTCGGCCTTGCCGCCCACATAGGTTTTCCAGCCGTGCTTGGTCTTGACACGGTGATTGGGCCGGACGCGCTCGTCCTTCATGGTGCGCCATATCTTCACCATCCGCAAATCCGCGCCGCTCTCTCGCAGCCCCTCGTCCAGACGGGCCGCCGAATCGTACATACCGGCCTCCCGCACTCTGTGTGTCTCGGTGCGGGCTATCCTCACGGCCTTTTTGTAATCGCCCTCCACGCGGCCGGCGATCCGCCCGGCCATGGTCTCGATGCGGTCGCCGTTGGTCAGTCCGGTCATGATGTCCCGCTTTATATCATACACCACCTGACGGCGGTTCCGTTCCAGACGGGCGTTAAGCGTCAGACCGGCAATGGGATTTTCCACCGCCTGCTTTATCACCTCCGGCGTCACCGTGGGAACGCCTTTCAGCGCCCGCTTAAGCTCCGCCGTATCAGCGGCCCGTTCCACCGCCGCCGCCGTGTCCCTGTATGCCCGCTCGTAGGTCTCCGCCGCCAGCTCGGCGATGAGCTGCTTCGCCCGTGGGCTTACGCCGTCCAGCCGCCGCTGTATCTCCTCAAGAAATCCGGCGTAGCGGTTCTCCCGCATCAGGGCCTCGAAGGTCAGACGCCCGTCGACGGCCATGTCGGCGTATTCCGTGCCAAGGAACATCTTAAGCTCCTTTATCAGCTCACGGTACAGCCGCCTCAGCTCTTTTTCCGCGCCCTGCTCCCGGTGCTCCGCTATGCGTCTGAGCTGCACCAGCGCCCGCTGAAGCTCCTTATCGTTAACGGCCATAACCTATCACTCCAGACTGATTTCGCCCTCTTCCTCGCCGGTCCCGTCTGTCAGGGCGGGTATTCCTTCCGTCTCGGCCTCGGCCATTTCCAGCGCGTAGTCCACGTCGTCTATTTCCGGCACGGCTATGCCCCAGGCCAGAGACTTGGGCAGGCCCGCCGCCATGAGCGCCTGAGCCGCCTGAGCGTTGCTGAGTGTGTCCATGGGGAAGTTGCGTTTGAAGTCCATGGTTATCTGCAAGGGGTCAACCGCGATTTGCTTTAAAGTCCAGAAGCCCGCCAGCAGCCGCCACATATGGGTCGCCGCGTCCATCATCTTCGCCTGGAACATTCCGCACTTGGTTTCAAGGCCGTGAAGCTTGAATTTTAACGAGACGCCGCTGGCCGTGCCGAAGGTTTCGTCGCTGAGGTCCGGCGTCTTGCTGAAGCGGTAGATGTTCCCCTCGAGCCGGTCAAGCTGGTGCTCGGCAAAGCTGTCATTCACGTCCTTTGTCAGAAAGTATATCTTCCGCTCCGAGGTGGCTCCCGTGCCGGGAATGGAAAAGGCTCCGCTTCTGCGGGCCTCGTCGAGGGTTTCGTCGTCCGGACTTAAGCCCTGGAACACCATATAGGCGTGGGCGAAGCTCTCCACGTCGTTTATGTTGTCGCTGAGCACCTTTTCGTAGGCGTCTATCTCGCTGAGAACCTTTTCCGCGTCCCCGATGCGCTCGTTGTTGTTTTCCACCGCCTGAAGGGGACAGCCGCCGAACAAGTGCATCCGGCTTTCAATCAGCTTCAGGTCGCCGAGCCCGCCCTCGTAGACGTGGTACATCTCGCTGTCGTAAAACTCGGCGTGCCAGGTCTTTGCCCCTCCGGCCAGCTCGGTATAATAATACCTTACGGCATATTCCGGCTCGGACAGGCGGGAGCTTGACAGGCTCACCGTCTCCCATGCCGGCACCGGCATAACCCTCGCCTCGCCCTCGGGGTCAACATAGAACAGCCGCCCCGCGTATCCGGATATGGCGGCCATCTTCGTTATCTCCATGTCCACGCCGAACATATTGTTTCGCGTGACGAAATCGGTCACGGCTTTTGTAGCCCTGTCCACCGCCGCCGCTCCGCCGGTGACGGCCTCCGCCTCGGCGGTTCTGCTGTAACCGTAGGCGATGGGCTTTCCGGCGAAATATCCCGTCTTGAAATCTACTATCTCGCCGACGAAATCGGTCTTGACCTTGTTGTTGATGGGGTCCGTCTCGTGGAACCGGGGCTCCCGCCCGTCGATGGGAGAGCTGCCGTCAAGGCCCATGTAACGGTTGTACATCTCGCGGCTGTATTTGGCGTTGAGCTTGTGCTTGCGGATGATTTTTCCCAGCAGCGCCGGGGATATGGGCCCCCGGCCAAGCTCGCCCAGCTCCGCCTTTATCTCGGCCAGCTCCGCCGAATAATCAGGATATACGTTTGTTTTGTTTCTTCCCATGGCTTTTTCTTCTCCTCACGGCCGGCAGCCGCCGGTCGAAGATGATTTTTCCGTCAAAGGTTCGTGTCAGGCCGCACTTGGCGCAGACCGACACGTTGTTTATTTGCGTCCAGAAGTGATTACACATTACAGCCTCTTTCCCGCCTGAATACGGGCCTCGAGCATATCGCCCTCCACCGCGTAACGCAGGGCGTCCATCAGATGGTTGTCGGCGTCCACCGGCCGGGCCAGTGTGTTGCCGTATTTGTCCTCCTCCCAGCGGTACTGGGATATTTCTTTCTTGAAGTTTTCACAGCCGCTGTCCACGATGATTTCATAGTCCAGCAGCCACCGTATGCCACGGTTCACGCTGTCGGGGCCCTTCACCGCCGGAATGGCGTTGACGCCGTTGTCCGCCAGAAAGTCAATGGTCTTTGGGTCGGCGCTGTCGCAGGTTATGTAATTCCGCCCGGCGAACTCACCGGCCACCCTCAGCAGCTCGGCGTCGGACATTCCCGACCGGTACACCTCGCCGAGGATATATATCTTTTTCCGCTTGCGGTCGATGTGCAGCTTGATAAGGGCGTTGGGATCGGCGGCATAGCCGAAGTCGCAGCCGAACCGGAGCCTGTCGAACTCCGCCTCCCGGCCGCTCAGATCCTCGACCTTCCAGTTGTCGAAGATGAGGCCCTTAGCCACGCCCCAGTTCCCCAGCCCCGCCACCTCGTAGCGCTTGGGCCGATTTTTCTTCATGTCCTCGAACAGCTGGCGGTCCCGGTCGTCCAGCCATTCGTTGCACATATAGTTTGTGGTCAGGGCGAGGATGTCCGGGCTTACCGTGTCGAAAAACCGCCGCTTCAGCCAGTGGAGCTCGTTCCACGGGTTGAAGGTTATGGTGATCTGCTTGAACAGTCCCGGCGGTGCCGCGCCGCGTATGGATTCGTCGAGGGTGTTGAAGTCCTCCTCGTCCATTATCTCATAGCCTTCCTCGATCCACATCCAGCACAAAACGCCCACATCGACGGTTATGGACGTGACCTTGAGCGGGTCGTCAAGGCCCCGAAAATAAATCTTTTGTCCGGTGGGAAGGTAGGTCATTTCCAACGGGTTAAGCGTCACCCGCCACAGATGCTCGACGCCGAAGCGCCGGATGGCCCACCGAAGCTCGGTAAAGCAGGAGTTTTTCAGCGTGGCCGCCGTCCGGCGCACAACGAGAGTGTTGGCCTCGGGGTACTTCATCATGCTGAAAATATACCACAGAGCCGCCGTCTTGCTCTTTTTGCTGGCGCGGCTGCCCTTTACCACACGGTAGCGGCCCTTGAAGTCCCAAAAGCGCTTGTAGCCGCCGCCCACGATTTCGCTGAGCCTGAGCGGGGGCATTATCCGTCCTCCGGCAGGTCTTCCACGATCTGCACCGGCGCGGCCCCGTCGATTTTAGTCCTGTCGGTGAACATGGCGTAATATTTGCCCAACAGCTCCGCGGCCTTAAGTCGTTCCCTGGCGGGCACGTCTATGCTGTCTATCGTCTGAACGCCGTCGCCCACCATGCGAAGCGTCTGTTCGGTCATTTCTCCCCGCAGCACTAATGTCAGATATTCCACAATTTCTTGTACGCTGGCCGTTTTTTCATCGTGAATTTTTGCGAGTTGCTCCTCGATATAGCTTTTAATCTCAACATTTTTCAACATCCGCTGTCCCTGACTGTAGGCTGTCCTCAGCGAATACCCCGCTCTGACGGCCGCCTGAGTGGCGTTAAGGTCAGTGAGATACTCGTCGCAAAATCTTTTCTGTTTCGGCGTCACAGCGGCCGCCTCCTTTCGCTCAGTTTGTAATCAAAAAGGCACCGGAGCCGTCCTCCCGTGCCTTATTTTTCAGCTTACAGTATAGCACAGATGGTTATGGACATTCAAGGACATTTATGGACATTTCAGGACATCTTTTGTTTTTTGGGGGAAAATTTTTTTAAAAAATTTTCAAAAAACACTTGACAAACCACGGATTTCGTGGTATAATAGAAACATAGAAAGGAGGTAAGACAGTGGCAAAGAAAAACAAAAAGCCCGCCAAGCGCAAGAACGAAATGTGGACAATCGTCATAAATGCGTTAGCGGACTTAATCATCGGAACTCTGCTGATACTCATCCAGAAGCTGATTGAGGATTAACAGAGCGAGGGGAACGGGGCGGCGAGCCGCCCCACCCCTCAAAATCCATGATAACACAATAATCCGCCATTGTCAAGAGCCATGTCAAAAACTTTATTATTTCTTGGCGTGTTTTTTATCGCCATAGGTATCGCAAAATTGGTTTACGTGCTTATCCGAAAGCGTAAGGGGGACTGACCGTGGAGACCGTGAAAGAGCTGCGCAAAGCGGCAAAAATGACCCAGCAGGCTTTTGCCGATTACTTCGGTGTGCCGAAGCGCACCGTCGAGGACTGGGAGGGCGAAAAGAGCGCGGTAAAGCCTTATTTGCTGGAGCTTATGGAATATAAGCTGCGCCATGAAAAAATTATAGCCGAGGCGGAGGGGTGACCCTCCGCTTTTTTATGCGAATTTTTTCGAGAACAGTCGTCTAAAATTCTTTTAATTCCGGGGCGTTCGCCTTTGCGAAGCTTTTCAACGCTCTGCCGTGCAGGCGTGTCACTTGCCTAATGCTGTAGTTCAGCTTGTCGGCAATATCCTCCCAGGCCATGTCGTTTATGTACCGCTCCCGGAGGATAAGCCGCTCATGTGGGCTGCTAAGCCGTTCGATAGCTACACGTATTTCCCGGTGAACTTCCACAAGGCGGTCGATCTCGGCGTTGATTTCCTCTTCGAGGGCGATTATCTTCACCACCGAATTTTCCACCTTGCTTTGGGGTATGCCGCCCTCTATGCGCTCTCCGTCCGTGGGCGGAGAGGACACCGACGCGGCCAACTGACGAAGGCGCGACACCTCCCGAAGCCTGCTATCTATCAGTTCGTTAAGCCGCCGCCCACGGTTCAAAAATTCCTTGGCGCCAAGCCGTCCCGCGCCACGTTCATGTTCCATAGTTTGAATCCCCCTTTTCGCTGATTGCTTAACGCACGCAAACGCACGCGTGCGTTTGAGCCTTACCGTGTAACGTTACGCTTCCCGCTGCATTATTGCAGCTCCTCGGCCCTGATGTATATGCCGGGCTTTTCCGCCCAGAACTTTTCGTTGAGCTCGCTGGCAACCTGGGCGTCGTCATGCCAGAAGCCCAAGACGGTCATGCAGTCCTTGAGCAGCTTTATCAGGTTGTCCGTGTCGGGTTTGGTGTCCTTGTACTGTCCGTCGCTGTGGCCGGCGGTCTTGGGGAACAGCCAGCGCACCACCAGCCGGACAGGCCCGCTGAGCCGTCTTTCCGGCCGGTGCGGGCTCAGATGCGCCATAAGCTTCGACCGGGCGTCCGCCAGCCTCGGCGGCTCGTAGTATACCGGCTTACCCTTAACCACGTGAACGGCCTTTTGCTGATGTGTCACCGTGGGCGGTTCCATTGGCATAAAAAATTCAACCGTCAAAAACTTCACAACCCCTCCATGTGCCCGTTTTCTTGTCGTAAACTATAATTTTTTTATGGGCCGCCACAGAAAACATTTTTTGTCGTATCTCCGGTCGATTTGCAATATATGCGGCCACATCACTGTCCATAATGTCGAAGTCTCCATCAAACTTTTTATGTTTTAGCGGAGGCATCCAACGAAGGCAATCCAAAAATCCATAATCAATTCTGCCTTTTGCTACACCTTGCATTTTTCACTCACCTTTCAATTTGCATAGGGTCAGGTTTCAAAAGGGGGTACGTTCAATTATTAGGGGGGATATACATCCCCCTAATAATTGAACCCCTTTTTTGAACCCTGACGGGGCTTCAATTTAACGATATTACATTTTTTGAACCCTTTTTTGAACCCGCTTTATACGATATATCATTTGAATTTTGGCTCAGGGTTCAATAAATATTTCGTTTTTTGAACCCTAACTATTGCGATATTCGGGTAACATTGCCCTTTTTGTCTCTTTGAAGGAAGCCGGATTCATCAATGTGAGTTCTTACGGTGTTGCCGGACTTGCTGCCGCAATATTCCATAATGTCTTTCATTTTAGCTACACCGTTTTCGTCCTTCAAGGCTTCAAAGGCGTTGTTAAGGGTCTCATTCCACTCGTCCTGCTTGCTTTTCTTTTTGGCGGGAGCTTTCCGGCTGCCGCGCCATTGTTTGTCCTCTTCGGGCTCGACGTCCTGGAGTATACCGTCGCCGTCCATTCGGTGAATAGGGTACTCAAACCACAGGTTCACGGGCTGAAATTTGGGATATTCCCGCAGGGTTCCCTCCACCCGCCAGGCGGTGAGGATTTTGGCCGCTCTCCGGGCCTCGTCCACGGCGCGGTCAAGCTCCATTTTTTCGGCAAGGCCCAGCCCTTCGCCGCACATCCGGAGAAGCTTCTCGGAGTTGTATCTGTCCTCGGGGGCCACCTCCCGCCCGCGGAGGGCGCGGAGACAGGCCTTGCACACGGCCCGGTTTTCCTGACGGGCCGTCATGTTCTCGTCCAGCTCCAATTCAATCAGGTCAAGCAGGGCGTCGGGGTCGCGGGCGAACACGCCGCTGCCGCTGGCGCGGTCCATGCTGCGCTTGGCGGCCTGGGCGCCCTTGCTGTGATGGTGGCAGTATATCACCGCGCAGCCCAGCTCGGCGGCCACCTTGTCAAACTGATTGCAGAAGTTCGCCATCTGGTCGGCGCTGTTTTCGTCGCCGGTTATGACCTTGTAGATGGGGTCAATGACGATGGCTATGTAATTCTTACGGGCCGCCCGGCGGATCAGCTTCGGAGCCAGCCTGTCCATGGGTACGGCCTTGCCCCGAAGGTTCCATATATCTATGTTGCCAAGGTTGTCGGGCCGCCAGCCAAGAGCCGTGTACACGTCCTTGAAGCGGTGCAGGCAGCTGGCCCGGTCAAGCTCCAGATTAACGTACATCACCCGTCCCCGGGCGCAGTCGAAGCCGAACCACTGCCGCCCCTCGGCTATGGCGCAGCATAATTCAATGAGGGCGTAGCTCTTGCCCGCCTTGCTTGGCCCGGCCAGCAGCATCTTGTGTCCCTGACGGAGAACCCCGTCGATGAGGGGCGGACTGAGGGGCGGCATTTCGTCCCACACGTCCGCCAGACCCTCGGGGTTGGGCAGGTCGTCGCTGACGTCGTCTATCCAGTCCCGCCACTCGTCCCAACCGCTTTTGCCGATGTTGGTGGCAAGCAGATACTGCTTTTTGCCCTTGCGGGTCACGCCGGGGAGACGGGACAGGCGGGAGGGATTGCGGTTCTGTGTGTCGGGGTCGAGACCGTTCTTTTTGCACACGGAATACAGATAGTCCACCCGGTGCTTGTACTCCTTGTAATCGGCGGCGTCCACCCGCACGATGGCGTGGAGGCTTTTGCCGCCGCTGTACACCAGCGCCGCCACAGGCAGCTCCAGCTCCCGTATTATGGCGTTCTGCCGCGCGAGGTCAAGGCTGTCGCTCTCCACCAGAGCGAAGCGGAACTCGGTCACATTGTCGTTTTTCACACCCTTGCCGTCAAGGGGGTTGAAGCGCACCCAGGCTCCGGCGTCGGGGTCGTAATCCCCCAGAACCGCGCCTATGTCGCCCTTGCACCGTGACAGCTCCTGTATCAGCTTACCCGCCGTCCGGTCATAAACGCCCTTGGTGGGCACCGTCCGGCCCTCGCTGACATAGCTGCGCGTCACATAGCCCACGCACTCCTCGGCCTCGAACAGGGCCTCGAGGTAGGCGATTATCTGTTTGGCCGGTTCCCATTGGTCGGGGATTTCCAGCTCACGGCCCTCGACCCAGTTTTTGTCCACTATGGCGGGGCCGTCCTCCGCCGAAATAACATCGTCCCAGTCCAGCTCACGGCCTTCCCCGCTGAAGGGAACCCAGCCGTTTTCCTTTGCCAGCTGCACTATGGTGCCGCCGGTTACCGGATTGGAGGCTCCGTTGAAGCCTTTCCACTTTTTTTCGCACTCTCCGGTATGATAACGGGCAGCGTCACGCCTGCTCCATTCTTCCCATACCTCCACGCCCAGGCCCTCTTCCTTCAGGGCCATCCCAACGTTGAGCCATGCGGTGTAGTCCAGTGCTGACGGATCGATGTATTTCAGCAGTTCCTTGTAATCGGTCATTTATATTACCTCCGGCACATAACGGGACGGCACAATTCCCATTGGCAGACGCCAGTTGTTGGCGGCGATGCGGTTCATCATTCTGCTTGCGGCGTCAAAGCTCCACGTGCCCACATGAACAAAGCCGCGCTGTTCCAGATACCTTATCTGCCTTGGCGTCGCAAGCTTCAAGACGCTGCGCTTTATCAGCCGGTCGATGAGCATCGACGCTTTACCGGCGTTGTCGATTTCTCCGGCGTAAATGCCGAATTTTTCCAATATCTGTATCTGTTTTTCGCTGGCGGGGGCCATTTCCCAGCCGAAGGCGGGCACGTAATTTGCGAGATCCTCGGCCTGTATACTAAGCTCGAATTGAAGCGGGTCTACCAGCTTCCGCTTTCGATTTTTCATTTCGTCCAAGACCTTTGCCAGTGATTCTTCACGGGCGGCGACGACGTCGCTCTCCGCCTGCTTTTCGGCGTCCTCTATATCGAACACCTCGCCGGGGGCGGCGGCCATGTTTTCGGTCATCTTCTTCGCCACCTCCGCGCTTTCGGCGATAAGGCAGGCGGGACGGCAAAGCTCGTGCCGCTCGGTGTGCCACAAAAAGTCCAGCAAAAGCAGCTCCGACTTTCCGGGCGCCAGCCGTGTGCCACGGCCCACCATCTGGGAGTACAGGCCCCGCACCTTCGTGGGCCGCAGCACCACGACGCAGTCCACCGACGGGCAGTCCCAGCCCTCGGTGAGGAGCATGGAATTACACAGCACGTCATACTCTCCCGCCTCGAAGGCCGCTATGATGGCCCCGCGGTCGGAGCTCTCGCCGTTGACCTCGGCGGCCCGCAGTCCCTTTTCGTTCAATATGTCCCTGAATTTCCGTGATGTGGCTATCAGGGGCAGGAAAACCACCGTCTTTCTGCCCTCGCAGTAGTTCAGCATCTCGTCGGCAATCTGGTACAGATAGGGGTCGAGGGCGCTGCCCACGTCCGAAGCCTTAAAGTCGCCCTGCTGTATTCCCACGCCGCTCAGGTCCAGCTGAAGGGGGATCGTCACGGCCTTGATGGGCGAGAGCCAGCCCTCTTTTATGGCCCGGGGCAGGGTGTATTCGTATGCCAGACTGTCGAACACCTGACCCAGGTTCTTTTTGTCGCCCCGGTCGGGAGTGGCGGTGACGCCCAGCACCCTCGCCTCGGGGAAGTGGCCGAGGATTTCCCTGTAACCGTCCGACAGGGCGTGGTGTGCCTCGTCAACGACGATGGTGTTAAAGTAATCGGCGGGAAACCGTTTCAGCCTTGAGGGCCGCTGCAGGGTCTGTACGCTGCCCACCGTGACCCTGCTCCACGTGTCGTCAAGACAGCTCTGCTCCGCCTTTTCCACCGAGGGGACGAGGCCGGTAACCTTGCGGAGCTTGTCGGCGGCCTGAGAGAGCAGCTCGCCCCTGTGGGCCAGCATCAGACAGCGGTCGCCCTCCCGCACCCTGTCCTCGACCACCTTGGAGAACACCACCGTCTTTCCTGTGCCGGTGGGCAGCACCAGCAGCGTGCGGCGGTTGCCCATGCCCCAGTGATTATGTATGCTCTCCCGGGCTTCCTGCTGGTAGGGGCGCAGCTCCATATTTGACGCGCCCATCAGAACGTCCCCTTCTGCGGCACGGACGCGGGCATTGCCGTTTGACTGGGCGCTTCGAGGAACCGCTGTATTTCATTCCGTTTATAATTTTCGCCCTGATATGTATACTCGCGCACCTTCACCCTGCACCGCCCCGTCGCGCCGACAACGGCGTTCCAGTTCATGCGCAGGGGCTCGCCGTGCTTCTTCTGGCCTATGCTCAGGAAAAACGCGCTGAGCAGTCCCTCGGTTCGCTTGTGCAAAAACAGATTGTGCTCCAGCGTGGTCTTGCCGTTTTCGCCGCCGTCTATCTCGATGGTGAGAATCGCCTTGTTGCAGGCGGGGAGCTTGCTCCCCTCCCGGGGCTGGTAGCGGTCGCGGCGGAAATCCTTCACCGTGAAGCCGTACTCGCCCTCGGGGAGCAGAACAAAGGTCTGCTCCTCGCTTATGGTGGCGTCCCAGCCCAGCTCGTCGCTGTCGGCGGCGTTGTAACCGTTGTAGTTGTAGTCGTTCATGATAAATTCCTCCTCTAAAATGCGTTATTTCTCAGCCGGAAAACCAGCTCCTTCACCTGATCCCAGGCGGCGATAAGGTTGTTTTCAATGAAATCGACGGGATATTTCGTCGGCAGCATATCCTTGGGGAAATATCCCCGTTCGCCCACGGCCTCCTGAATGTCCCTGCCGCTGATATTGTCGGCCCTCATCAGCTCCTCCAGCCGCTTCAGGGCCTCGCCCCTGCGGACAAGCTCGGGGTCAACGTTTGGTGCGGGTTCCCGTGGTGCGGGTTCCCGTGATACGGGTTCGGATATGGGCTTGCCGTCGAGAATTATATCCTCCTCGGGTATGGGCTCCGGCTCCGGCTTGGGCGGCGCCGCAGGCTGACCGTTCGCGAAGGCCGCCGCCACCGCGCCGAAGTCCAGCGGCAGCTCCTCCGCCAGACCGTGGCGGTTTTTGGCGTCCCAGCAGGGATTGTGGGTGGTGTACATCACCCGCTTGCCGCCCCTGGCCTTGCCCTTGGACTTGTCGTCGCCGCCCACGACATAGGTCTTGTAGTTGGCGAACAGCACCAGATCGGCCCATTCCTTTATCATGGGGGCGTTCTGCTTCAGCAGCTTCATTTCCCAGCGGTCATAAGCTCCCTGCTCGTCGGGCTGCTCAAATTTCCGCAGGGCGGCGTGGGCCGTCAGCAGAACGTTGACGCCCCGCTCGACAACCGCCGACAGCAGCTTCGGCAGCCGGCTGAACTCCTCGTTTAGATACACATAGCCCTTGCCGTAGCCAAATTCCTCAATGCCCTTTTTCTGGAACTTGTCCAGCACGGCGCGGAGGGCCAGCTTTTCCGCCCAGTCGAGGGTGTCCACCACCAGCGTTTTGCAGACGTTGGGATTTTCAATGACGTATGTAACCTGGGCCAGAAGCATATCCCAGTTG
Organism: uncultured Clostridia bacterium; assembly: GCA_947630975.1. Taxonomy (GTDB): domain Bacteria; phylum Bacillota; class Clostridia; order UMGS1883; family UMGS1883; genus JAFLUQ01. Next base: position 44,706 of record CANRJP010000001.1, read on the forward strand.
GCGGGCCGGTCGAAGCGGCTCACGTCCAGCATTCTGGTGCTGCCCTCGGTGTCGATGAACAGCGGGTCGGGGGCCTGGGCCGCGAAGGTGCTCTTGCCGATGCCCTCCACGCCGTAAAGCACGCACTTCACCGCGCCGGGGATCTTTCCTTTAGTGATATTCACGGTTCGCACTTCCTTTCTAACTGATTTTGTCCGGCTTGACCTCGAACTTCGCCATGCCGGGCGTCACGGTGATGCAGGGGACGATTTCGCCGTCCGCCGTAATCGCCCCGGCGTCGGTAAATTTCAGGGTCTTTTTGTATTCGCCCCACATTGCCGTCTCTTTGGTTTTTACGTACTCCGGCGCCGAAGCTTTGAGGAACTTCACAAGCTCGTTCTCATCGTAGTCGATATTCGGCGTGGGGTGCTTCCGTACCAGCTTGCCATAGAGCAGCCTGTAGCTCTCCTGCGTCGGGGACTTTTTCAGCCGGTTTTCCGGCACCTTTTCAAAATACTCCTCCAAAAGGGCGGTCAGATAGGCGGTGCTCCGCTCGAACTTCGCTTTTTCCTGCGCCAGCTTTTCCTTCAGGCGGTCGATGTTCAGCTCCGCCAGCTCCTGCAGCCGGTCAAACTCGGCCTTGTCCTCGCCGATTTTCCGGACTGCCCAGTCGGCCTTTTCGTCGTTGTCGATGGTGAAGCGATCCCGGCTTTCGCTGTTTTCGGCGTCCTCGTCGTCCATGTCCGGGAACAGATCGTATTCGTCATTCATTTTTATCTTCCTTTCTTTCCTTTTCCAGGTCTTCTTCGAGCGCCGCCAAAAGCTTTTCTACCGCTTCTTTTGCCTTGTAAATATAGTCGAATGCGACATTGGATACTTGCAAGAGAATGTCATACCGGTGTTTATACGCGTTTATGTCGGGCTCCGCCTTGGTAAAAATGCCCTCGGTTATAATTTCGTCCATGACGGTTGCGGTATCGATGGCATTTTGAGCGTCAACAAGAAGCTCCACTTTGTCAAATGTGTTCATTTTTATCTTCCTTCCTCCCGCCGCCGCGGGATTTTTTGTTTGCTGTGGCCTGCTGGGCCGCGTCCGTTCTGGGCCGGTAGGTTCTGGCTTCGATGTTTCCCTCGGCCTTCCTCAGCTCGCCAAGGAGCCTTTCCAACTCTGTTATCTCGCTTTTGTGCTCGTCCGCCCATTTGACCATATGCCCCAAAATCATGACCGTGTCCTTAGCTTTCCGGCAGCTCGGCAATCTGGCGGGCAAGCTCGGCGGCCGCTCGCCAGCCTCTACTGTCATAAGCGTATAACCATTGGTTATATAAACCACCACTACCACAGTACCGCCCCATCGGCCATTCTATTGGACATAACTCGCAAATACCGTCGTTATTGTTATTGGTGTACTCACAACAATAACAATTGTGGAGCGGCCTATCTTCTTTTTCCCATCGCCTCTTTTAGCCTTTGGAGCTTGACCGCTACGGCCCTGCCCAGCGTTTTGTTGGAGATATTTTCAATCAACTGAATGTAACGTATTCCGATCAGCACATCGGCGCATTCTTCTATCAGTCCTAAATGGTCGCCCTTGCCGCGAATGGTTTTTGAAATTTCCTGCGCCAACTCGGCTAATTCCTCCATAACGATTATCATTTGCAGGTGGCCGCGCGGATTGCTACCATCGTCTGTGGACATAATGCTCGCCATTAAAATATCGTTGGCCTCCTTTTCTGGCAGCCGTTCAGCAAATCGAAGCAATTTTTCAAAATTTTCCCTGTTCATTTTTCCTCCACCATCTTTCTAACATCTTCATAAAACTTCAAAACCTCCGGCGCGGCTGCTTTGGCGTCATCTCGCGTTCTAAAACAATTTCCCATGGCAATCAGCCCTATATCGATTTCGGTGCCAAAATATACGCGGCTATCAGTTATATATCCTTCGTCATCGATATGCTTTCTTAATACTGTCCAATATATTCCGCCCATCCCGGGCCGCCACGGCTTGCGGATGATTTCCGCTGCGCCGGTTAAAATGCGTATAAAGGTATTATCATAAACAAGTGAGTGTCCTCTGTCTAAAATATACGAAACCCCTTTCTCAGTCAACTTACATTTGCCGGGGCCTTTTCCTTTAATTTCAAAAAACTCATCCATCTCCAAGCCCAGCATTTTCGCGATTTCGGGCATATGGTTTTCATTCATTGCCGCCCACCTCCAGAAGCTCTGGATTATCGGTCACATTGCCTATAACAACAGCTTTGTCCTCCTCTATCCAGAAAAGCAAATCGTTGCGGATGTATTCAGTGTGGGGCCACTTGCCCCAATCTACGTAAAAACCGATGTATTTGTTGCCGTCTGTTGTATTGTATATGCCAAATCGAACAACGCCGACAAAAGTCTCATTATATTGGTTGTATTCGATTATGTCCCCCTCGAAAACCATCCCGTAGTGCTTGTCCTTTAAGCCGCTCCACAGGCCAACGCTTTTGGGAAGAACATGATATTTGTCCCCGCAATCAGAGATAATATAGTGCATTGGGTCTATTACTCCGTCTTTTAAGTATAATCCGTATACCCATTCGTTCCGCCCGCCATGCTCCTTTCCCCTGAATAAATACTCAGCCATTGCCGCTCACCTCCATCTCTCTTCGCAGTCTCTCCAGCTCACTCAAAAACTTGTCCCAATCGAAAGCTGTTTCACGGTTGACTTTGATTGCGGTGGCAACCATATCCGCTAATATTACTGCCTCTTTTTCAGGGGGAACGCGATCAGGATCCTTTATGAACAAATTCAATCCTGTACTTAATTCTACCGCAATATCGAGAGCAGTACCTTTTGTGTCGAAATATATCTTTCCTTTACGCGTCTTTATCTTTACCATAAACTATCACCCTTCTTCATCTGCTTGGGAACAGCCTTTTTTAAACTCCCATTGTTCAAGAAATAAAGAACTGTTCTTAATTGCATAGACTTGAATGTCTCAACGTGTTTTGTGCGCCCATACCACATAACCCACGTTTCATTAATCAAGTCTTGAATATTGGTAATAGGCTCTCCGACTTCATATTTTCTTTGCGTCTTAAGATACTCTTTATGGAGTGGCAATTTCTTGCAATCAGAGCATTGTTTTGAGTATCCGTGCTCATGTCTGTTTCTATATATTGTGTGAAAAGAGCAAGACCTACATGGATTTTTTATCATAAATATTTCTCCTCTTGACTTTTCCTTTTTTGTATGTTACAATGAAATCACAGATCATTTTAACCCTTTCAAACTTGGTCTTGTCCTCGAAGGTTGCACCCCTTCGGGGACTTTTTTGATTTGATTTGATAACTTCTGTCCGTCGCTGCGGGTCACTAAAGGCTCGCCGTCGTCGCCGCAAGCTCGGTATCGCTTGTTCCGATTTAAAAAATCGGAACGTGGCTTACCTCGCTGCGTCTCCTCTTCCCCAAAAACAACTTCGTTGTTTTCGGGGGCCCCTTGAGAGGGAAACACGCTTGCGGTGGATGAGGTGTAGGCCGCAAGGCCGTTCATACCACTTCTGCGCCGCAAAAACCGTCATAGTCGTACCCCTGCATCAGCGCCAGATTTTCCAGCACCCGGAACACCGAACCCCCGACCCTCGGCGAGATAAATGCGCTGTCCTCGCCGAGGGTCAAAATGCTGGCCGCCCGGAAGTCCGTCATGGGCAGCACGACGCAGGTCTCGGACACGTCGTCTCCCGCCCGCATTTTATATGTGATACAGACCTTTTTCATGTTTTCATCACCTCACTTATTTTTTGTCGCTCTTCGCTCCTCCGGGCGTCGGCTTCAAATTGCTCTTTGGTCTTGAAAAACGAACACTTTTCCGGCTCCGTCTCGATCAATACCGTACACTTGCCGTCCTTCCATGCGAAGCACTCGCACCGCTCACAGACCGTTGACCTATCCTCGGACTTCTTCGCGGCCACAATTTGGCGGTACCGTTCCATTGCCCGCTCCCGAATTATGCGGTCGGCACATTCCGGGCAGTATTTCAGCCGTGGTTTGTACGGCATTTCCTTTCCGCAGACGGCGCAGATGATAGTGTCCGGTATATCGGCCTTTAATTTTGCCCGTCTGGCGGCGCGGCGTTCGTCCCTGTGGTTTTCATAATATCGGCAATCCCTTTCATGCTTGGCCACTTCCCGGCACCCGTCGCACAGTTTCCGGCCCCTGTGGTAATATGTGAACACTTTTCCGCACCGTTCGCAGGTTATCTCATACTCCTTACTCGCCGTCATCGTCAGTTCCCGCCAACAAATAAATCATCACGCACACATACGCCATCACCGGGATCCCTGTCCACGGCCACCGGGCCACCATCGCGGGGATAACTCCAGCCAGCAGACACAGCGCCACCAGCATTGTACTCCCGGCCATGAGCCGCCAATTCTCGCCCTTAAGCCGCTGTCTGAGTTTTCTTATCATTATGTATCACATCTCCCTATATTCTTTAAAAAACGCCATTGCCTGTGTGCCGCATTTTTTGGCTATGCCGACAAGCTCGTCTATCCGCCAAAATCCCGGCTCTCTCAGCCGCTGGTTCAGCGTGGGCAGACTTATATTCGCGGCCTTGCTGGCCTCTTCTTTTGTCACTCCGCTGACCGCCAGCGCGATTTTCACGTTTCGGCTTATCCCGGCCTTGAAATCTTCTTCGGCCTTCTTTGCCGCGTCCTCGGCCTTCTGGTAAGGCAGTCTGTACGGTCTTGGCATAATTTTCACCTCCTTTGTGTTGATGTTTCCCCGAGCCCGACGCCAACCGGACCCGAGATATATTCGGTTCATGTACCGCTCACTCTGCCGCCGCTTCGATGGCGTCCAGCTCTTTATCGCTTATTTTCACCTCATCACCTCCTGTGACACCGCGTCCGATTAATGCTATACTCACCTCGAAGGGAGGTGACTGATAATGAAACACAAATACAATATGTCCAGCAAGTCGGATATGCGTCGTTTTCAGCGGGATCTGAAAAAAGATATAAAAGCGTCGGTCGTATCAGCAATAGAAAGCGGCCTATATGATGTAACTTGTCCGAATTGCGGGGCTGTTGTAAAAGTTCCGGCAGGAAAAAGCAAGTGTCCATCATGCCGGGGAGAGATAAACTTAGAGCTCGATGTTGACCTTTAAATTTATCTCATTGTCGTGGGTCAATTCCTTCAGGAGGGAGTTGACCTCTTTCAATTTTTCGCTTATGGCGGACAGCTTCGCAAAAAGCTCGTCCACTTGTCCAGTGTTGACCTTAACTGTCGCCGGAATATTGATCTTATCCACCTCATCACCTCCTTGACACCATTTCCAATTAATGCTATGATAAATTGTTGAAATACAAAAAGGGGAGTGATCTTCATGCCGGAGCCAACCGCCATTGATTATAAGGTGCTCGGCTTCATCGGTAGTTCCGTATCGGTGAGCCGCGCTCAGATTGACAAAAAATTTAAAAAATATTCGCCGTCCATAGACGCCCGCATAAGCTTTTTGTCTTATGATATGGGCTATATTGCCGAAGATACCACCCAACGGATAAGCGGCGCCGGTGATATAACCGTCACTCATCTCGGCATATATCGCATTACCGAGCCCGGCGTCCGTGCCCTTCAGGACTATCGCCGGCAAAAGCGTGAAAACACCCGCCGTTTTTGGATTCCAGTTGCAATATCGATAATTGCCGTGATAATTTCCGCGTGTTCCCTGTATGTCGCTATTTGCAAATAATTACTATTGCAAGTGAAAGCATCGCCATCGCCATTGAAAAAATTGCGCTGTACAACGGCAAATTAGGGTGCCGTTCATAAATTGGCCTGTAATCCTTTTCCTTTTTCATGTCTTTCACCTCCGTCCTCCCAACAAAAGCTTTACCGCCTCAGTGGCGCAGGCCTTCAGCTCATCGTCTGTCGGTATGCGCCACTTTGTCTCGCAAAAGTATAACACCGCCAACGTGCTTATGTACCATTTCAGGCTTGTTATCGCCAAAATGGCTATAACAATGCCGAGTAAAATGTATATCACCTCATCACCTCCCCTCGGGCGCCGTGCGCGTTTCATGCGCTCACGGCCCGCGGCCGCCCCTTGCGCCTTACGATGCCTTTTCTGTTTGGTCAATGTCCATAGCCCTTAAACCCGCTCGAAGCAATTCCCTTATAATTTCCGAGTATGACGAGCGACAAAATCTGTCTGTTTTCCTAAGATTAACTATCGCCTGTTCCATATCGTCAGTCAGGGAAATGCTCATTCTTTTTGATTCGTTCATAAAATGCACCTCTTTTTGTTATATTTTTCACCATTGGTGAACTCTTAATAATATAATATCACACCAGTGGTGAAATTTTTCTTGACATTTTTGGTGAATTGGTGTATATTGTATTTAGGAGAAAAAAAGGAGGCAAAAATAATGGGAACAAATCGACCCAGATTTTCCGTCACCATGTCAGAGGAAATGTATCAACAAATCAATGATTTTTGGCACAGCAATAAGTTTCCTACACAAACTAAAGCCATAACAAAAATCCTTGAGCTTGGGATTGCGGCCTTAGATCAGGCCGGAGAGGAAGCAAAAAAAGAACCGCCAATCTTTGTCAAAGACGGCAGTATGGCAATGTATGAAGCTCTTGATGAAATTGACCGCGCGGAAATCCGCGGGGAAATGAAGCAAATGCTCAGGGCCGATAAATACCAGCAAGACAGCGCAAAAATGGCTTAGTTGTTAAAGATGGAATAATATATTTGAATAAAAATTAAAAATAATATACGACGAAAGGAGTTTCCAAATGTCGGACATTGATCTTAACGATTTCATACCGCCTAAAACCATTCAGCCTTTTGAGGCAGAGCTTTCATACGGACAATTGCGTATGCTTCACTATCTGGCCCCGATTTGTGAAAAAGAGATTCATCTGCCAAATTATTTAATGCCATATATAAATGACGCCTATAGCCTTGTTTCGCTCGGCTATCTTGGCGAAGCTGACGCGGCTGTTTTTCTAAAAAGAATAACCGTCCCGGAGCTGAAAGCTTTTCTTCAGGAGCACGGACAATCTGTTGCCGGTAAAAAAGATGTCCTGATACAGAGAGTTATTTCTTATATCAGCGCCGAAGAAATTGCGGCCCATTTCCAAATGAATAAGTACTACACTGTCACCCCCGAAGGACAGGCCATGATGGAACAATATCCGAGAGAAGTGGTGTATGACGCTGAAATGCGAAAAATACTCATTCCGATACAAAGAAGAATGAACAAAAGTATTTTGGAGGAAAATAGAGATTTTGCGATGGCAGACATAAAATTTCTTGGCAAATATAAACAATACGATCTTCCTGTAAAAGCCCTTGTTTTGGCTTATAATCAAGTCGCTACTGCATGGGACTTTACGTCCAATCGACAGCGCGACAAAATGACGGATATGTTTTCCTTGCTTTATGACGTTTCCGTACCGAACAATGTATTTTATCAAGTTAAGCGGTATCTTCATGCCATGACGGAGTTAAAAAAGTTGCCGAAAGATACTTCATTCTTAACATATACTTATACTATTCAGACGATGGGAGACCAACGAACCTGTACGCATTGTCAATATATGCAAGGGAAAATGTTCAACCTTAGGGACGCTCAAATTGGCGTAAACTATCCGCCTTTTTATGATTGCAAAAGCGACTTTTGCCGTTGCTTCGTTAGGATAGGCTTTGATACAAAGGCGGTGATAAAATGAAATTTGGCATCCGTACCCCCTCGCTGAAAAAATCCCTGAAAGCCCGTACCACAGGGAAACTCAAGCGGTCAATAAAAAAATCCCTTCTCCCCGGATACGGAAAGAAGGGCGCCGGCTGGGTAAAAAACCCGAAGAAAGCGGCCTATAACAAAATCTATAATAAGACCTCAAAAAGCATTTTCGATTTATTTAAGTAACAAAGAGGAATTTGACCATATTCGCATACTCGGTAAGGCCGTCACGTTTTTGAGTGATGTGCGATAGGGGGAGTGACACAAAAGCACTTGACAATTTAATAACTTTTAAGTATAATATATATTGAGTGGGAGGGAATGATATAGATGTACTCGGTAAAATTCTATAAAGACGCCGTCGGCAGAGAGCCGCTGCGGGAATATTTGGAAGAATTGGGAAAAAGGCAGGACAAAGACAGCCGTATTAATTTCACAAAAATAAGAGATTATATCAGAACCCTCAGCGAATACGGCACCGGAGCCGGAGCGCCTTATGTGAAGCACCTGACCGGCGATATTTGGGAGCTGCGGCCACTCAGAAACCGTATATTATTCTTCGGGTATGACGGCAGCAGCTTTATATTGTTATCCCATTTTATAAAGAAAACTCAAAAGACCCCGCGCCGGGAAATAGACAATGCTGAGAGACTGATGAAGGACTATATCGAAAGGAGCAAAGAACATGAAAGATGAAGAATACACTAAGGCAATAGATAAGGCAAAGGCCAATTTGGCCGACATTCGCGAGCGCGGATCGGCGGCGATTGGCAGTGATGCACTGGAGTTCATGGATTCTCTTTTAACCCCCGAGGAAATAGCGGAAAGCAATTTGCGGGTCGCTCTTATAGGTGAAATTATCAATGCCCGCACGGAAAAAGGTATCAGTCAAAAAAGGCTTGAGGAACTCAGCGGCGTGAAACAGCCTATCATAGCCCGCATGGAGCGCGGTGCGACAAGCCCCCAGCTCGACACTGTGCTCAAGGTTCTTGCCCCTCTTGGTAAAACTCTGGCCGTTGTTCCCTTGGAAGGGTGATGTCACATGAAAAAAGAGGGGTTTATCAAGCGCCTTGTCCTTGCATGGGACCCGGATTTCACAAAGGTGACCCCCGAGGAGGCGGCTCAAATCGATGCCGCCGAAAAAAGCGGATATATATTCGACGAGGATATAGACTGGGATAATCTGTCGAAGTATGCCGAATAAAGTCTTTCACAGCGCTGTAAGGTAGGGGGAAAAACTCTTAAAAATTTAATATTGAACTATTGACAATTCCGTTGCTTTGTGATACACTAATGGTGAAAAGAGATTTTATATAGCCCAGTTCTCACCACCTGAATCGAAAGGCCCGGAGTTGCAGCTCCGGGCCTTTCTTTTGGGCTTCGTCGGCTACTTCTTTCCGTCAAGCCACTTGCAGATATAATATGTAATTATACCCGCCGCGACGGAAATGAAAAGAGAGACGTATTATAGCATATTTCCCCACATTTGTAAATAGCTTCGTAAAATAAAAATTGTGCACCTGTGTTGGCACCATACTCAGTGATGTGCGGCAAGGATAAATACGTATTGACAAAATACGTATAATATGATATTATAATTAACGGAGGGCTGCGTAATGCCGCTGAAATCAAAAGATATTGAGAAAATAATCCTTGATGACGGCTGGGTCTTCAAGTCACAAACCGGCTCGCACCGTCATTATACACACCCCACAAAGCCGGGCAAGGTAACAATACCTTTTCACGGCGGTGATATACCAAAAGGAACCGAGCTCTCTATCCTGAAACAGGCTGGACTGAAAAAATAGGAGGTATTGAAAATGTTATACGCATATCCGGCATGCTTTATCAAAGAAGACTGCGGTTATTCCGTTATTTTTCCTGATCTGAACGATTTGGCTACCTGCGGTCAAACTCTTGACGAAGCCCTTTTGATGGCCGTGGACTGTCTCGCCGGTCACCTGTATTATCTTAAGAAGTCCGGCGAAGCGCTTCCTCCGGCTTCACCTGTCGGCAAAATAGATGTCCACGGTATTTTAAGCGATCTTTCCCTTTCGTCAAACGAAGCGTTTGTGAACGTGATTACCGTTGATGTTGAGGAATACGCGAGAAAGCATTTTGAAAAATCCGTAAAAAAGACTCTCACCATTCCGGCGTGGCTCAATACCGCGGCAATGGAGCATAACGTTAATTTTTCCCAGGTTCTTCAGGATGCGCTTAAGGAACGGCTGCATGTGTGAGGGTGATGTAATATGAAAAAAGCCGAATTAAAACAAGACGATACCGTTCGCATTAAAACCGACCTGACCGAAGAGGAAAAGGAGATTGTGAAGCGCGGACGTGAGGAGTACGCCAAAGGCGGTTTTGTCCCGCTGGACAGCGTTTCGCTGTAAATATTAGCAAAATAAAAAGGAGCCCCGGTGTTGGCGCACCGAAGCTCCGAGTGGTACATGATACAAAGAGGAGGATCACATACCAGAACCATATCTATTGTATCATGTACGCTCCGTTTTGTCAATATTTTTTCAATTTTTTCAACAAAAGGAGTGTATTTTTTATGGCAAATGCAAAAAAATTGCCCAGTGGGAGCTGGAGCGTGAATATCTATATCGGCAAGGACAAGAACGGTAAGCGCAAGTACAAGCGTTTTACCGGCGCCGACAAGCGCAAGGTCGAGCGGGAGGCCGCCGCCTATGCCGATGAGCACCGTGGCGAGGTCAGCACCGACACCTTCGGCTATGCGGCGCGGCAGTATATTGAAAATCGAAAAAACATTCTTTCCCCGTCAACGATATTAAATTACAACAGGATTTACAGGAACTACCTTCAGCAGTGGGAATGTGTCGCGATTTCAGATATTGGGTCAAAGGCAATCCAACAACTGGTAAATAACAAGGCCACGGAGCTGTCGCCCAAAACGATCCGTAATATATACGGTTTTATTACGGCGGTCATTTATTCGGTCGATCCATACGCAAGAATAAAGGTTGCTCTGCCGGCGCCGGTTAAGACATTTCGGGAACTGCCGCCGCCCAAAGATGTCATTAAGGCGGTCATTGGGACCAAGTGCGAGCTTCCGGCACTTCTCGCCCTCTGGGAAAGTCTGAGGATGTCGGAAATTCGCGGGTTAAGGTTCGGTGATCTGGCAGGCAATATCATAACCGTGCGCAACGTAAAGGTAAAGGGCGAAGATGGCGACGTCCTCAAGAGCCGTACAAAGAATTATGACAGCACTCGGCGGCTGGCTTTGCCCCAATATATAATGGACCTTATCCCGAGGGATAAGGAGCCTACTGATTTTATAGTGCCGTATAGTGCCCGCCGTATATATGGTTGGTTTCAGGACGCGCTTGACGCTGCCAGACTGCCGCACATGAGTTTCCACGATCTCCGGCATATGTACGCGTCTATTGCGCTAAGTATCGGCATACCGGACAAATATGCGATGGAGAGCGGCGGGTGGCGAAGCCCTCATGTTTTAAAGGGAGTGTACCAAGAAACTTTCAGCGCCGAGCGCCAAGCCGCCGACGCGAAAATGAACAATCATATTTACACCTTGATAGATATTGCCCGGCGTGAAAATGCAACATGAATATGCAACACGGGAAAATAAAACCGCTTGACTGTCGGCATTTTACCGCATTAGTTATATGTTCAAGTCCCGTCACTCCGACCATAAATGGCTTAAAACCTATGTTTTAAGCCATTTTTTATTTAATTCAAATAATTCAAAATTCATAATGCGTCCACATACTGACAATTTTAACCGTTTTATTTTCATCGTCAACCTGATACACGAGCCTGTGCTGTAAATTTATTCGCCGCGAAAACGCGCCGATCAAATCACCGGTCAGCTTTTCATAAGGCGGCGGCGTCCTGTATGGATTTTCGCGCAGTATGTCAATAAGCTTCCTGACTTTGTCATCCAGATGCGCGGCCTTCAGCCTCGGAATGGATTTTAACGACGTCTTTGTATAAAATATTTTGTACATCACCACTCAACCGCGCTTTCCTCAACGCACTCCTCAAGCGGCGTATTAATGCCTTCGACAATTTCATCTTTTACTTTTTGATTGCGCGATAAATACAGAGTTTCCATAAGTCCGTTATAGTCCGACTCGCTGATAATAATGGCATTTCCCGCCTTAGTGTTAACGTTTATTACATCGTTAAATTCCACAGCCTGATTAATATAGTCAAACAGATTTTTTCTGAGATTGGTTATATTTATATTGGTCATATTCTCCACCTCCAGTATCGTTATATGTACATTATAACGTACATATAACGATTTGTCAAGATATATATTAAAATATTTCTCCGTGATATTAAAGCATTTTTGGTCATAAAGGGCGTCAGCTCTCTTTGCCCGGTTCGCCGGATCTCATTACCTTCGCCGGCGGCTCGTCATATCCGCCGACCGTCTTACCCAGCCAGACGACCCCCAGCCAACGGCCCAGCTTATAGCCGCAATTTTCAAAACAACCGATATATTTATAACCAAGCCTCTCGTGAAAGGCTATGCTTTCGGCGTTGGTATCGGTTATGCAGGCGTAAAGGTTGATTATGCCCTGACCCTTGAGCATTTTTTCCAATTGAAGGCAAAGAGCCTTCCCCACTCCGCAGCCACGGCGGTCGCGGCGGACATATACCGTCGTTTCCGCAGACCAGACAAAGGCCGAACGGGGCCTGAATTCATGGGCGTAGGCATAGCCCAATACCTCACCGTCCTCCTCGGCGGCGATAAAAGGGTAAAACTCCGTTATCCTCCTTATTTTTTCTTCAAACAACTCCGCCGTCGGAATTTCGGTGTCAAAGGTCACGTCGGTCTCTGTTACATACGGCGAGTATATCTCCGCGAGGGCCGCGGCATCGGCAAGCTTTACTGGTCGTATTTCCATTTCGCACCTCAAAACTCAAGAACATATTTTCCGTTCACAACGGGCGTTTCTCCCTCCGACAGAGAAAGTTCCACGCCTTTTTCCGTGAAATACAGGGCGTTACAGCGTCTCGGGCCGATTATCTTACTGAAATATTTTTTCGGCGCCCTGATATCCAGCCTGTTATCCTCGACCATGCTCTCCATCTGATTGCGGACATAGCGGCTCACAACAAGCTCTCCGACAGCGGGATGATACGGGCCGGCCACGCAGCCGCCCTTAAGCTCCTCACTGTCGCTTAGCCCGATGCGGAGCACTTTCACCCCGGCCTTACGGAATTTTTCGTATAATAACGCCCCCAGCCCCGTCGCCTCCTCCACGGTCTGGGGCAGATACGCTCCGGCCCGGTACATATCGGCGAGGCGAGTGTTTTCCATGACGAGGGTGGGGTAAATACGGGTTTCCCTCGCGCCGAGAGCGATGAACTCGTCCGCGGTGGCAAGGGACTTTTCGGGAGTGTCAAGGGGCAGGCCCGTCATCATCTGGAGTCCAAGGACAAAGCCGTGCTCCGTTATCATATGCGACGCGCGGCGGACGGCCTCCGCGTCATGCCCCCTGCCGGCGGCCGCGAGTACCCCGTCGTCCATGGACTGGGCTCCCAGCTCGATGTTCGTGACCCCGTATTCCGCCAGAAAATCAAGCTCCGGAAGGTCGATATAGTCGGGTCGGGTGGAAATGCGGATGCCGGATATTTTACCGGCGTCAAGGTATTTTTTCGCCTGAATAAGGTAACGGCGCTGGAGTTCTGGCTCTATTCCGGTGAAGCTGCCGCCGAAAAAGGCGATCGTGCTGCCCCCCGTTTTTCCGCCGGAAAGATACCTGTCGGCAATAACGCCCACCTCCTCGGGAGCCGGAGCCTCCAAAACCCCGGTTATCGAGCGCTGATTGCAGAAAGCGCAGTCGTTGGGACAGCCCACGTGCGGCACAAAAACGGGGATATTCATGACTGTTCCCCGCCCAACAGCTCGTGAAGTATCGAAGTCGGGTCGGACGCCTCCCCACGGCCTTTCAATTCATCCTCTATGTGTCCGATTTTTTCCATAGCCGCCCGGGCAGCCAACTGCTGGGCCTTTTTTTTGCTGTTGGAAACGCCGGTGCCAATATATGCGCCGTCGATGGCCGCCGCCACCGTGAAAATACAGTCGTGAACCGGCCCCACCTCGCTTATGGTTTCATAGGTCAGTTTTCGGTCCTTACCCTGAATTTTTTCCTGGAGACGGCTCTTATAGTCATGATCGATGAAATGTCCCTCGGTTATCATATCTTTAATTCTTTCGCCATACACTTTGAGCACATAGCTTCTTGTGGGCTCAAGGCCGGCGTCCAGATACATGGCGGCAACATGGGCTTCAAACATATCCGCCAAAATGGACTTTCGGTGACGCTCGCCGCAGTTTTCGGCGCCGGTACCCAGCAGAGCGAACTCGTCGATGCCTATTTGGGCGGAAAGCTCCGCCAAAGTGTCCTCGCATACCAGCGCCGCCCTGATGCGGGTGGACATACCCTCGGGAAATTTTTTGTCCAGGTAAAGCTCTTGGGCGATGATAAAGCCAAGTATAGCATCGCCCAAAAACTCTAACCGTTCATAGCTCTCAACCCCAAACTGATGAGCGTAGGATGTGTGGGTAAGGGCCGTGCGAAGGAGCTGCCGGTTACGGAAAGTATAGCCCATACGCTTTTCGAGCCGTTCAAAATCAGGCTGCCTTGTACTCATACATATCCTTCCTTTCTTTTGTGTAATCATATATTATAATAAAGCACAAAATCCCAGGTCGAGCCTGGGATAGTGCGTCCGGCAGAGAGTGAGGGCCTCACGGCCCTCACTCCGCCGCGCCGGTTAAGCTTAGTGAATGATATAAATCATTCTGAAGGGGCTGGCACTGTTTGTGGTGTCGCCGGTGGAGAAGGTGACAACAACGCTGCCGTCGCTGCCGTCCTCATAGGCCTGAAGTTCGTCGAAGGCGTCTTCGCCGTCGATATACTCGGCGCCGCTCCTGCCATTGTAGACAAATACCTTTGTGCCGCTGCCGTAAAGGTGAGCCACAACGCCGGTACCGCTGTCCACCATATCGATATCATCCTCAACAATGGTGGGAGTAACGGTGATGCTCTTTATGTCGGTCTCATGACGGAGAACCGTACCGTAGGCCAAACGGAAGGCCGCGTTGTAAGCGTCGCCGTCGACGGGCTGAGTGGAGTTGCTCCTGATAGCAAGGATACGGTTTTCAAGAGCTTCTCTGACACTGCCGACAGGCTCGTCCTGAACGGGATCGGAAGCGTCGAGCCAAAGCTCCATATCGGTAATCCTGCCGTCGGAGCCCACCAGATAGCGGACAATATCGCCCTTGCCCAAATCGTCATACGCATTTCTCGCGCCGGAATCCATCTGACTGTAGTTAAGCTTAAGCGTAGTCTTGGATGTGGAGACAGAGCCGCCGCCGTTGTAGTTGCCCCTGTAGCCGGATACCGTTTCCTCGTCATCGTCATCAGGCCCAAAATCCGTAACGATGAGGAACGAGGACTTGGAGTTGAATACCATGGTGTCGTCCATCTTATAGATGAATACCACGTCGGCTCTGTTGGTGCTTGTGGTGCCGATATTGTAGGCCTCCACATAATAACTGTTGCCGCTGGTAAACGTAGAGGTCGTGCGCTTGCCGTACATTTTGTAATCGGTCCTGTTGTCGGGGATAAAGTATATCTTGGTAGTGCTGCTTATCACGAAGTGAGCCTCTTTGCCGTCCTCGTCGTCATACGCAAAGCCGCTGGAACGGTTGTACTGACGGAGGCCGTCGTCCGTGGTGCTGTCGTCGATGCGGGCGGAAAGAACAAGATCGTTGCCGTCAATATCGGATTCGGCCACGGTGTCTATGGCGGAAATCAAATTCTTGCTGTTCAGCTTGTACCTTATGGGCTGCTGATATGTGAGGTTATCCACTTCGTCGCCGGCGGGAGTGTTGAGATAAGACTCGTTGGCCTCGTTGGCAGAATCCTCGAGGGCGTCAAGAACGTCATTGTCATCGGTGTCATATCTCTTGCCGTCGATCTGTATGGTTGAACCGGTGCCGCGTTCGTGGAGGGTGCCGTCGGACTCCATGATATAGAATTCCAGATCATAATCGCTCTCGCTGTCGTTCTGGATAAGGCTGAGCAAGTAGCCGTAAGCATAGGAGCCGTTTTCGCCGGTTTCGGAAACAGTCACAGCCGCTATCTGACCGATATGGTCAAGATAGAGGTTCACGCCGGAAGAGCCGCGCTGAAGAGGAGTGACGTCCTTATTATCCTCGTTCACAAAATTCTCGTACTCGTAATTGTAGCAGTAGTAGCGGTCGCCCATCATGAACATATTGCTGTCGTCACTGTTGACGGAGGTCACACGCTGGCCGGTAACGCTGTTCCTGGTGACCTCTATTTTCATTACGGTGGGGCCGTCAAGCTCCTCGGGCGAACGGAGAATGTTCAGTACGTCATAGGCCCTGATCTCATTTCTCTTATTATCCTTTTCGGCAATATTGGTGTTGCCGCGGCGGAAGGTGAAGTAGTCGGCGTCCTCGCTGACAGGCATCTCCATCCTGTTGTTGCTGTCGATAAACTCATCGTCGTAATCGTACTTGAAGGTAATGTATTCAATGTTGTTTCTGGAGCTTGTGCCGCTGACAACATAGGTGTCATAGTTGGATATCTTTACAAAATTAAATCTGCCGTTCTCGGCTATTTCAATGACACCGTTCTTAAAATAGTAAGGGCTGTCGGGATCGTCAAGATCCTCGACCTCAAAATCCTCCACGAGTCTGCCGTTGTAGATAACGCTGCCCTTGAGAGCAACGGAGTTTATCTTGAATGTGTCGGGGTTGCTGGCATACTGTATCTTGCCGTCCTCAACACCCATGTAGAACTTGTTGCTGCCGCCGACATAGCCGGAATATATGTCGGTGGAATCATAATCGGTCACGCTGATCGTGGTGATAAGGTCGTCCATTTCATCATAGACCATCTTGACTTTTTTGCCCAAAAGATCGTAGATATCCACGGTCTCCATGCACTTTTTGCCTATGGTGTAGAGCTTGTCGCCGACAATTATATCATTCTTGTTGAGGTCTTCGTCGGGCTCCTCAAGATAGGCCAGATATGTCGCGGTAACGATGCCGTTGATTATGTTGTCGTCGTCGTTCTTGGAGCTGGAATTTTTACCGCTGCCGGAGCCGGAGCCGCTGCCGCTGCCGCTTTTGACACCGCTGGGCTGATAGCTTATCGAACCGGTATTGGGATCGACCACGGTCTCAAGGTTGCGGATACCGCGGGAATTGTCGGCCAGAACAGCTACCACGCCGCGGGTAACGGCCTGGGTCGGGTCACTCTGACTGGACAGGGTGTTCTTTGTGAGTCCCTCGGCGTTTCCGTGCTTGATATAGGCATAGGACCAGGTGGCGTTTTTGGTTATCTGAGCCTCATAGTCACAGGTCGGGCCCCAGCCGTGCATACGCATGAGAACGGCCACGGCCTGCTCATAGGTGACAGGATCGCCGGCGGCGAACATATTGTTGCCAACGCCGTCCATATAACCAAGGCTTTTGGCTATTCCCACATAAGGGCGGGCCCACTTTACGCTGTCGTCGGCGTCATCGGCGTCCAGATCGGAGAAGCCGGACATGGCGTCTTTGTTTAAGCCTGTGTCCATATTGTTCAGACGCACAATTATAGCCGCGAACTCGGCGCGGGTTATGTTTTCGTCAGGGCCGAACGTCCCGTCGCCGCGGCCGTTGATTATACCTCTGATGGCAAGCTCCGTAACGGCTTTGCCCACAACGGTGTTGGGATCCACGTCAGAAAAGCTTGTCACGATTTCTCTTTCGGTACCGTCTTCCGTCACGACCGCCGTGTCACCGTCGGCGGCAAAAACCGTGAAGCAGGTGAACAGCATCGTCAGAGCAAGAAGTACGGAAAGTACAGATCTAAATCTCTTCATCCTTATCTCTCCTTAAAAAATAATATGAAAGCCATATGAAAGCCGTAACGCAAACTATCACAGACTGACACATTTATAATTTTATACATTTAATATAAGGTTGTCAAGTAGTTTCAACAGTTTGTCACAATTTTTTAACAATTAGTCAAGTGACGCGGCTTCCCGCACCAACGGGCAGACGGAGAAACGGCGGTTCTCACTTACGCGGTTTTTTTCGCCCGACAGCGGTGATTATAAGCCCGGCCAGCCCGGCCAGCGCCGTTACGGCGGCCACTATCTGCGACACCCTGACTCCCGGCAAGACATAGAGGCTGTCGGTTCTCAAACCCTCGATAAAAAACCGGCCCGCACCGTACCACATAAAATAGATGAAAAGGGCGCTGCCCGCCGGAAGGCATTTTTTCACAACAACGACCAGTATCGCCAGTCCGATAAGGCTCCACAGGCTCTCATACAGGAAGGTCGGATGCACCGGCTCCGAGCCGTTGATAGTCATGCCCCAGGGCAGAGAGGTCTCCCCGCCGTGAGCCTCGCCGTTGACGAAATTGCCCCAGCGGCCAAGGCACTGGCCCAAGGCCAGACCGGGAGCGCACACGTCGGCAAACTCCAGAAAAGCGATCCTCTTCAACCGGCAAAAAACCAAGGCCACAATAAATCCGGCTATTATGCCTCCATATATGGCAAGGCCGCCGTTCCACACACGGACGATCTCCATGGGATCATCGGCGTACGAGCCGCTGTCCCAGGAAAAAAACACATAATAAAGCCTCGCGCCGATTATGCCGAAGGGCAGGGCCCAGAGCAGGAAATCCACAATCTCCTCGGGCTCCCTTCCCCTGCTTTTGTACAAATATCCGCAAAGCAGCAGAGCCAGCATGACACCGACCGCTATTATCACGCCGTACCAATGTATGCCCCCGTCCCCAATGTGGAGGAGAATAGGGTCGATATTGAAGCTTAGGCCAAGCTTTGGAAAAGCAACGGTTTTCATTATTTCACCATCCCAAACGACGATAATTGACGATAATTTATTATACCGCATTTCCCGTCTGATGTCAACGCTTAAATTCGGCTCCTTTACCAAAAAAAATTTGTAAATTTTGTTCTCTTCGCCCTTGACGGAAGGGCCGCGAAAGTATATAATATTATTTGACAATACCGTACAAAAAGCGCGGACGGCTCCGTGTCCGATTTGCCGGTGATTTCCCCTTTAACTTTACGCCGCACGGTATTGACGTAAAGTTGTTAGACTGACTGCAAGAGGTGTTCTCGACTTATGACCAACCATCCCGAACTGCCGCAGAATGTTCTGCCCCATGTCACATATATAGCCTGTCAAAAGCCCCGCGACAAGAGCTGGGTCCTTGACCGATGGCTGGATCACTGGGCCATAATAATCGTTCACGAGGGCTCCATAAGCTGCGAGATAGACGGCGTGATAAACACCGTCAACAGCGGCGAGGTCTTTCTTATCGCGCCCGGAGTTTGGCGCAAGGCCTGGGTCAATTCCGACAGATTTATAATTTCCGCTCTGGACTTTCATGCGCCGCGCTCGACCTCGCCCACCAAAACGGCAATTTTCAAGCCCTCCAGCATGAACGCTTTGATGGATATTCTGCATAAAATGAACTATATATACATATCGCGTCCCACCGGCTTCCAGATGGATCTGGACGGAATGATGGTGCTCTTCCTGTCCCATCTGTTCAACAAGAGCGAGCTGAAAAGCTCTCACCCGGCGGTGGAAAAGATGAAGCGCTACATAATCGAATACTATATGCACCCCATCACCGCCCGTGAGCTGGCGAACCTTGTCAATCTTGACCCCGCCTACTGCGGCAAGCTGTTCAAGGCCGAACAGAACTGCTCCATACCCCAGTATATCAACAGAGTGCGCATAAAGGTGGCCTGCAACCTGCTGGATCAGAGCGGCTATTCGCTGGACGAGATCGCGTCCATGTGCGGCTTTTGCGACAAATTCCACCTGGGTAAAAATTTCAAGGCGGTCATGGGCGTGTCGCCGAAGAACTACGCGCGGATGAAGGCCGCGGAGTGAAAGCTGTATGTAGAAAAGTCGCGCAGATCGTTCAAGGGTTGAATGACTTAATTTAAGGCAAATTTGAATGTTATGTAACCAATCATTAAAAATAAAATAATTGCATAATGTAGAAAATTCGCCCTTACGAGCGAATTTTCTTATTTTTATGCCCTTGAACTACGAACGAAAATCACCCTCGGCGGCGTCGGGGCAAAGCCCGTCTATGCTCCGACATTTTTTCAAAAATGCCGTCGCACGAGGGCTTGCCCCTCCTTCTTCGCAAAAGGTCACGCGGCGCTCCGGCTATTCGGGCGGATAAGCCGCCCTCATTACGCCTGCGCTTGCTACCAACCTTTTGCGAGTTTTACGCCACCACTCCCCACAAACAACAAAGTTGTTTGTGGGGAAAAGGAGGAGCAGCCGAACGAGCCAAACGATGACTTTTTTGCAAAGCATAAAAAGTCGCCGCAAGCGAAGGGAGGCTTGCGACGACGCCGTTCTGCACGATTTTTTCGACCGACCCCGCGCTTCCAGGCTACAGAGTGAGTTTTTTTCTATCCATAATTAATTTTTTTAATTACCGTTCCCGGCCGTTTCGCATATTTCTCTGGCGGGGCAAATCTCGCACTTGGGACGTCGGGCGTCGCAGAGCTCCCGTCCATGGATAACCAGCCGGTGGCAGAAATCCGACTGCTTTTCCCTTGGGATCAGCGTTTCCACATCAAATTCCACCTTGGTCGGGTCGGTCTCCTTTGTAAGTCCCACCCGCTTGAGTATACGTTTGGCGTGAGTGTCTATGACCATGCCGCCCTTGTGGAACACGTCGCCCAAAATCAGATTGGCGGTTTTGCGCCCCACGCCCGGCAGACTGAGCAGATCCTCCATGGTGTCGGGCACCTTGCCGCCGTACACGTCAATAAGACGGCGGCAGCAGCCTATTATATTTTTCGCCTTATTGTGATAAAAGCCCGTGGGTTTAATGTCCTGCTCCAGCTCACTCAGGTCGGCGCCGGCATAAGCGTAAACGTCGGGATATTTCGGAAAAAGCGTCCGTGTGACTATATTCACTCTGGCGTCGGTACACTGAGCCGCCAGTTGGACGGAAATCAGAAGCTGAAGAGGATCCTCACACTCCAGCGAGCACACCGCGTCGGGATAGGTCTCCTCCATAATTTTCACAAATTTGTCCGCAAGCTCCTGTCTTTTCATTTTCAAGGCCTCGATTCATTACTTATGATATGATTATACGTCAAATTTTCAATATTGTCAATAGGTTTTCGGAAACATATTTGAACGCCGCGACAAATTTTTTCAAAAAATTCACGTAAAATACTTGTAAATAACATTAAAACCTATTATAATATTAGTGGAAGAATTTCAAGGAGGTAACAGGATGTATAATATCGACAAAGTAAAGGCTTTTGACCCGGAAGTCGCCGCGGCCATCGAGGCCGAGGTCAACCGCCAGCGCTCGAAAATCGAGCTCATAGCCAGCGAGAACTTCGTCAGCGAGGCGGTTATGGAAGCCATCGGTACCCCCCTCACCAATAAATACGCCGAGGGCTACCCCGGCAAGCGTTATTACGGCGGCTGCGAGTTTGTTGACGTGGTGGAAAATCTGGCCATCGAACGCGCAAAGGAGCTTTTCGGCGCCGAAGCGGCCAACGTCCAGCCCCACAGCGGCGCCCAGGCCAACATGGCGGTGTTCTTCGCCTGTCTTGAGCCCGGCGACACCGTGCTGTCCATGAGTCTTGCCCACGGCGGCCACCTCTCCCACGGCAGCCCCGTGAACATGAGCGGCAAGTATTTCAACATAGTTCCCTACGGCGTTACCGAGGACGCTCAGGTCATCGACTATGCCGAGGTTCGCCGTCTTGCGCTGGAGAGCAAGCCCAAGCTCATCCTCGCCGGAGCCTCCGCCTATCCCAGAGAGATAGATTTCGCCAAATTTGCGGAAATAGCCGAGGAGGTCGGCGCTTATTTCCTTGTCGATATGGCCCATATCGCGGGGCTTGTGGCGGCGGGGCTGCACCCAAATCCCGTGCCCTTCGCAGACTTCGTGACGACCACCACCCACAAGACCCTTCGTGGGCCGAGAGGCGGACTTATCCTTTGCAAGGAAAAGCACCTCAAAATGATAAACAAGGCTATCTTCCCAGGCATACAGGGCGGCCCCCTTATGCACACCATCGCCGCCAAGGCCGTTTGCCTGAAGGAGGCTCTGTCGCCCGAGTTCAGGGAATATCAGCTCCAAATCAAGAAGAACGCTTCCGCTCTGGCCGCTGCCCTGACCGCAAAAGGGTTCGATCTCGTCAGCGGCGGCACCGACAACCACCTTATGCTGGTCGACCTTCGCAATAAGAACATTACCGGCAAGGAGGCCGAAAAGCTCCTCGACGAGGTGGGCATAACCGTAAATAAGAACGCCATTCCCTTTGATCCGCAAAGTCCCTTTATCACCAGCGGAATCCGCATAGGCACTCCCGCCGTCACCACAAGAGGTATGAAGGAAGCGGATATGGACGAGATAGCCGACCTCATATTCCTGACCCTCACCAATCCGGACGGCAGACGCGCCGAGGTAACGGCCCGGGTAGCCGCCCTTTGCGGCAAATATCCCCTCTATCAATAACGCGGGATAAGGATTTGGGAATATTATTTCCCGGGGAATAATAAACTGGAACAAGCCTTCCATATATTAAATATAAAGGAGATGGACGAGGTGCTTGAAATCGCGTCTGTGATTTTGGCAGTTGTAGCCGTGCTTTTCGGTGTCTGCCTGACGATCTTTATCAAGAGCTACCAGAAATACACCAATGAGGACGAGGACGGCGAGCGGGAGGAACGTTCGGAAAACCGCCGCAAAAAGCCGGCTGAAAGATCTGACGCCGACGTGAAGTCCGACAGGCCGAAACGGACGGAAGGCGCGGAAAAGGCCGAAAAGGCCGTTACAAAACGGCCCAAGGAGCCTGAAAAGCCCTCTGCCGGCGAGGCCGCGCGGCCCGAGACGGTCAAGAAGGACGCTCCCGCCGCCGGCCAACCTGTCAAAAATGAGGCTCAAACTCCTCTCCGTCCCGAAAAAGAAGAGGATATCCGGCCCGCACAGACGCCCGCGCCCAAGGATGACGAAACAGTCCGGGAGGACATTTCCGACACGAGAGTTCCCTCTCCCGAGGAAATACAAAAGTTGAGGGACGCAGCCCAGATTCCCCCTTCCAAAAACACAAGCCGTTTCCGTCTCAGGGTTCCCGACGAGCCCGAGCCCGACGTTCCCGAATCGGAAGATGAGAACGCCGAAGGTACCGATTTCGCCAAATTCAAGCCCGCCATAATCGGCGGCGCCGCACTGGCGGCAGTTTTGATACTGGCCGTCATTGCGGTCGCTTTCACACACATGGCAAAAAAGCACGACGAGCCTCAACTCCCCGAAACCGTGGCCGTCACCGTTCAGGATATTCAGCTTCAGGAAACTCTCGACGGTAAAATTTCCAGCCCCGACGTCATAACATCCATGTTTGCCGCAACCGGCAAGGTCACAGGACTCAAAGTCAAGGAAGGCGACTACGTCAGCAAGGGCAACACCATATATACCGTAGACAGCTCAAATCTCGAGGCCCGTATAGACTTGCTCGAGGAAAGGATAGCCGCTCTTTCCTCATCCTCAAGCTCCTCTGCACGCACCGAAACCACCCGCGCAAACATCACCGCTTCCACCGGAGGCACCGTTACATCTCTTAACGTGTCCGGCGGCGACACCGTCAGCGCCGGCGACATAGTGGCGGAGATAACCGTTCCCGCCACAAATCAGGTTACGGTTACGCTTAAAAACCGCATTTCCGTGGGTCAGAGCGTCAGTGTGTACAGCAACGGCTCTACCACCCAGGGAACCGTCCGCTCGGTAACTCAAGTAAGTCCCGCTCCGGCCGCGCCCGAAGATGAGGAAAGCTCCTCGGAAGATACGGACAGTCCCGCCGACAATTCGGATAACGACAAGAGCGCCGACAGTAACGGCGGCGCCGAAACCGATACCCAAACCGGCGCACAGCCGGACAGCCAGACCGGGTCACAGACCGGCGCCTCGACCGACACTCAAACCGACAACGACGGCACAGGCGGATCCGGCCAAAATACCGGCGATACCGCCCAGCCTCTTTGGAGCGCGGTCATAAACTTTTCCTCCAGCACGGCCGCGGGCTCCACAGCCACCGTCGCCGTCAACGGCGAGCGGGTGTCCGGCAGCGTCACCAGGGGAAGAACCTCCGTCATATCCGTTGCCGCCACCTCCGGCGGCAAGATAACCTTCCGTGTAAGCGAGGGCGACCGGGTAAACTCCGGCAGCATAATCGCAACCGTCGAAAATCAGCGTCAGGTGGCCGGTTCCTCTTCCGACGGCGGCTCCAATAGCTTTGAGGCCAGGGAGGCCAGGCTGGAGCTTGAGCAGTTGGAGACCGAGCTGGAGAACTACACCGTCAAGGCCACCGTGGACGGCTATGTACAGAAGCTCTTCCTCAAGGAAGGCGACACCGCCGCCGTGGGCATGAACGCTGTGACGGTCATTCCGGCCTCCGGTCTCATGCTCACCGTGGAGATGAGCGCCTCCCTCGCCGCCGAGCTTGAAACGCCTCTTGCCGCCACCTACAGACTGATAAGGAGCAGCAATTTTGACAGCTCAGTCTGGGAAAAGCTGAACACTTCCACCAATCAGATCGCCTCTATCGAAAATATAGTTCCGTCCGAAAGCGATCCCGACAAATATATCGGCTATATAACTCTGGACGACCCTTCTCTTTACCGTGACGGCATGATGGCAGACGTCACAATAGTGTCCTACTACGCTCCTCACGCCATTACAATTCCCCAAGAGCTGGTGAAGGACGGCAAGGTCAAAATTCTCCGCGAAGGGGGTCAGACCACCGATGTGCCGGTCACGACCGGAGCGGTGACAAAGGACGGCTACATCGAAATAACCGACGGTCTGTCCTCATCCGACAGAGTCGTCACGGAACAGGGGGCCGCTCAGTAATGGTTCAGCGCCGCGACAAGCACAACTATTATCTGGATATAGCCGAGTCCGTAATCGAGCGGGGCACCTGCCTGCGGCGGAACTACGGCTCTATAATCGTAAACAACGACGAGATAATCTCCACCGGTTATACCGGCGCCCCACGGGGCCGCAAAAACTGCACCGATCTGGGTTTCTGCCGGCGGGAGCAGCTTCAAATTCCGCGCGGTCAGCGCTACGAGCTGTGCCGCAGCGTCCACAGCGAGGCCAACGCCATAATCAGCGCCCCCCGACGGGACATGATAGGGGCGACCCTCTATCTGGCCGGACGGGACTGCAAGACCGGCGAGCTGGTGCCCGACGCTTCGAGCTGCGCCATGTGCAAGCGCATGATAATCAACGCCGGCATAGCCAAGGTCGTCGTCAGAAATACCCGTGACGAGTACACAGTCATCGACGTGCAGCGGGACTGGATAGACAACGACGACAGCCTCGGCGACATGATGGGATATTAAAAGACGAACCCCTCGGTTTCGCCGAGGGGTTCGTCTTTTAATTGTACAGCAGACTGTACACCCTTTTATACCATTTGACCTTGTTCACATACTTTTTTGTCTCGCCGAAGGGGATTTCCTTCATGTCCCCGTCGGCGGACAGCCATTTGTCCACATTGCCCTCGCCGGCGTTGTACGCCGCCGTGGCCCTGCGCTGGTCGCCGTCGTACTTCCGGAGAAGATAGCGCAGGTAAACGGCGGCAAGGCCGATGCTTTTTTCCGCGTCGAAGGCGTCGCCGAAGCCGTACTCCTCGCCGGCCATCTCGGCGGCGTATTGGGCCGTCGCGTCGGTGAGCTGGGCCAGTCCCTTGGCCCCGGCGCGGCTGACGGCGGCGGGGTCAAAGTTGCTTTCGGCCTTTAGCACCGCGTAGATGAGCGAGCTCTCCACCCCGTAGCGTATGGCGCAGTCCTCCACGGTGTCCCGGTAAGGGGCGGGGAAAAAGCCGTAAAGCAGGGCGGTGCAGAGGGCGGCGATGAGGCCGGCGCAGATCAGGGACAGCAGCCGTTTATTATATTTCTTTTCCATAAACACCTCTTATTTGACCCAGCGCCGTATTCAAATTGCGCTCCAGCATATCTGTACCGGCGCTGTTGTCAACATCTATCCAACCGTCCGAATGGTTCGTCTGGGCTGAAATTCGCCTTTCGGCTTCATCCTCGGTCAGGCCGTCCCTTTCCATTATGCGGCGCTTGCGCAGCTCCGCCGGAGCGGTTATCCGCAGTACGGCGGCGCAGTGTTCCGTCAGGCCGCACTCTTTCAGCACGGCGCCGTCGATGACGACGGGGCCGTCGGCCTCCGCCGCCTCCCGCAGCACGGTCTCCCTTATGGCCGGATGAGTGATGGCGTTGAGCCGCCGCAGCTTTTCCGGGTCTGAAAACACGATATTCCCCAGTGCCCGGCGGTTTAAGCTGCCGTCAGGCTCTATCACGCCGCCGCCGAAGGCTTTTTTTATTTCTTCCAATATCTCCGGTCTTGCGGCTACCTCGTGGCCAACCTCGTCCCCGTCTATAACGTGGAAGCCCTTATTTTTCAATATTGACGCCGCAAGAGATTTTCCGGCCCCGGTCAGGCCGGTGAGTCCGATAGTAATCGCAGACATAAACGCATCACGTCCTGTTATGTTATTTTGCCTCGTACCAGCTATGGCCGCTCTTGACCTCGGCCACAAGGGGAACGTTCAGCTTCGCGGCGTTCTCCATTTCCCGCCGAAGCACCTGACCGGCCCTCTCCGCCTCGTCATATGGGGCCTCGATGATCAGCTCGTCGTGTATCTGTAAAATCAGCCGTGAGTTGGGACACTCGTCCTTCAAAGCCTTATAGACCTTTACCATGGCGATTTTGATAATGTCCGCCGCGCTGCCCTGAATGGGGGTGTTCATTGCCACCCGCTCGCCGAAGGAGCGGAGGTTGAAGTTGCGGGCCTTCAGCTCCGGCACATAGCGGCGGCGTCCGAAAATCGTGGACACATAGCCCTTTTCTCTGGCCTCGGCGATGGTTTTATCCATGTAGGCCCTGACCCCGCTGTATTTTTCAAAATAGCTGTCGATGTAGCGCTTGGCCTCCTTGCGGCTTATTTTCAGCTCGCCTGCAAGGGAAAACTCGCTCTGGCCGTAGATTATGCCGAAGTTCACCGTCTTGGCCCGGGAGCGCATCTCCGGCGTGACGCAGAAGTCCGGCACTCCAAAGACCTGCATGGCCGTCATGGTGTGTATATCCTCGTTTTCACGGAAAGCACGGCACATATTTTCGTCTCCTGAAATGTGGGCCAGAACCCGCAGCTCTATCTGGCTGTAGTCCGCGTCCACAAGCACATGGCCCTCCTTGGCGACGAACATTTTTCTTATCTCGCGGCCCAGCTCGGTGCGGACGGGAATGTTCTGGAGGTTGGGCTCGGTGGAGCTGATGCGTCCGGTGGCGGTGACGGTCTGGTTAAGGCTGGAGTGAACCCGGCTTTCCCCGTCCACAAGGGGCAGCAGGGCGTCGGTGTAGGTGCTCTTGAGCTTGGCCGCGTGGCGGTACTCCATGATGTAGTCTATTATCTCGTGGCGGCCCCGAAGCTTTTCCATGACGGCGCTGTCGGTGCTGTAGCCCCGCTTGCTTTTCTTCACCACCGGCAGCATGAGCTTCTCGAACAGCACCTCGCCAAGCTGCTTGGGAGAATTTATGTTGAACTCTTCCCCCGCCATGAAGTATATGGCCTGCTCCAGCTCGGCAATGCGCACTCCCAGCACCTGCCCGAAGGCGGCAAGCTGATCCGTGTCTATTTTGCAGCCCTCTTCCTCCATGGAAAAAAGCACTTCCTCAAGGGGCAGCTCTATTTCGTCAAGCAAGCTCAACTGTCCTCTGGCCTCTATCTCTCTCAGCTGCGCTTCCATGACCGCCTTAAGGGCCGAAGGGCCGAAAGGCTTTCCCTCGCGGCGGCAAAGCTCCCGCAGGTCGTAGTCCGACTGCTGGGGGTCAAGAATGTACTCGCCTATCTCGGTGTCATAGTACGGCCCGTTCAGGGCGGCGCCCTCCTTTGCCAAGGCGTGGCGGGCGGCCTTCCACCGGTGGGTTATCTTTTTGCCGCCGCTTTCGAGGGCGGCTTTCATTTTTTCAGCGGGGGCGGAATATGTCTCGCCGCCAAGGTCGAAAAGTATTTCGCTTCCGTCCGTCAGAAAAGCCAGCTCACCGGCTTGGGCGGCGGCCCTAATCTCATCCTCCCCGGCCTTGTTTATCTCGGCCTTCTGTTCGGGGATTTCTTCATCGGGGGCGGAGGGAATGTTCATGCGCTCGGCTATCCGTTTCAGTTCAAGCTGCTCCAGCTTCTTTGTCAGGGCCGGGCCGTCATAGGGACGGATCGCCGCCGCCTCGACGGTGAAGTCGATGGGAACGTCCCGCTTTATTTTACACAGCTCATAGCAGAAATAGGCCATTTCCTTACCGTCCAGCAGCTTCTGCCGCTGTCCCTTTTTTATGGAGGGATCGTCTATATTTTCGTATATGCCGTCCAGGGAGTGGAAGCTTTTTATCAGTTCAACGGCGGACTTTTCTCCGATACCGGCCACGCCGGGTATGTTGTCGCTCTGGTCGCCCATCAGGGCTTTGACCGCGATAAACTCCTCGGGAGTGACGCCGTATTTTTCAATCACGGCCCTGTCGTCGTAATCCTCGGTGGTCGTTCGGCCATAGCCGGTAGTGGTCAGCAGCACGTGAGTTTCGGGGCCGGCAAGCTGAAGATCGTCACGGTCGCCGGTGGCAATTCCGCACCACACTCCGCTGTCGAGACAGATCTTGCTGACGGTGCCGATTATGTCGTCGGCCTCATAGCCCTCCATGGAGAGCTGAAGAATATTCATGGCGGAAAGCAGCTCCTTGAGGTGGGGCATCTGGGCGGCCAGATCGTCGGGCATTCCCTTTCGCTGGGCCTTGTAGTCCTTGTACATCTTGTGGCGGAAGGTGGGGGCCTTGAGGTCAAAAGCCACGCAGAGGCAGTCTGGCCCGTAGTCCTCCTTAAGCTTCAGCAGTATGTTCATAAAGCCCAAAATACCGTTGGTGGGTATGCCGTCGGCGGTGGACAGGGGACGTATGCCGTAATAGGCACGGTTGACTATGCTGTTGCCGTCTATGATTATAAGCTTCATATTACTCACTCTCCTCGTACGTAAACGCTGCTCCTTTGACACTGCAATAAATTTATTATACTCTATCAAAATAAAAATTTCAATATATTTTTTATTAATTTAGGGTAACGGCGGCAGTTTTTTACACCTTCAAAAAAGTTCAAAAAAATTCAAAAAAGGTATTGACAAACGGGATTTTTTATGGTATCATACTTAATGTTCGGGGTCAAAGCCTGCCGGCGTAGCTCAGTTGGTAGAGCAGCTGATTTGTAATCAGCAGGTCGTAGGTTCGAGTCCTATTGCCGGCTCCACTTTACTTAACTTAATATGGAGGAGTTCCCGAGCGGCCAAAGGGGGCAGACTGTAAATCTGTTGTCACTGACTTCGGTGGTCCGAATCCACCCTCCTCCACCACAAAAGCGCCAGTCATGGCGCTTTTGTTATTCGCAATAAGATAAAGGATGTGTATTTTTATGATGACCGTGCTTTATGCCTATCGGGGCAATCTCTATGTAAATCTTACCAACCGCTGTCCCTGCCGCTGCACCTTCTGCCTGCGTCAGACAAAGGACGAAATGGACGGCTGCGGCAGTCTCTGGCTGGAACGGGAGCCGACCGTCGGCGAGGTGAAGTCCGAGCTGGACAGGCATGACCTTTCCAAATACGGGGAGCTGGTGTTCTGCGGCTTCGGCGAACCAACCGAAAGGCTGGACGCCATCGTTGACATAACGAAATATGTAAAGGAAAAATATCCCTCCGTTTCCGTTCGGGTAAACACCAACGGCCTTTCCGACCTGATAAACGGCCGTGACACGGCGGCGGACTTCGCCGGCGTCGACGCCGTCTCCGTCAGCCTCAACACTCCCGACCCCGACGAGTATCTCCGCCTGACCCGGAGCAAATTCGGCCCCGGCTCCTTCGAGGCCATGCTAAAATTCGCCGGTAATGTAAAAAAATATGTTCCAAAGGTCACTCTCAGCACCGTAAGCACGACCATAACAAAGAAAGACGAGGAGTGCTGCGCCGAGATATGCCGCGATTTGGGCGTCACCTATCGTATACGGCCCTTTGAATGAGGCGTTGGCGGCAAAAAACATTGACAACAGTACCGTCTTATGATATAATATAGTTTAAGGAAGTGATGATATGAAAAAAACGGCATCTCTTTTATTGGCGCTGACACTGATATTTGCCCTCGCTCCGTGCTCCATGGCAGAGGACGCCATTTCCGCCACCGTGGGCGGCGCTCCGGTTCTGTTCCGCGACGCCCGTCCGTATATGGACGACGGCGTCTTTATGCTGCCCGTGGGGCCCATGGCCGACGCCATGGGGCTGGGATGCGGCTTCTATCCTCTTAGCGGCAGCGCCGTCATCTCCAACGGTGAACAAAGCGTAGAGCTCATATCAGGGCAGCGCACCATAAAACTCAGCGGCTCCACCTTCATAGCCGACGAGCCACCCGCCATCGACGAAAGCGGCCTGCTGTATGCCAGCGGCGCCACCGTGGCCCGGCTGGCACAGTATTTCGGCCTTAAGGTAAAATTGGGCGGCCGAAGCATCGACATCACCTTTGACAGCATTTTTCCCGTATTCGTCAACGGCGGGCGGATAACCTCCTCCGCCCCGGTTATGCGCGACGGAATATTGTATCTGCCCGTTGAACCACTGGCCGCGGCCCTCGACCTTGAGTACGCCTGGAACGGCGAATATATGGGCGCCGTCATAAGTCAGCCGGAAACAGGCCGCACGGTCACGGTAAGCGTGAGCGAAAACACCGTAAACGTGCCCGATATAACCTTTTTGAATGAAGGATACCGCATACTCTATGAGGATTACAAGCTCTACCTGGACGCCGATACCGTTATCGGCATATCGGAATATTTCGGCGCTCCGGCCTCGTACAGTTATTACCAAAACGGTCTCATCGTTTCTTCCGGTCGGACTTACAACGTAAAGGTCAACGGCGTTGTGGTGAATTTTCCTGACGTTCAGCCGAAAAACGACGGCGAGGGCGGTCTAATACCTCTGCGTCCCGTGGCCGAGGCTCTTGGCTGTTTTTTGAATTGGGACGGTGCGGAAGCCAATCTCATCGCCGGGAACAAGACCCTTACCCTTGTCCCCGGTCAGTCTGTTATGAAAGACGGTCGGACAAGCGTGGAGCTTGATCGGGCGCCGGTTCTGGACTCAAACCGGCTTACCGTAAGTCCCGCAGACTTGCTCAAAATAGCGGAGCGTCTGTCGCTGACCGCCGAAACGGAAGGTTCCACCCTGATTTTCACAGACCCGAACGCCCTGCCCCACACTCCGGTGGAAACAGAGACGTCTTCCGACGGTACGGAAGATAATGCCGGTATAAGAGTCAGCATGGACGGGAAGGCCGTGGAATTTTCCGACATGGCCCCTTTCGTAGTAAACGAACACACTCTTTTCCCCGTAAGGGTAATTGCCGAGGAAATGGGTCTTGACGTAAAATGGGACGGCGGAAGCGGCGTTCTCATAAGCGACGGCGGCGACAGCCTCAGTCTTACAATAGGGAGCGACCTTGTGACCGGCGTCAAGGACGGCGAAAAATCGGAGTTCCGGCTCGATGTGCCGGTATCCGCGCCCGAGGGACACACAAGCGTGCAAATAAGGCCGATAATGGAGTTTTTCGGCGCCATCGTGGGTTGGGACGGCCGGACGTCGACCATAACCATAACCTCTCCCCGGGACAGACGCGAGACGTCTGTCAGAGACGTGGACTCCTCCGAGGATTTCGCCGTGGATTTGGGCTTCACCGTAAAAGCTCCACCGTCCGCCGAGAACGTGAGCTTCGCCGTGGTGAACGAAAACACCGCCCGCGTCAATTACACCCTGAACGGCTCCGAGTACCGGTTCAACGCCGCTCTTTCCGACGGGGGCGCCGTTCTTAACGCGGACGACTTTTCCGGCTCCCTTGTGAGCCGCAAGACGGCGGTAAACGGAGTGCCCGTCACGGTATACACCGGCTCCACGCTTTACTCCACCGTAGGGGCCATTTGGACAGTCGGCGGCTTAAGCTTCAGTCTCGAAACCTCGGCGGCGCTATCCTATACCGCCATGCTGAACGCCGCCGAAACAGCGGCGGCGACCTTCACGCTTGTCCGGGAAGTGGAACCCGAGGAGGTCGTATTTTCCCCGACTATGGAAGCCGTAAGCGTGGAAAGCTCCTCTTTCTTCAATGATCTCGGACTGACTTTAAACGCGCCCGAGGATGCCTCCAGCGTGGAATTTTGTATATATGACGGCAGAATAGCCGAAGTGCGCTTTTATATGCACAGCTATCCGTACATCCTGAGGGCCGCCAGGAACGGCGGCGATCTGACCGGTCTTGTGCTGGATACGGACAGCGTCATGGACAGCTTTTTGTTGTCCGGCGCTTCCGACAATGCACGGGTCAGCGTTTATCGGTCGGTGGAAGGCGGCAGAGCGGGACTCTGGAGCTGGGGCGGCGCCGACTTTGCCCTGATATGCACCGAGCCGTCTCTTCCCTCAATGGACTTCAATAACGTCTGTACCATGTGCGGCAGGATAAGCTCACCCACACTTGATATGTAATATTTATAAAAAAATAAAAAATTTTTTCAGCCCGGCGTGCAGCAAAACGCCGGGCCGAATCGTTTTATTAGTGTATCGCGATACAGACGAAACGGAGGCGACCGAATTGAACAGTGAGGACTACGATTATTTTTCCGCCGCTTACGAAAGGTATGCGGACACGGTGTTCCGGCTGGGGCTGGTGTGGCTCGACAGCCGGGCCGACGCCGAGGATATGACCTCGGATCTCTTTGTGAAGCTCATGACCGGCAAGCGTCCGGCCTTTAAAAGCGGCGAGCACGAAAAGGCTTTTATCCTCCGCTCGGCCATAAACCTCTGCAAGGACAGGCTGCGGCGGCGGAGGCTCCTGCGGGAAACGGATTACGACGACGGCATCCTCGCCTATATGGAGGCTCCGGAGGAAATAGGTCTGATGAAGGAAATACTGGCTCTGCCACCAAAGTACCGGGCGGTCATCTACCTCCACCACTGTCAGGGCTATTCCACCGCCGAGGTGGCGAAAATGCTGGGTTTGAGAGAGGGGACCGTCCGCAGCCAGCTCTCCCGGGGGCGGGAAAAGCTGCGGTCACAACTGAACGAGGGAGGTATACACTGTGTACAATAAAATATTCGACAAAATCACCGTTGACAGCGGTCTCAAACAAAAAATCGAAGAAAGGATAGACGGAAACATGAACAACAAAAAGCACTTTGCGTTTAAAACCGCCGCTTTGGCGGCCTGCCTTGCCCTTGCCCTTTCGGCGGGCGCCTTCGCGGCCTATCGCTATCTGACGGCGGGACAGGCGGCCAGAGAGCTGGGCGATGAAAAACTGGCTCTCAGCCTGGACGGCGGCGAGATCATGAATGTCGCCGCCGAGGAGGCCCCCTATCGGGCCGCGCTGCTGGGCACCTGCTCCGGCAAAAACCTCAGCGACTTCGGCGGCTCGGACGGGGAAATTTCTCCCGAGCGCACATACGCGGTGCTGGCCATAGAGCGCACCGACGGCCGGGAAATGACTTATGACGACAATATTACGGTTTCGCCCCTTATTCAGGGACTCGACCCCATGCGTTACAGCATCTTTTCTTTGGGCGGCGGCAGCTCGAGCACCGTAATCGACGGCGTGATGTACCGCATCGTGGAGTGCGACAGCATAGAATGTCTGGCCGACAGGCAGCTATATCTGGCGGTTTACGAGGGACTTGCCCCCAACTCGGCCTACGCCATGGACGCCGACACCGGCATTATCAGTCCCAAAGCGGACTATGACGGGGTAAATATGCTCCTCGAGCTCAACCTCGACCCCGCCAAGGCCGACCCTGCCAAGGCACAGGCCCTCATAGACCGGGTGGAAATCAGGACGAGCGGAGAGGATAACGGTAACGAAGCCGAGGACGAAGCCGAAAGGTACAGCGTCGTCGAAGGCGATCCCCGGCTGGTCGAGACCGCCGCCGGCGCCGTATCGAAAGAGGACGTGTTTATAATCGAACAAAATTATTAATGGACAATTAAATACCGCCCAATAGTAAAACCAATATTGCACTCACTATGTAACCTTGAGGCACGGGGCTGTAAAAAAATGGCGCAGACCGTTCAAGGGCTGTATATGGTTTGATTTAAGGCATTTTAAGTATTGAAAAATAAAACGTTAAAAGTTAAATAGCTGTCAATTAATGTGGAAAAACCGCCGTTTTTTGAAACGGCGATTTTTCTTTTATCTTATGCCCTTGAACGGTCTGCGCCATTTTTTTACAGCCCCTATTCCTCCATCATCTGATTTACGGTGCGTATAATACCGGCGGTTATGCCCTCGGCGACGGCGCTCTGTCCCTCGGCGCTGACCAGATAGGCCCTGTCGCTGTCGTTGCTGAGATAGGCCGTCTCCACACGCACCGCCGGCTGGCGTGTCATGCGGACGACGTAGAGGGTGGAGCCGTCATGCACCTGAGCGCCCTGAAGGTCGGAATGAGCCAAAATTTCGTTATATATGTTCTGTGCAAGGATAGTGCCGTACATGGAATCCGGGTCATAATAGACCTGGGTTCCGTTGGCGGAGGTGTCGTCAAACGAGTTACAGTGTATGCTTACAAAAACCGCCGGAACGGCGCCGCTGGCGGTGGGACGGTTGGCTATGTCCACGCGCCCCTGTGACGAGACCTGATAATCGGACTCACGGGTCATTATCACGTTGTATCCCGCCGCCGTCAGATTGTCGCTGACTCTCATGGCGATGGCGAGCGAAATTTCGTCCTCGGTGACTCCGGCATAGTTCGCTCCGGTGCCGCCGCCGTTCCCCGGGTCGATAACTACCGAGCCGTAGTCAAAGGCGACGGTGTTTGTGGTGTCCACCGTGCCGGAGGTGTCCAGATGCACCATATCCGCGCCCATATGGGGATCGTTCATGGTAACGGCGCCCGTGGCTGCATCCCAGCCCACCTCATAGCCTATCAAGTCGGCTATCTGACGGATGTGAACCACCGTTTTGCCGTCTATTAGCATGGGGGTGGGTTCATCTTCGGGTATAACGCGGGGCTGACCGTTGACATACAGATTTCTGCCGCCAAGAGTGAAGAGCAGTTCTTTTCCGTCAAAATACACCTTGGCCTGATTTGTTTCGGTAATCCAGACAACGGTGCCGCCGATGGCCTCGAAAAATTCTCTGATGGGCACCATGGTGCGCTCGTTGTAAAGAACCGGCGGCTGTTCAAAATATATGGGCCAGCCGTTGACGCTGATATTTACGTCGGCGAAGGCCGCCGGAGCGCTCAGTGTCAGGGCCGCCGCCGTCACGGCGGCTATAATTCTTTTCTTTTTCATGTTATCGCTCGAACCTTTCAAACATCAGACAAGACCTCTGTCTTGCATCATCTGCTGAACCGTCTTTATTATACCCGCCGTAATTCCGTTGGCCAGGGCTTCCTGTCCTTCCTCGCTGGTGAGGTATGCCCGGTCGCTGTCGTTGCTGATAAAGGCCGTTTCGACCAACGCGGCAGGCTGAACGGTCTTGCGAACCACGTACAAATCGGAGCCGTCTCTTATCCTCGAACCCTTGAGCGTCGTATTGGCCACGTCAGCGTCATATATGTTCTGGGCCAAGATAGTGCCGTAATGGGACTCCGTATGGTAGTACACCTGGGTGCCGTTGGTGGATGGATCGTCGAAGGAATTGCAGTGTATGCTGACGAAAACAACGGGTATGGCATTGCCGTTAGTGGGCCGGCTGGCAATATCCACCCGGCTTTGAAGAGAGACCTTGACATCCGATGTACGGGTCATAACCACGTTATATCCCGCCGCCGTCAGCTTGTCCCTTACCTTCAAAGCGATGGCGAGAGTTATGTGATCCTCCATTATGCCGCCGGAGGAAGCGCCGGTATAGCCGCCGTGGCCGGCGTCGATGACTACGGAGCCGTAGTCGTACTCCGCATCCGTGACCGCGTTGGCGCCGCCTGCGCTTACAATGACGGACGTCTGTTGGGGAATGCTGTCCACAAAGGCCGTGGGGTCAAAATATGCCCCGTTCCGTAAATCGTCCGTAGAGGTGACGGCGCCGCCCTGATCCGCCGGAGAGACGGCGATAACTATGCCCGTCTCGGTGCGGCTCAGCAGCACGTTTGGCTGATTTCTGACGTCGAGCACTATACGGGCCGTATTTTCATGGTTGGCGCAGCGGACGGAGATAACGTTCGCCCCGTTCACACTGTACTCGCTGTAATCCTCCGTCAGCTTGGTATTCGGAAAATCCAGCACCACTCTGTCGGGAGAGCCGTAGCGGTTCACCGTGGGCTCCGCCGGACTGTCATAGGCCAGATAAACCATGTCCGCCCTGTCCACCGTGGCGGGTACGATCTTTGAGATATAACCGCCGCCGAAGGGACTTGTGAGGGTGGCCGCGCCGGAATTTCCGTCCCAGCCAACGTCAAAACCGAGTTTTTCGGCTATGAGCCGCATGGGAGCCATGAGCTCACCGTTGATCACAATGGGAGCGGGCTCATCGGCGGGCAGGCTGTCGAGCTCGCCGTTCACATATATGCTCCGGCTGTCAGCCGTAAGCTGAAGCGTTCTGCCGCCGTAGCTTATCAAAAAACCGTCGGCGCCGCTCAAGCCGGTCACGGAACAGCCCACGGCCTCGAAAAACTCCCTGACGGGCACAAAGGTCTTTTCGTTCAAAACGATTGGGGGCATTTTATTTGTAACAATTTTTCTTCCGTCAACAAGTATATTTATATCGTCCGCACTGTAGCGGTGCGTCTCTCCGCCGTAAACGAGATCCATCTCCCGCCCGAAGGCCGTGGCCGCCGTAAGCAGCATGGCGGCCGTAACAGCGAAAATCACAGCTAAACGCCGCATTTTTCATCACCTCTTTTAAAAGTTCGACAATATTATAGCTCTTTCTCTTTACACATTCGTTAAACAAATGTAACATTTTTGTAAAACTTTTTTGTTTATTGGTCAAGAGTGAGCTGACCGCCGCCCTGGTCGAAGGGCACGCCGTAGTGCTCAAAGGCCAATCTTGTAGCGCAGCGTCCCCTTGGCGTCCGGCTTAAGAAGCCGAGCTGCATAAGGTACGGCTCATAAACGTCCTCGATGGTAGAGGCGTCCTCGCCTATTGTGGCGGCGAGGGTGTCCAGCCCTACGGGGCCGCCGCCGAAGGTGGTGATAATCGACATCACCATGCGCTTGTCCACGGCGTCAAGCCCCAGATCGTCGATCTCCAACATTCTTAGGGCCTTATCGGCTATGTCCTTCGTTATGTTCCCGTCGGCCATTATCTGGGCGAAGTCCCGGACGCGCCGGAGCAGCCTGTTGGCGATGCGGGGCGTCCCTCTGGAGCGGGAGGCTATCTCCGCCGCTCCGCTGTCCTCGATCTCTATGCCGAGAATTCCGGCGCTGCGCTTGATTATGGTCATAAGGTCGCCGGTATTGTACAGCTCAAGCCGTGAGATTACGCCAAATCTGTCCCTCAATGGCGCGGACAGCAGTCCGGCCCTCGTGGTGGCTCCCACAAGGGTGAAGGGCTGGAGACTCAGGCGGATCGATTGGGCGCTGGGGCCTTTTCCCACGATTATGTCCAGCGAAAAATCCTCCATCGCCGGATAGAGTATCTCCTCCACGCTTCGGGACAGACGATGTATCTCGTCGATGAAAAGCACGTCCTGCGGCCCCAGATTGGTGAGTATGGCCGCAAGATCCATGGGTTTTTCAATGGCGGGGCCGCTGGTGACACGTATGCTGACCCCCATCTCGTTGGCGATTATTCCCGCCAGAGTGGTCTTGCCCAAGCCGGGCGGGCCGTAAAGCAGACAGTGATCCAGCGCCTCTCCCCGTTCAAGAGCGGCCCTGATATAGATTTTAAGGCTCTCCTTCACCTTGTCCTGACCGATGTACTCGTCCATGGTTCGGGGCCTGATAGAGAAATCCAGCTCGCTGTCGCCGCTGAGCTGGCGGCCGGAGATTATTCTGTCGTCAAATTCCATTGCTCATCCTCCTCAGGGCTTCCTTGATAATGTCCTCGGTGCTCATGCCCTCCGCCGGTATCTGGGTCACGGTTTTCTGGGCCTCGCTGGGAGAACAGCCCAAAGCGATAAGGGCGTTGATGGCGCTGACGTCCGCCGAGGGAGAGTAGGGCGCGGCCTCGCTCTTCTCCGGAGTGCCGACGGCGTCCCTTGTGTCCACCTTGCCTTTAAGCTCGAGGATTATCCTCTGGGCGATTTTTGCGCCGACGCCTTGGGCTCGGGTGATGGCCTTGCTGTCGCCGCCGATTATCGCCAGAGCCAGATCCGCCGGCGGAAGAACGCTGAGAATTGCCAGCGCCGCCTTGCAGCCCACGCCGCTGACGGACAGGAGCTTGGAAAAATACTCTATTCCGCTTTCGGTGCCGAAGCCGTACAGCTCCATCGCGTCCTCGCGCACATAAAAATATGTATGTATCTTTGTTTCGCCGCCCGGATCGGGCAGCCGGGCTATGTCTCCCGAGGGCATATATACGCGGAAGCCGATGCCGCTTACGTCAATTATCACAAAATTTTCGCCTTTTACGGCCACTTTTCCGTTAAGATATGCGATCATAATTTACCACCGCTTTTCATCAGTGTACTCAAAGCGCTTTGGTTAAAGCGCACGCTGTTGCCGTGACAGACGGCTATGGCCAGCGCATCGGCCACGTCGTCGGGCTTCGGCACGGCCTCCAGCCCCAGCATTGCCTTCATCATCTGCTGTATCTGCTTTTTCTCCGCCCGTCCGTAGCCCGTAAGGGCCTGCTTGACCTGAAGGGGCGTGTATTCAAAGATGGGGATGCCGGCCTGCATGGCCGCCAAAAGTATGACTCCTCTGGCCTGTCCCACGGCGATGACGGTTTTGGCGTTGTTGTTGAAGAACAGCTCCTCCACGCTGACCGCGTCGGGACGGTATCTGTCCAGCAGGGCGTTCAGCTCGCCGTAAATATCCGTCAGCCGCCGCTCTATGGGGGTGTGAGCCGGCGTCGTGATGGCGCCGTGATAAATTTCCTTATACGAATTGCCCGTGCGCTCCACAACGCCCACGCCCACAATAGCTATTCCGGGGTCTATACCCATGATCCTCAGTGTTTCCATATCCATCTCTCTTTTTATCTCGGTGTACTCCACATTTTCCTATTATATATTTTAGCACAAAATGTCAAAAAAATCAAGCTCCAATTTTTACCAAATGCGGGTATTAAAAACAGACGCCGGGGACTGTATCCGGCGTCATATCGAAACAAATTTTGCAAAACTCAGCGTCCGAATACCGGCGTTCTGGAAATCACCTTCGCCAGCAGCAGACCGCCGGCGCCGCAGGAGATGATCTGTCCGGCGGCCACATATATCATGGACAGCCAAATCGGCATATTCATTCCGTACACAACGGGCAGGTAGCCGCCCACGATGAGGCCGTTGAGCACTATGGGCGGCAGCACCGCGAGGAACCAATTTTTCCGCAGCATTCTTGTGCCGCAGGCCGCCAGCAGAGTTGTCAGTGAGCCGAATATTATGTCCACCGGCGAAACTCCCACGCCCAGCAGATTGCCCAGCAGGCAGCCCACGAACAGGCCGGGCACCGCCGCCGGGGTAAACACCGGCAAAACCGTCAGCAGCTCGCTGACACGGCACTCAATGGCACCGTTCATGCCGAAGCTCAGCGGCTCGAACAGTTTGGTCAGCGCCACGTATATGGCCGCTATCATCGCGCCCTGAACCATGTACCTTGTAGCCATTTTCTTTTGCATTGTAAAACTCCTCCAACAAATATAACAAATAAAATTGAAATAAAATTGGCGGGGTGTGACCCCGCCCTTTTAAGAGGACGTATCTTGTCCTCTTAAATCCGTAGTTTTGTTTATAGACAGGATGGTCACGAACTGTCTTTTATTAAATTGTCTTTAGAAAAACAGGTGCTCGATAAGTATTTTTATCCCTATCACGCACAGCACTATTCCGCCGGCAAGCTCCGCCTTGTCCCGGAAAAGTCCGCCGACGCGCTTGCCCACAAAGGCGCCGCCGAAGCCAAAGGCAAAGGCCACAACGCCTATAACGGAGCAGGAGAGCCACATATCCACGTCCGGCAGGAGGGAAAAGCTCACTCCCACGGCCAGAGCGTCGATGCTGGTGGCTATGGCCTGAAGGGTCAGGACCTTGCAGTTCAGCGCCTCACGGGCGGACTTGCCGCCCCAGGTCTCCTCCTCGGGAGAAAGGCTCTCCCTTATCATGTTGCCGCCGATAACGGCCAGCAGTCCGAAGGCTATCCAGTGGTCGAAAGCCTCGATATACTCCCGCAGGCCGCTGCCCAGCACATAGCCGATGAGGGGCATAACAAACTGGAAGGCTCCGAAATACAGGCCCATTTTCACGGCGTGACGGGGTCGGAGATCAGTCACCGCAATGCCGTTGGTTATGGAAACGGCAAAGGCGTCCATAGCCAAAGACACCGCCGTGAGAAAAATCATTATCAGGTTCAATATATCACCCGCCTGCTATTTGAGGACGATCTTCAAAAATGACTTTTTACCCTTTTTCGCCACGAGCTTTCCGCCGGCGAAGCTGTCCTTGGTGATAACCGTACCTATGTCGGTGATTTTTTCGTCGTTTATGCTCAGGCCGTTCTGCTGGATAAGCCGTCGGCCCTCGCCCTTGGAGGGAATGAACTTCACCGCCGCGAGCAGATCCAGAACGGGCATCCCTTCGCCAAGCTCCGCCTCGGCGATTTCCGCCGTGGGCATATTGGCGTCGTCCCCCGCTCCGCTGAACACGGCCTTTGCGGCGGAGTCCGCCTTGTCGGCCCCCTCCCTGCCGTGTACCATGGCGGTGAGCTCGTAGGCCAGCCGGGCCTTTACCCCGTTAAGAGCGCTGCCCTCCAGCTTTTCGTACTCCCTTATCTCGTCCATGGGTATGAAGGTCAAAAGCCGCAGGCACTTGCACACATCGGCGTCGTCCACGTTCCGCCAGTACTGGTAAAACTCGTAGGGAGACGTCTTTGCGGGATCCAGCCACACCGCGCCTTTGGCGGTCTTGCCCATTTTTTTGCCCTCGCTGGTGGTCAGGAGGGTAAAGGTCATGCCGTAAACCTGACGGCGATCCTTGCGGCGGTTAAGGTCAATGCCGCCAAGGATATTGCTCCACTGGTCGTCGCCGCCCAGCTGCATCTTGCAGTCGTAGTCGCGGGCCAGCATCAGGAAGTCATAGCTCTGCATAAGCATATAGTTGAACTCCAGAAAGCTGAGACCCTTTTCCAGCCTCTGCTTGAAGCACTCGGCGGTGAGCATCTGGTTCACGGAGAAGCAGGAGCCGATGTCACGGATAAAATCCACATAGTTGAGCTTCAGCAGCCAATCGGCGTTATTTACCATTATGGCCTTCCCCTCG
The DNA here is from genome assembly GCA_947630975.1 of uncultured Clostridia bacterium. Classification (GTDB taxonomy): domain Bacteria; phylum Bacillota; class Clostridia; order UMGS1883; family UMGS1883; genus JAFLUQ01. The sequence goes on from CANRJP010000001.1 coordinate 85,962, forward strand.
GAAAAGTCGATAATGGCGCCCATCTGCTTTTTAAAGCAGTCGCCGTTGTGCCGAATGGTCTCGGAGGTCATCATCTGGCGCATATCGGTGCGGCCGCTGGGGTCGCCGATGTGAGCCGTGCCCCCGCCGATGAGGGCGATGGGCCGGTGGCCGTGATCCTGCATATGCTTCATGACTACCATCTGAAGGAAGTGCCCTACGTGGAGACTGTCAGCCGTGGGATCAAAGCCGATATAGAACGATATCTTCTCCTTTCCCAGCAGCTCACGTATTTCTTCCTCATGAGTTGTCTGCGCAATGAGACCGCGTTCTTTAAGAACGTCAAATACATTTTCCATTTCGGACAATCCTTTCTCTAAAATTTTGCGTTTTGTGACGCTTTCAATATTTTAACACATAACGCCGGATTTGTCAATGGATTTTTTGTTATTTTGTTATTTTAGAAAAAGGCCCTGCGTTCGGGCCTTTTTGCTATGTAGATCTGAGATTTATCACATTCCTCTGAGGAAGCTGGGGATGTCGGGGATATCGTCGCTTGAGGCGAGCTTGTTTTTGAGGGCCGCCGCGCCGCCGGTAAAGAAATCGTCCTTTTTGTTGGTCTTGGCCTGTCCAAGACCCGTGGCGATCACGGTGATGCGAATCTCGTCCTCAAGGTCGGGATCGATGGTGGCGCCGAAAATAACGTTGGCCTCGTCGTCCACCGACTGACGGATTATAGTGGCCGCCTGATTTACCTCGTTGATGGCCATATTGTAGCCGCCCACAAAATTGATGAGCACACCCGTGGCGCCCTCGATGGTGGTGTCCAGAAGGGAGCTTCTGATAGCGTCCTGAGCGGCCTTTTCGGCACGGTTCTCGCCGCCGGCGGTACCGATGCCCATGTGAGCCAGACCGGCGTCCTTCATAACGGAGGTCACGTCGGCAAAGTCAACATTGATGAGTCCGGCCTGAGTAATCAGGTCGGCTATGCCCTGTACGCCGTGGCGGAGCACCTCGTCGGCGCTGAAAAAGGCGTCCTGAAGGGTGGTTTTGGGATTACTGATGTCGAGGAGCTTGTCGTTGGGTATAACTATCATGGTGTCAACACAGTTCCTGAGCTGCTCTATACCTTCCTCGGCCTGAAGCATACGGCGCTTGCCCTCGAATTCAAAGGGCTTCGTCACGATAGCCACGGTGAGGACATTCTGCTCCTTGGCGGCCTCGGCTACAATGGGAGCCGCGCCGGTGCCGGTGCCGCCGCCCATACCGGCGGTAACGAACACCATATCCGCATCCTTGACAAGCTGGGATATTTCGTTCTTGGACTCCTCGGCGGCCTTGCGCCCGATCTCGGCCTTGCCGCCGGCGCCCTGGCCCCTTGTCACCTTTTCGCCTATCTGGAGCTTCTGGGTGGCCTGACTGTGGGAAAGAGCCTGTTTATCCGTGTTTATGGAAACAAATTCCACATCCTGAATGCCCATCTCAACCATGCGGTTCACGGCGTTATTGCCGCCTCCGCCGACACCGATAACCATAATTTTCTGAGCCGCGGTTGGCTCATCAGCGTATTCCATTCTCATAGGAAAGTCCTCCTCGCCGTTTATTTTTTTCACACGTTATACTAATATAGTTCATTATACTATAAAAGTTAAATTTATTCAATAGGAAATTTTAAATTTTCTTAAAATTTTTTTGGATTGTATCTAAGCAGCTCCAGATCCAGCGTGCCGGACGCGTCCTCGCCGATATTTTCACCGATGAGAGTTTTAAAGCACTTGAGCTTGTACTCCAGCCTTTCCACGGAGCCAAGACGCACCTTGAGCCGTCCTCGGTAAACAAGGGTAACATCGTCGTAGGCGGACATATCTATGCTGGTAAAGCCCCGGCAAAGCTCGTCCCCCATGAAGTCCGACAAAATAAGAGCGAGCTTTTCACCCTTTACGGCGTCGTCGAACTCTATGGGCTTTCCCACCGAATATTCAAAGCCGCCCATGCCGTAAACCACGGTCTTGCCCGTTAAAACGGGAAGGCCGTCGGCCTCCTCGGGAGCTTCGGCGGCGGTTCCGTCCTCATCCCCGGCGTTTTCTCCGTCATCCCCGACGGTTTCGTCTTCCGACCCGTTGAGCGGCGAAGCACCCGCGTAGCCCGACGCCAAAACCGCTGCCGCGCCGGTGCCGGCCTCCGCCACGTCAACGACCTTTCCGTCGGCTGTTATACCCACAAAGCCGCCGTCCCGCTCCACATACACCAGAGGGCTGCCCTCGGCCACGGTTATCCTGATGGTGGAAGGAAGGCTGCGGCGAACCTTTACCGTGTCGATGCCCTCCATAGACGTAAGCCTGTCGCTGACAGCCCGCAGGCTCACTTGAAAAATGTTGGTGCCGGTGACGATGCCGCTGCCCTTCACTATGTCCTCGGAGGCAAGGGTGCGGTTCCCCGTAACGGTCACGGTCTGTACGTCGAAAACCGGAGTCAGCAGCAGAGCCAGAAAACCGGCGGCTGTCAGGCAGAAAGCAGTCAGTCCTACGGATATTCCCTTTTTTAGTCTGCGCCGCCGTCTTTTTTTCACGGTATTCATCCTTTCGGTAAATTAGTCCGGTATCGCCGCCTATTCAGCACCGGCTCACGGTTTTTCGCTCATTATGTCCGCCCCTACGGAGGCCAGCTCCCCGGCCAGATCCCGATAACCACGGGCTATAAAACCGGTGCCGGAGATACGGCTCTCGCCCCGGGCGCCCAAAGCGGCGACCACAAGCGCCGCTCCGCCTCGGAGATCCATGGCCATCAGCCGGGCGCCGCGGAGGTTCCCGCCACGCACCAGCGCCTCCCGTCCGGAGCAGTATATTTCCGCTCCCATGCGCCGAAGCTCCGGCACGGTTTTGAAGCGGCTCTCAAAAATATTTTCTATCATTATTCCCGGCTCCGCCGAGCAGGCCATGACGGCCATTACCTGCGACTGACAGTCGGTGGGGAAGCCGGGATAAACCTCCGTCCTCACCGTACCGCAGGAGCCGATGACCTTCGGCGCCCGTATTTCCAGACGGTTTGGAGCCCAGCTTATCTCGGCCCCGCAGCGGGTCAGCACCCGGGCCACCTCGCCGAGATGGGGACGGACGGCGTTTTCTATCTCGAGCCGTCCGCCGGAAGTCACGGCGGCGCACATATACGTGGCCGCCACAATGCGGTCGGGCATGATTTTATACTCGCATCCCTTCAGCCGCCTTACGCCCTCTATCCTTATCATGTCGCTCCCGGCGCCGTGTATCCTCGCACCCATAGCCGTGAGGAAGCGGCAGAGATCGGCGATCTCCGGCTCCCGCGCGGCATTGGTGAGGACTGTCATTCCCGGAGCGGTGACCGCCGCGAGAATGACGTTTTCGGTGGCGCCCACGCTGGGGAAGTCCAACTGCACCTCGGCGCCGTGGGGACGGCCCTGGGCATATATCATATCGCCGTCGGTTTCGACCTCCACGCCCATGGCCCTCAAGGCCCGAACGTGAATGTCTATGGGGCGGCGGCCCAGCCTGCACCCGCCGGGAGCCGGCAGGACGGCCCGTCCGAAACGGCCGACCAGCGCCCCCAGAAAGTTCACGGAGCTGCGCATATCACCGCCGGCCTCAACCGTGCAGGTGTTCAGGCCGGAAGGATTGACAAGGATCTCTTCCCCGTCAAAGGCGGTCTTGCAGCCCAGCCTCCGCAGTATGTTCAGCGTGCAGCTCACGTCGGTGAGTTGAGGACAGTTTTTCAGCAGCACGGCTCCGCCGCTGAGAACGCAGCCGGCCAATATGGGCAGCACGGCGTTTTTCGCGCCATAGACCTTCAGTTTTCCGTCAAGGGGATTTTTGCCGCGCACTATGTAGTCGCCCATTCCCGCACCTCCACGCATAATCATACATTATACTATGCGTGGAACGGGAGATGTGTTATAAGCCGTGCGGTTTATTTACTTACCAGCTTTTTCAGCTCTCTGTAAATGGCTTCTCCGCCGTCGGTGATACCGATTTTTTTACTGCGCTCGCGCATACGCTCAAGTCCGGCCGGGTCGGAGACGCAGCCTTCGATAGCGGTGCGCAGGGACGCGCCGTTCAGATCGCTCTCCAACAGAACCCTGGCCGCCCCGTTCTTCTCCAGATAGCGGGCGTTATACTCCTGATGGTTGTGAGCCACGTAAGGACTGGGCACCAGTACGGCGGCCTTGCCCAAAGCGTTTATCTCGCTGACCGTGATCGCCCCCGCCCGACATACCGCCAGGTCGGCCAGAGCGAACATTTCGTTCATGTTATATATGTACGGAAATATCTTCACATTGGCGCCCATGTTTACGTCCTTTAGAGCTTCCGTCACGGTCTGATAGTGCTTTTCGCCGGTGGCGGCCACAAGGTTGAAGTCCGTCGGGCCGGATCTTATCATTTCCACAACGGCGTCGTTGAGCCTTTCGGCGCCAAGACTGCCGCCGAACACCAGCACCGTCGGACGGCTGTCGAAGCCCAGCTCCGCCCGAAGGGGCGCGGTGTCCACCGGCTCAAAAAGTCCGGGACGCAGGGGATTGCCGGTGAGGACCGTATTTTTCGCCTCCATCATCCGGCGTGTCTCGTCAAAGCTGATGGCGGTGACGTCGGCCTTTTTTGCCAACATTTTGATTGCCAGACCGGGGAACACGTTCTGTTCGTGTATCAAAGTGGGTATATGCCGCTTGAAGGCGGCCTTTATCACGGGAGCGCAGACGTAACCGCCGGTGCCCACCGCCGCGTCGGGGCGGAACTCGTCGATTATGCGGCCCGCGTCGCGGATTGAGGTGAAATAGTTCGCCGCCACTTTGATATTCTCGAGAGTGAGCTTGCGGCGCAGGCCCATTACCTCCACCGACTTTATCTTGAAGCCCTCCCGCGGCACAAGCCGCTGTTCCATACCGTTGGGTGTTCCCACAAACAGTATATCGCTGTCGGGCTCGTGAGCCGTTACCGCCTTGGCGACCGCGATGGCGGGATTTATATGACCGGCCGTTCCGCCGCCGGAAATAAGCAGTTTCATCTTGCCATACCACCTTTTCTAAGTCGGGAGCGCGGCTCCTTCGTCATATCTTGTTCTGCGTACTCGTTCTGGAAATATTCATCAAAATTCCCAGGCCGTACATCATGATTATCAATGAGGTGCCTCCGGAGCTGAAAAACGGAAGCTGCATTCCCGTCGACGGAAGGACGGACAGAACCACGCCCACGTTTATCAGCACCTGAAGGGCCACTATAGTCACGATGCCAAATCCCAGATAGGTGCCGAAATTATCCCTTGCTGCGAAGGATATTTGGGAGCCGCGTATCACAAGGGCCGCAAAGAGCAGCAGCACGAATATGCCGCCCACAAAACCCAGCTCCTCGCAGACAATGGCGTAAATGTAGTCGTTGAGGGCCTCGGGAAGATAGCCGTACTTCTGCCGCGACTGGCCGAAGCCCACTCCCAGCAGCCCGCCGCTGCCCACGGCATAGAGGGAGTTTACTATCTGCCAGCCGTCGCCTCTGACGTCGGAAAAGGGGTGGAGGAAAATGAGCAGCCGTCTGAAACGGTAGGGTTCAAGGACGGCCAGCGCGGTGCCGCCGACGGCCATGAGCGCTCCCATGCTTATGACCCATATCTTGGGCAGCCCCGCCACAAACAGCATTATGCCGCCCACCGCCAAAATCAGCAGCATGGCGGACAGATGGCTCTGAAAGAAACAGGCCAAAGCAATAATGACTAAAATTACAAGGTACCGCGTCACATTTTTCGGCTTACTGAGGTCGCTGTGCTTTTTGCCGGAAAGCAGCGCCGCCATATATATCACAAGGGCGAATTTGCAAAGCTCGGAGGGCTGAAGATTGATGGGGCCTATCTCGATCTGCCTTGTGGCGCCGTGGGAGGCCATGCCCCAGACGGGTACGGCGAACATCAGCACCATCACAACACCGAATATCACTTTACAGTGACGTTTGTACACGTGATAGTCCAGACGGGAGGCAAAGAACATCCCCACAAGGCCCAGCAGAGCCAGGGTCGCCTGACGGATTATTATTGAATAGATATTGTCGCGGGTGGTGCTCTGACTGGCGGAGAACAGCATTATAAGCCCGAAGCACAGCAGCCCTATGACCAGTACGAACAGCATAAAGTCCACACGCTGATTTCGCTTTACGCGCCAGATAAAATTTTTTCTGGCGCCCGTGACAATCGTATCCTTCACCGATCGGGAGCCGGTACGGTTCACGGTCCTTCTCGCTTCCATCGTTTCTCCTCCTCACAGTCCGAGATAGGCGATGCCGGCCAAAAGGACGGTAACCGCCGTAAAAAGGAACACTATCGCCGGTTCCTTCCAGCCGCACATTTCAAAATGGTGATGAACAGGGGTCATTTTGAACACCCGCTTGCCGGTTTTCTTAAAAACAGTCACCTGGATCATTACGCTCAGTGTCTCGAACAAAAACACAAAACCCGTTATTATCAGGAAAAGCTCCAATCCCGAGGCCGCCGCCGCGCAGCTCAAAGCGCCGCCCAGAAAAAGGCTGCCCGTGTCGCCCATGAAGATGCGGGCGGGGTAAAAGTTGTATATTAGGAAGCCCAGACAGGCTCCCACAACGGCAAACATGAAGGCCGCGCAGTCCCTCTCGCCCCTGACGAGACAGGCCACGGTGAAGAACAGGGCCGCAACCGTCGTCACCGAGGCGGCGAGACCGTCCAGACCGTCGGTGAGATTGACGCTGTTGGTGGTGGCCAGCAGCACCAGCATGATAAAGGGTATGTACAAAAGACCCATTTTCAGCTCAAAGCCGGTAAATGGCACCAGCGTGGAAGCGCGTCCCTCGACAAAGTAGAGAAACAGGGCAAAGGCCAGGCTCACCACCGTCTGACAGCCGAATTTCTGTATCGGCGTGAAGCCCTGATTGTGCTTTTTTACAACCTTTATGTAGTCGTCCACAAAGCCGATAAGGCCGAAAAGCACCGCTCCGGCTATGACCGCCAGAGCCTTGAGGCTGTGAGCCGACACAAGACCGCCCGCGGCGGAGGCCAGTATCATAGCCATGCCGCCCATGGTGGGAGTACCCTGCTTTTTGGCGTGCCAGGTCGGGCCGTCCTCAAGTATGCTCTGACCGAACTTCAGCCGATGCAGGAAGGGAATGAGCGGAGGCACCGCCGCCGCCGTTATGACAAGGCCCATAGCCCCGGAAATCAAAAGCATATAATCCATCTTATGTGCCTCCCCATACGGTTAATTCATTTCATTTTCGATTTCGGCCACCAGCTCCCTCTCGTCCATGGGGAGTCTGCTCCGTCCGACGATTTGATATGTCTCGTGACCCTTGCCCGCCAGCAACACCGTATCTCCCGGCGCCGCCGATCTGAGCGCCAGCCCTATGGCGGCCCTCCTGTCCGGCTCCGTAACAGCGTTTTTGCCCTTGATGCCGGCGAGTATGTCATTGATTATCGCCATTGGCTCCTCGGTGCGGGGATTGTCGCTGGTGACGACGCAGAGATCCGACAGGGACGAGGCTATCTCCCCCATCATGGGACGCTTGGCCTTATCTCTGTCGCCGCCGCAGCCGAAAACGGTTATCAGCCGTCCCGGCGAGAACTCCCGCAGGGCACGGAGCACTTTCTCCAGCCCGTCGGGGGTGTGGGCGTAGTCTATATAAACGTTGTATTTACCCTTTGTTTTCAGCTTTTCAAGCCTGCCGGGCACGCTTTGGAACAAATTCAGGCCCCGAAGCACGCTTTTTTCCGGTATGCCCAGCCCCAAGGCCCCGCAGGCGGCGGCCAGACCGTTATATACGCTGAACCGTCCGCCCGGCGGCAGATGCACCCGCCCCAGCGGGCAGGTAAATTCCACGCCCTCGGGGGTGAGGACGACATTCTCGGCGCGGAAATCCCCTTTTTCCATGCCGTAGGTGACCGTTTCACCTCCGGCGCGGCCCAGGAAGTACCCCGCTCTCGGGTCGTCGGCGTTCACCGCCGAAAAGCGGCTGTTTTCCATCAGTCCGCCTTTAGCCTCGGCGTAAGCGTCCATGGTTTTGTGGAAGTCAAGATGATCCCGGGTCAGATTGGTAAAGACGCCGACGTCGAAGGTCAGGCCGTATACCCGATCGGCAGCCAGAGCGTGGCTGGACACCTCCATTACGCAAAGACGGTCGCCGCTGTCGGCCATTTCGAGGAAGAGGGGGTACAGCTCCTCCGGGCCGGGGGTGGTTCGCTCCGAGGGGGCGCTCCTGCCCCCGGCCACGGTGTTCACCGTGCCTATCAGGCCGCAACCCATACCGGCGGACACCGCCGCGGAGCGTATCATGGCGGCGACGGTGGTTTTCCCGTTGGTGCCGGTTACGCCGCAGAGCTTCAATCCATCTTGCGGCCGCCCCCAAAACAGGCTCTGGGCCAAGGCGTGAGCCCGTCGGGAATTCTCCGTCCGAACGTACCCGTCCATGCCGAGCGCCTCCTCGCCGACTGCGGCGGCGGCGCCCTTTTCCAGCGCCAAAGGGACAAAGCGGTGACCGTCGGTCTCTGTCCCCTTTATGGCAAAGAAAACGCAATCCTTTTTTACCTTATCCGTGGAGCACGTCACTCCGGTCAGCTCCCTGTCGGGAATGCCGCCGGAGCTTATCTTAAGCAGCCTCAACATTTCGTAAAGCCGCAAAATTTTACTCCTTTCGGGAATTTTCTATTTCTCGTCTTTTATTCTTATTTTTTACGTTCCGAAGGTCACATACACGGTGCTGCCGTTTTGTACCACCGTGCCGGCGGCGGGATTTTGGCTGACGGCCAAGCTTCCCTCCTCCAGCTCCTCGGGCCCGATATTGCCCTCGATTGCGATACTCAGTCCGGCCTTCTCAAGTATGGACTTGGACTGACTGTAGCTTTTTCCGCTGACCGACGGCACGGTTATGTCCGCTTCGGAGTCGGCGGCTTCCTCGGTATAGGCTATGACCAGACTGCCGCCGCTGAGCTCGGCGCCTTCGGCGGGTATCTGGCGGAGGACGGTTTCTCCCTCGCCCTTGACCGTGATTCTCAGACCCATTTCCTCGATCTCCGAGGTCGCTTCTTCAACGGTTTTTCCTGTTATGCCGGGGACGTTGATTTTTAAGCTTTCGGCGTCCTCATCGCCGTATTGCGGCTCGTAGCCCAAATATTGCAGGGTCTCGGAGATTATGGCGCCGGCCACGGGGGCGGCGATGGTTCCGCCGTAGATGGGCACGTCGTGGGGCTCGTCAAGAATTATAAGGCAGACTATGTCCGGATCATTGGCCGGTGCGAAGCCCACGAAGGAAGCGACGTAAAGGCCGTTGCCGCGGGGATATTTTTCACTTGTGCCGGTCTTGCCGCCGATACGGTAGCCCTTGACGTAGGCCGCCTTGCCGCCGCCGTCGGTGACGACCTTCTCCAGCACCTCGCGCATGGTGGCGCTTGTCTCCTCGGAGATTACCCGCCGAACGGTGACGGGGTCAACGGTCTCGGTTATGTTGCCCTCGCTGTCGGTATAGGCCTTGACGATGTGGGGCTCCATAAGATAGCCGCCGTTTACCACGGCGCTGACCGCCCTTATCATCTGGAGAGGCGTGACGGTGAAGGTCTGGCCGAAGGAGCTGGTGGCAAGCTCCACGGGGCCAAGCTCCTCAAGAGTGTGATGGGAGCCTTTGGACTCGCCGGGAATAAGGAAGCCGGTCTTTTCCGTCAGGCCGAAGGCCTTAAAGTATTTATCGAATTTTTCCGCGCCAAGCCGCGCCCCCACCTCCATGAACACGGGGTTGCAGGAGTTCATGATGCCCTCCACGAAGGTCTCGGTGCCGTGACCTTCTCTGTTGGAGCAGTGAATTTCCCTGTCCTTGACAATTTTGGAGCCGGTGCAAACAAAGGTGTCGTCCAGCTTAACCACGTCCTCCTCCAAAGCGGCGGAGGCGGTCACGGTCTTAAAGGTGGAGCCGGGTTCGTAGGAGTCCACCACCGCCTTGTTGCGGTGCATTTTTATCACCATCTGGCCGTAGGCCTCGTTATAGGTCATTTCCTTTAAATCCTTGTCGCCCTTCTCCGGCTCGCCGGCCTCGATACGGGCCTGGGCCTCGGCGTACTTCCGGTTGTTGTCCGCCAGCAGCTCATCTACCTGGGCCAGCAGCGTATCATCGGTGATGGTGTTGTAATCGCTGAGGTCATAGGTGGGCATGACGGCCATGGCGTATATTTCGCCGTTCTTGGGATTCATCACGATTGAAGCCGCGCCGTTGGTAAGGTTATTTTCCTCGTAAGCGGTGCGCAGGTTGTTCTCCACTATCTGCTGTATGGTCTTGTCTACGGTCAAAATGACGTTGTTGCCGTCCTCGGCGGCCTCGTAAGTCTCATACTGGAAAGGCATATCTCCGTTGGCGGCGCTTTTGGCCGAGCGCACCCGTCCCGCCGTTCCGCTTAACTCGTCGTCAAGGATATTTTCCAGCCCCTCGAGGCCCTGACCGTCCTTGCCGCAGTAGCCCAGAAGCTGGGCCGCCAAAGAGCCGTTGGGGTAATAGCGTTTGGTGTCCCCCGTAAACTCGATTCCCGGCAGATCGGCCTCGCGGACTTTGTCGGCCACGGACTTTTCCACATTGGATTTGACCTCAATCGAGACCCTGTCCTTCTTGGCAAGCTGCTCTCTCACCCACTCCTCGCTGACGCCCAGATTTGTTGTGAGAACATTGACAACCTTTTCGCTCAAATTCACATTGGGGAACTCCCCTACCGCGCCGCCCTTTTCACGGGCTTCCTTTTCCGCCTCGGCCTTCTTTTCTCTGGCCTCACTCTCGGTTTCATCAATCAGCTTGGGGTTGAGATATATCCTCTCGGCGGTGCCGCTGGTAGCAAGTATATTCATGTTTCTGTCATAAATATTCCCGCGTTTGGAGGCAATTTTCTGATCTCTGGTTTGCAGCGCCTCCGCCCCGGCCCGAAGCTCCGGCCCCTGAATGAACTGTCTGAATGCCAAAGCGCCCGTCAGAAATACAAAGACGCCCATAAAAACAGTAAGCACCACGTTCATTCTCTTTTTTATAGACAACTTTCCCCTGCTCATACCGGGCCCCTTTCTGTATACGGCAAGCGTTCACTCTCCCGAGTGTACCGAAATTAATACTATACCGCATTACCTTACGGCACACTCCACAGGTGTCAAAAGTCCGGTACGCGCCCGGACTTTTGAAAATCAAATGTTACCGTTATTACATGATACAATTTTATCAATAAAAATATTCCGCTATGGCCTTCACTTTATTGAAAAACGCGTTAATGCCCACATTGCTGTCGTCCTCGGCCAGAACACGCCCGCTGTCGGCGTCGTCAAGAGTGATATAGACCACCTGATCCTTACCTGCCTTATACAGTCCCAGCTCCGCCGCCTGTTCCTCGGTGACGGCCACGACGGAGGCTCCCTCGGTCTCAGAGGCAAGCTGCTCCACCTGCGCCTCGATATTGGCAAGCTCCGCTTTCTGGCGGCTCAGTATGCGGTAGTTGGTGTTCAAATTAGCCATGAGTATCAGCACCACCGCCGCCATGGCCGACACGGCGAAAATGCAGAGCACAATAACGGCCTTTTTACGGCCGGTAAGTTTCCGCTTTCGGGTCTTGGAGCGAACCGGCCGTTGGCGCCGCGGCTCCTGTTCGACCTGCGGGACTTCTATTACAGTTTCCTGTTGAAGGGCGCTTGATCCCCTGACTTCAAACATTATCTCAACCCCTGATTCAGTCTGTGATTTTTTCCGCCACCCGGAGCTTGCTGCTTCTCGCCCGGGGATTTGTCTCCAGCTCGCCGCCGGAGGGGGTAACGGGCTTGCGGGTCAGCACTCTGACCGTGGGCCTTTGGCCGCATACGCAAACCGGAAAATCCTTGGGACACACACAGCCCCGTTCGAGAGAAGCGAAGGTGTTTTTGACTATTCTGTCCTCAAGGCTGTGAAAGGTTATGACCGCCATACGGCCGCCCTTTTTCAAGGCTCCGATACCGGCGCGGACGGCGCCCTCCAGAATTTCCAGCTCGCCGTTGACTTCTATTCTTATGGCCTGAAAGGTTCGCTTTGCCGGGTGGGGGCCGTCTTTACGGGCGCCGGACGGTATGGCGGCCTTTATCACGTCCACCAGCTCAAAGGTGGTCTCGATCGGCCTTTGTTTTCGTCTTTCGTCTATGAACCTGGCTATCCGCGAGGCCCAGCGTTCCTCGCCCAGTTCGCTTATCACCCGGAACAGCTCCTCCTCGGAGTAGCCGTTCACCACATCTCTGGCGGTAAGGCCACCGGAGGTATCCATTCTCATGTCAAGCGGAGCGTCACTCATGTAAGAAAAGCCTCTTTCGGGCTTGTCCAACTGAGGAGAGGATACCCCCAAATCGGCCACAATACCATCGGGGCGGCCCAACTCCAGTTTTTCGAGAATGTTCCCGATGTTTTTGAAGTTGTCGCGGACGGGTATGAACCTGTCCCCAAGCTCCGCAAAACGGTCTTTGCAGAACTCGATGGCCTCGGCATCCCGGTCGATGCCCACGACTGTACCGCCCCTGTCCAAAATTCTCGCGCTGTGTCCCCCGCCCCCGAGGGTGAAGTCCACATAGAGGCCGCCGGGCCGTACATTGAGCCGTTCGACGGTTTCCTCCGCCATCACTGTTATATGCTCAAACTCTCCGGCCATGGCCGCACCCCGTTTCCTGTTTATGTAACTACGTTCACGTCACCGATTATATCATGAACTGATCCAGCTCCTCGGCGGCATCTTCCACGCTCATATTGCCGTCATTGTAATCCATCCACCGCTGCTGATCCCAAATTTCAATGTGATCGCCAACTCCCAGGATCACCACATCTTTTGTCAGACCGGCAAATTCCCTGTGGGGCGGCGAAATAAGTATTTTGCCCTGCTTGTCCGGTTCAGGCCTGTCCGCGCCGGAAAGAAAGGTACGCTTCAAAAATCTGGCGGGCTTGCTCGTGATGGGCAGCCTCTTTATCTTGCCGCTGAAAGCGGCCCAGCTCTCCCTGTCAAAAACGGAAAGAGAGCCTTCAAAGCCGTTGGTGACATAAAAGCCTTCGCCCAGCTCTTCGCGGAATTTTACCGGAAGGGTTATGCGGCCCTTTGAGTCCATGCTGAAGAAATATTTTCCGATAAATTCCTTTTCATGGGCCGGAAGCTGCTCCTCCGCCCGTTCGCTTTCCGCATTTTCAGAGGCATTTTCTGTTTTATCGTTTATTTCTTCGTTCATGAACTGTTCACCACCAATCCGTCACTTTTTTGCATTTAGTTGCACCTATAATCTTATTTTACACTCTTTGTCCCAAAATTGCAACCCCTTTTTATAAAATTTTTAAAAATTTTTTACCGGCCTATTTATGCGGTATTGACTTCTTTTTTGCGGCGGCATACGTTTTTTCGCGCGGCGGCACGCTGGAAATTCCCCGCACTCACTTTTTCCATACTCCCTATAAAAAAAGTGCCCTCTTGTTTTTTTCCGCGCAAACGAGTATAATATAAGACAATACCGCACAGAGATTGTGCCCGTATTGCGCCGCAGATTTTTTGACGGAATTACGAAAACGACAAAGGAATACTGTCGTATTTCAAGGAGTTTTCGTAAGATACGTCGGAAAAGATGCAAGCAAGACGGGTACAAAGCTCATTGGCGGTCTTTGTGCGGTATTGCCTTAAGTAAACCTCCGCATAAATATTGACAAAATTACAGCCGCATTATATAATATATTCAGTAAGGAGCGATAACATGAGGAAAAATTTTGATATTACGGGCATGAGCTGCAGCGCGTGCAGCGCCCGAGTGGAAAATGTGGTGGGCAGGCTCGACGGCGTCAGAAGCGTGGCGGTGAGCCTGCTGCGGAACACCATGTGCGTCGACTACGACGAGGCTCTCGTCGATTCGGAAAAAATCATAGCCGCCGTCACGGGCGCCGGTTACGGAGCCTATCCCGAGGGAACCGGCCCCATAAGGAACGCCGGAGACGAGATAAAGCTCATGGGGCGGCGGCTTGCCGCTTCCGCAGCTCTGCTCGTGATTTTGATGTACTTTTCCATGGGGCATATGTGGGGTCTGCCCATGCCAACCGAAGCTCTGGCGGTTCTGGGGCTGATACAACTTGTGCTGACCGCGCCCATACTCGTCATAAACCGAAAATACTTCCTCAACGGCTTCAAGGCCCTATTCAAAGGCGCGCCAAACATGGACTCGCTGGTGGCTCTGGGGGCGACGGCCTCCGTGGGCTACAGCCTGTACGCCATGATACGGATATTCATGGGGGAGGGTCACTTTATCCACGACCTGTATTTTGAGGGAGCGGCCATGATCGTTACCCTCATCTCGCTGGGCAAGTTCCTCGAGGCCCGCTCCAAGCGGCACACCGGCGACGCCATCGAAAAACTGGTCGGCCTGACGCCCAAGACCGCCCGCCTGCTCCGTAACGGCGAAGAGGTTGAGGTACCCATAGGCCAGGTGGAGGTGGGCGACGTCCTCATTGTCAAGGGCGGCGAAAGCGTGCCCGTGGACGGAACCGTAATCGACGGCAGCGGCAGCGTGGACGAATCGGCCATAACCGGCGAAAGCATACCCGTGTTCAAAAAGGAGGGCGACAGCCTCATCGGCGCGACGATAGTATCCGGCGGCTACTTCCGTCTCCGGGCGGAACGCGTGGGTCCGGACACCACCCTCTCACAGATAATCAAATTGGTCGAGGAGGCCGGCAGCTCCAAAGCCCCTATCTCAAAGCTTGCGGATCGTGTGAGCGGCGTCTTTGTGCCCGTGGTCATCTCAATAGCCATAGTCACCTTTATAATATGGATGCTGGCGGGAGCCGGTGTGGGAAAAGCCCTGACCTTCGCCATCGCGGTGCTGGTGATCTCCTGCCCCTGTGCGCTGGGGCTGGCGACTCCCACGGCCATCATGGTGGGTACCGGAAAGGGCGCCGAAAAAGGCATACTCATCAAGTCCGCCGAGGCTCTTGAAACTCTGCGGGCCGTGAAGGCCGTGGTTCTGGATAAGACCGGCACCGTGACCGCGGGGCGGCCCGCCGTTACGAGAGTGATAATGGAGGCGGAGGATCTGCCCCTCGCGGCGGCGGTGGAGGCCATGTCGGGGCACCCACTTTCTCTGGCCGTCGCCGAGTACGCAAAAAACAACGGTATAGACTGCCCGGCGGCCGAAAACTTCCGAGCCATAGAAGGGCTTGGCATCTCGGCCGACGTACAGGGCAAAAGCGTAATCGCGGGCAACCTCGGCATGATGGAGAAATACGGAGTTGACGTTTCGGCCTATGGTGCCGAAGCCGAAGCCGCCGCCAACGAAGGGGAAACTCCCCTGTACTTTGCCTGTGACGGCAGGGCCATGGGTCTCATAGCCGTGGCCGACCCCATAAAGGAGGACAGCGCCGCCGCCGTCGCCGCCATGAAGGAGCTGGGGCTGCGGGTGATAATGATTACCGGCGACAACGAAAAAACCGCCCGAGCCATAGCTTCCCGGGCGGGCATAGATGAAGTTATAGCGGGCGTCCTGCCCGCCGGCAAGGAGAGTAAAATACGCGACTTGCAGCGGGAATGCCGCGTTGCCATGGTGGGCGACGGCATAAACGACGCCCCGGCCATGACCCGTGCCGACGTGGGGCTGGCCATAGGCGGCGGAACCGACGTGGCTATCGAGGCGGCGGACGTGGTTCTCATGCGAGGTTCACTTGTTGACGCCGTAGACGCCTTCCGCCTGAGCCGGGCCACAATCCGCAACATCCGTCAAAATCTGTTCTGGGCCTTTTTCTACAATGTTATCGGTATACCGGTGGCCGCCGGAGCGCTGTACTCAACTCTCGGGATAAAGCTCAGCCCCATGCTGGCGGCGGCGGCCATGAGCTTCAGCTCGGTGTTCGTCGTGACGAACGCCCTTCGGCTCAAGAAATTCAAATAAAAAAAGGAGGACGCTCCGTGAACGTATACGACTTCGACAACACCATTTACGACGGCGAAAGTGTGTTGGATTTCTATTTTTACTGCGTCAGGCGGTATCCATCGCTGTTAAAATACCTATTCATCATTTTCGCCACCTGGCTCCGGTATAAGCTGCTCATACTCAGCCGGGAAAAGCTGATAGCGCTGGCGGAAAAATACGCCGTCGAATTCTTTCAAAAGGTGCGGAACGTGGAGAGCATGGTCGGCGGCTTCTGGGACAGAGAAGAAAAAAAGATAAAAAAGTTTTACCTCGAGGCCCATCGGGACGACGACGTTGTGGTCTCCGCCTCAGTGAGCTTCCTGCTGGACGAAATATGCGCCAGACTGGGGATAAAGCACTGCATATGCTCCCATGTGGACACGGCGACGGGTCATGTGGAGTCCCTGTGCTTCCGGCAAAACAAGCCCGGCCTGTTCCGGGCCGTATTTCCCGAGGGGCAAATCGCCAACTTTTATTCGGACTCCATGAACGACGCCCCCATGATGAGGATTGCAGACCGGGCTTATCTGGTGAGGGGCGAAAAGCTCATGCCCGTGCCGAAAGAAAAGCTTAAGGCAATACCGCACAAAGACCGCTAAAGAGCTTTGTACCCATCTTGCTTGCATCTTTTCCGACGTTTATTACGAAAACTCCTTGAAATACGACAGTATTCCTTCGTCGTTTTCGTAATTCCGTCAAAAAATCTGCGGCGCAATATGGGCACAATCTCTGTGCGGTATTGCCTTAAATAAAAAACGCCGTGCAGAGCGTTCAAGGGCTAAAATAGAAAAACCGTCTTTTTCCCGTAAAAAGGCGGTTTCTTTGTTCGGATTCCGTAGGGGTGCGCATTGCGCGTCCGCTTACACAATTTTATGGTAATATTTGCACGATTTTGTGAATATACTTGTCGTAATAAAGTTCAAAATCACAGCCGTAAACGTTTGATAGCGGACGGCCGATGGCCGCCCCTACGGTATCAAGGCTACATTCATCGCGCGAAGGTTACACACCTCCAATGACAAAATTATCGGTAGGGCGCGACGACCCGGTGCGCCATTTTTTACAACGCAAAATAAGAGCATACGCAAACCGCACGCTCTGAATTTTGCAGGCAATATACTGTTTGCCGAGTCCCTTACATTGCGGCGAGAGCCGTAGCCAACTGGGACTTTTTGCGGCTGACGGTGTTCTTGTGGAACACATTCTTGGCCGCGGCCTGGTCAAGCTTTTTAACGCAATAGGTGAACTGCGCCTGAGCGGCGGCCTTGTCACCTCCGGCAACGGCGGCGTTAAACTTTTTGATCTCGGTCTTGATAGCGGACTTGATCATACGGTTCCGAAGGGTTTTCTTCTCGATAACGAGGACCCTTTTCTTCGCGGACTTAATATTAGGCATGGTTTTCACCTCCATAACGGGCTTCATAAAAATTCAATCGGTTTTCAAGGTAGTATTATATCACCTTTTATACTTAAATGCAAGGCTTTTTTTAAAAAATCCTCAAAAATTTTCCGGCGGGCCCGTATCACTTTTTTTCGCCGGCTTTTTCTCCGCCGTTCGACTCACGGCTCTCGCCGTATCCGTAGCCGTAGCCCCCGCCGCCGTAGCGATAACCTCCGTAACGGTAGCCGCCGTAACGGTAATAGCCCTTACGCTTATACTTGTACTTATATCCCTCGCCGTCGGCCTCGATGCCGTTAAATATGCCGCCCAATATCTTGGCGTTGGCCAGGCGCAGCTGCTCCACCGCCTCGGAAACGGCTCCCTTGTCGGTCTGATTGTAATGTGCCAGCAGGAGCACGCCGCTGCAATACTTGGTGAGCACGGCGGTGTCCGTCACCGCCAGCACGGGAGGAGTGTCAATAAACACATAGTCATATTCCTGACTGAGGGTCTCGATGACCTCCTGCATACGGGCGGAGTCCAGAAGCTCAGAGGGGTTGGGCGGTATCTCGCCGCTCACCAGCACGTCCAGATTTTCCCTGATGTTACGGTGGATGGCGGACTTAAGGTCGGTCATTCTTACCAAAACATTGGAAAGACCCGGCTTCTGCGGCACATCCAAAAGGTTGGCAATATTGGGACGGCGGAGGTCGCAGTCCACAATTATGACCTTCTTGTTGGTCTCGGCAAAGGAAATCGCCGTGTTGACGCAGGTGGTGCTTTTTCCCTCGCTGGCGAGAGAACTGGTGATTATTATCTTGTTGCTCTTTTCCTCCGGCAGAGAAAAAAGGATGTTGGTACGCAGAGCCTTATAGGCCTCCTTTATCTGAAAGGGGGTCTTGTCGTTCAGAATATAAAGTCTTTTCTCCTCGACGGTCATGCTGTCAGCCACGGACTGATGGCTGCGCTTTCCAAGACCGAGCATTTTCCTGATGGATTTCTTTTTCATGGCTTACCTTTTGCCTCCCGATTTCTCTGATTTTTTGCTGTCGTTCTGTGTCTTGCCGTCCGCGTCGGGTGTTTTAAGCTGTATGCTCTGTATCATGCCCAGCACGGGAGCGTCCATGGCCTTGGCAAAGTCTTCGGTTTTCCTGAGCCGTGTGTCAAGAAAGTATATTGCCAAAATGATGGCGGAGCTTATCACAAAGCCGGCCAGAAAGCCAATCAGCGCGTTCCTTTTGTTACTGGGGTATGACTTTTGCATCGGATCCACGGCGTAATCTATTATGGTGGTCGTGGCGCCCTCGATGTGCTCGGTTATTTCCGACGTGCTGCTGCGGGCGACGGCGTTTGCGATTTCCGCCACGTCGAACTGCTCGGCTCCGGTAACGGTTATGGCGAATATACCCGTGTCCTCAATCAACTGAGTGCTGACCATTTTCAACAGATCCTCGGGGGTATAGCCCGTCAGTCCTCCCTCGTCAATGGCGCGCTGCATTACGGGTTTTATATTTACAAATTCCTGATACGTGGGCACCAGCTCCGCCGCGGTCGTTATCTGAGTTCTTGAGATCGACTCGGCATAGGTATTGGACTTGCGATTGTTTACGTACATGATAACCTGAGCCTGATACAGGGGCGTAATGAGGAAGCAGCTTATACCGTAGGCCAGCACCGCTCCGAAAAGGGACGCGGCGACTATCCACGCCAGCTTGCTCCTGAGCGCTCCGATTATTTCGAGCAGGTCTATACTGACCTCCTCTTCTTCCTCCTCAAGCTCGATATCCTTTTCCTCAAGATTCATCTTTTCACCATCCTTACAGCGCCTATGTCTACATATCCGTCAGCGGGTTTATGACTATGCCCGTGACAAGCTTGGGATAAAAATATGTTGACTTCTGAGGCATCTTTTCGTTTACAAGAGAGATATCTTTTATCTGGCTCACCTTTGTGCCGTTCAGCAGGAACACACAGTCGGCCTGTCCGCCGTCCACGGCGGCGAAGCCTTCCTCCGGGTCTCTGGTATAGGTGAGATTTATCTGCTTTGCCATGTTTTCCTTATCTATTTTCAGCACCTTTTCAAGTATAAGCGTGTGGAGCACGCTCACGTCAAGGCTCCTGTACTCCGGCCCCTTATCCGGAAGAGCGGCTTTCATGGCGCCGCCGTTCTTCAGCACAAGGAGCAGGCTCTTACCGCCGTAACAGAGGACAAAGGCGTTGTGCTCCTTATTCTCATCCAGAAGCTTTACCGCCTCGTCCCGCCTTATCTCGGTAACGTCAAAATCCGCTTTAACGGCCTCAACCAGCTTTTCTCCGTCGAAATCCCGTATTCCGCGAACGATACGGTGAGTTGGGAACACCACCAGTCCCGGGTCGTTCATATCCACGAGGAACATCATGCAGTACTTCCACAAATCGCCTTCGGCTCCCTTTTCCTCCATATAGCGCCGGTAGTTCAGCGCGGTCTCGTACCGGTGATGTCCGTCGGCGATAAAAAGCTGCTTACCCTCAAAGAGCCGGCTTATCCTGCCGGTGATCTCCGGGTCGGAAACGATCCACACATTCTGGCGAAGGCCGTCAAAAGCGACAAAGCTCAAGTCGGGCTTTCCCTTGGAGAGTTCGTTGATAAGCTTTGGCAGCTCGCCGCTTCGGTCGTTGTAGAGAGAGTATATCTGGCTGAAATTGCAACCGGTGGCCTTCATCAGCTCGAACCGGTCGGCCTTGGCCTTGGAAAGGGTTTCCTCATGGGGGAGCACTTTTTTCTCGGAAAACTCGCTGAGCTCCACCGCGCCGATTACGCCCTTCAGCGACATTTCCCGTCCGGCGTGGGTGAATATTTCCTCATATATATAAAAGCAGGGATTTTCATCCCGAACCAGCGCCCCTTCGTCAAGCATACGCCGCAATTCGGCGGCGGCCCTTGTATAGCGGTTGGCGGTGTCGGTGTCAGCGGGAAATTGGTATCCGTACTCAAGTCTGATAACGTTGTCCCGATCCCTGTTATAGAACTCCTCCTGCTCCCC
The DNA here is from genome assembly GCA_947630975.1 of uncultured Clostridia bacterium. Classification (GTDB taxonomy): domain Bacteria; phylum Bacillota; class Clostridia; order UMGS1883; family UMGS1883; genus JAFLUQ01. The sequence goes on from CANRJP010000001.1 coordinate 106,282, forward strand.
GGGAGAAATAATATCGTAAGGCGGAGTCGTGACATTCGCCAGATCCTTGCCCGAATAGCGAAGTCCCCTGAAAGGTATAACTGTCATTATTCACACTCCTCTGTGATTGAACACAAACCGTCATGCTACATCATTATACTACAAGCCGATTAAAAAATCAAGTGTAAATTTAAAGATTATGACAGAAATTTTAATTTATTACGCAAAAACGGAAGTATGGCAATGAATTTTTACCCGTCCGTCCCCCTTCTTTGTTTCAAACGCCGCGAATTATGTCGGAATTTGGGCCTCCGCCGTGGGCAAATTTATTCCGGCGGCATAGTATGTAACGAGGATAAATATATGAAGGGAGGAGGAAACGGGGACTTTCCGTTTCCGTAATATATATGTCGGGTAAAATTTTAGTCATAGGCGGCGACGCCCGGATAGACCGGCTTTGCACATCGATGCAGAGGGACGGGCTGGAGGTTCGCCGCTATACCGAGGATATGGCGCTGAAAACCGCCCTCGGCGGGGCGGATATAGTGGTGCTGGGCCTGCCGGTCTCCGCCGACGGCGAGACTGTCAGTGCGCCGCAGCTGCTGCGTCCCATACTTATGAAGGATCTTTTCCGTCTTATGAACGACCGTCAGCTTCTGCTGGGGGGAAAGATAGGCGAAAAAGCAAAAACTCTTCTTGACGTCTACGGTATACCCTATGTGGATTATCTGGCCCGTGAGGAGTTCGAGATAGCCAACGCCATACCCACCGCCGAGGGCGCCATTCAGATAGCCATGGAGGAGCTGCCCATAACCTTGCACGGCTCAAACGCGGTAGTCACCGGCTACGGCAGGATAGGCAAGTATCTTTCCAAACTCCTGCGGGAGCTGGGGGCGCGGACAACGGTCTTTGCCCGCAAGCCCGCCGACTTCGCCCTGATACGGGCCGCCGGCCTCACCCCCGCCCCCTATTCCATGCTGCCTGAGGCGGCCGCCTGCGCCGACGTTATCTTCAACACGGTGCCCGCCAAGGTCATAGACAAGACGGTGCTGGCGAATATGCGTGGCGGACTGATAATCGATCTTGCCGGCAGCGGCGGCGGGGTGGACACCGAGACCGCCGGAGAAATAGGCGTCAGCGTCATTCGGGCGCTGGGCCTTCCGGGTAAGGTCGCCCCCGTCACCGCCGGAGAAATAATCAAGGAAACCGTATACAACATTTTCAGGGAGGCCGGTGAGTGAGATGGATCTGTCTCAGATAAAGCTGGGCTTTGCCCTGACGGGGTCCTTTTGCACCTTCCGCAAGGTAATTGACGAAATGCGCCATATCTCCAATCAGGGAGTGGAGCTTGTGCCCATACTCAGCCGAAACTCGGCCTCAACCGACACCCGCTTCGGCAAAGCTGCCGACTTTGTGGCCGAAATAGAGGACATCTGCCGGAAAAAGGCCATAATTACCATTGCCCAGGCGGAGCCAATCGGTCCCAAAAAGCTGCTGGACGCCCTGCTTATCGCTCCCTGCACCGGCAACACTCTGGGCAAGCTGGCTCACGGCATAACCGACACCAGCGTCACCATGGCGGCCAAGTCGACCCTCCGCAACCGCTGTCCGGTGATCATTGCTCCGTCCACCAACGACGCCCTCGGGGCCGCCGCAAAGAATATCGGCTTTCTGATGAATTACAAAAATGTCTATTTTGTACCCTTCGCCCAGGACGATCCCGTCAGCAAGCCCAACTCCATGGTGGCCCGTTGGGATATGATGCTCCCCGCCGTGGACGCCGCCCTTGAGGGGCGGCAGCTCCAGCCGGTCATTTTGTAACGTTTAAGGCAATACGGGCGCAATCTTTGTGCGGTATTGCCTTAAGGCAATATCGCACAAAGACCGCCAAGGAGCTTTGTACCCGTCTTGCTTGCATCTTTTCCGACGTTTCTTACGAAAACTCCTTGAAATACGACAGTATTCCTTCGTCGTTTTCGTAATCCCGTCAAAAAATCTGCGGCGCAATACGGGCGCAATCTTTGTGCGGTATTGCCTTAAATTTTTTTTCAAAATACTTCATTGAAAGTCCTCGGGAAAAGATGTATAATTAATATAACAAACGACTGGGAGGGGACAAAATGAAAAGCGGCCCATTCCGGGCCTCTTTTTAGAATTTTGTACAGGGAGGAAATTGAAATGTTGGAAAAAATCGAAGAATTTGAGGAATATCTCAAGGGCACAAATTTTTCGGAAAACACGGTTCGCTCCTATCTGACGTCCGTCCACCAGTATCAGGAAAAATATGAAAGACTCAGCATCAAAAACCTCAAGAGCTACCGCCAGAGTCTCATTGAAAAATACCGGCCAAAGACCGTAAATCTGCGGCTCCGTGGGATAAATATCTACCTCGAGTTCATAGGCAGAGAAAAGTGGCGCCAAAATTTTGTAAAAGAACAGCAAAAGACCTTTCTGGAAAACGTTATCAGCGAGGCCGACTACGATTATCTTAAGAACTGCCTCATCCGGGACAAAGAATATCCATGGTATTTCGTGGTACGCTTTCTCGGAGCGACGGGAGCAAGGATAAGCGAGCTCCTTCAGCTTAAGGTCGAAAACGTTCGGGCGGGCTATCTTGATTTATACACAAAAGGCGGCAAGTTCAGGCGTATTTACATACCAAAAGCCCTCCAGAAGGACGCGATGGCCTGGCTTAACGCGGAAAAGCGCGACTCCGGCTTTGTCTTTCTCAACCAGCGGGGCCAGCGAATAACCAACAGAGGCATCGCCACCCAGCTCAAAAAATTTGCCAAGCGCTACAACATCGATCCTGCCGTGGTCTATCCCCACTCCTTCCGTCACCGCTTCGCCAAAAGCTTTCTCGAACGCTGCAACGACATCGCCTTTCTGGCCGACCTGATGGGCCATGACAACATCGAGACCACACGGGTCTATCTGCGGAAAACCGCCATGGAGCAGCGGAAAATCGTGGACGAGGTCATAGAGTGGTAATACTAATCCCAAATTAGGGCAATTCGCGGCGGTTTACGCTTCCCATTTTTTGACTCTTGCATACACGGCCTCATCTGCAAGGATGCGCATTTTTATTCCGGCGTCGGTGTACTCCTCCTCAAGAATTACCTCGGTGTCGTGGAGCCTCGCGGCTTCGCCGCTGTCGGAGTAGGGGAAGAGCAGACTGACTTCCCGCTTTTTGCCGGGGAGGGCGTCCTCCAAAATCTCCATGAGCCGGCCGAGACCCTCGCCGGTGGCGGCGCTGACCGACACATAGTCGGTGTACCGGCCTCTGGGCCGCGGGGACAGGGGCGGAGCGACGTCGCACTTGTTGAAAACGGCCACGGTGCGGGCGGCTTTGCAGCCCAGCTCCTCCAACAGGCCGTCGGCCACGGCGATATGGGTCTGCATTTCCGGATCGGAGGCGTCGATAACGTGGACGAGGACGTCCGCCTCGGCGGCCTCCTCAAGAGTGGAACGGAAGGCCTTTATCAAATGGTGGGGCAGCTTGCGTATAAAGCCAACGGTGTCCACGATGACGGCGTTCCGCCCGTCGGAAAGCTCGAGGGAGCGGACGGTGGGATCCAAAGTGGCGAAGAGCATATCCGCCGCGAAGATGTCCGAGCCGGTGAGCCTGTTCATAAGGGTGCTCTTGCCGGCGTTGGTGTAGCCCACCAGAGCGGCGGTGACGACCCCGTCCTTGGTGCGCCGCCCACGGAGCAGGTCACGGTGGCGTTCCACCTCGGCGAGCTGTTCCTCAAGGGCCTCGATTCGCCGGTGAATGTGGCGGCGGTCGCTTTCCAGCTTGGTTTCGCCGGGGCCTCGGGTGCCGATGCCGCCGCCCAAACGGCTGAGCTGGGTGCCAAGCCCCGTCAGGCGAGGCAGATTGTACCGAAGCTGGGCCAGCTCCACCTGTATTTTGCCCTCCTTGGATCGGGCACGGGAGGCGAAAATGTCAAGAATAAGGGTGCTGCGGTCTATCACCCGAACGCCGGTAATATCCTCGATGTTCCTTATCTGACTGCCGGTCAGCTCGTCGTCGAAAATCAGCAGGTCGGCCCCCAGAGCGGCTATGGAGGACTTCAATTCCTCCAGCTTCCCCTCGCCGAAGTATGCGGCGGTCTCGGGGTGATCCTTGTTCTGCACCATCACGCCCACCACCTCGGCTCCGGCGGTCTTTGCCAGCTCCCGCAGCTCGGCGATTGTCTCGTCGGTGGTGTCCTCGGTTCTGTCCGGCAGATCCCGGTGTACGCCGCAGAGTATGGCGCGTTCGGTTATTTTTTCGGTCATGGGTGTGCCTCCTTCGGGAAATTAGGAATTAGGAATGAGGAATTAGGAATAGACGGTGACCGGTGATTAAAGCCTTCCCCTCAAGGGGAAGGGGGACCGCTTGCGGTGGATGAGGTGCAGCCGCCGCAGGCGGCGTTATTTTAAACGTATATTTTTATAACGGATGCTGCGCATCCTACACCTCATCAGTCGGCTAACGCCGACAGCTTCCCCTCAAGGGGAAGCCTTGGACACATTTTATTCCTCATTCCTCATTCCTAATTTCTTTCGTCTTTCCTGAATTATACCACACATCCCGCCCATTGTCAATATTTTGTCCCAATATTTTTCAAAGATTACCAAACTATATTTTTAAAGAATATCGGCGGCCCCGAACGGCAACACTTGAAATATGGGAGTTTACATAACATAAAGGAGAGTGCTTTTGTGAAAAAATATTTCGGTCTGCTTTTCGGTCTGGGTATCTGCGCCCTTCTGGGGGTGTGGCGGGAGGGGCTGGTGTTTCTTTGCGCGGCCCTGTTCGTCTCGCTGCCGGAGCCGCCGGCCGGACGCTGGTACGGCGTTGTGCTGGGGGGACTGCTGGCCGCTGTGGGGACGCTGGCGGCGGGTGACAGCGTGCCGGTGTTCTGGGCGCTGACGGCCACCGCCCTGACGGCTCTGTCCCTGCGCAGCCTGCCCCGGACGGTGATTCTTGCCGGATTGAGCTGGCTCATGCTGCGAAACGGCGCCGGGCCGGAGATTTATGTCCCGTTTTTCGTCGGGGTGATATATAACGCGGCTTTGGCGTTCGCGTTCGAGGAAATAGGAGTGGAAAATGAGGAATTAGGAATGAGGAATTAGGAATAGGTTGTACAGCGGTTTTATTTGTCGTTGAGAATGTGAATTTATGCAATAAGTATGAATGACAAATATTCGGTAGGGCGCGACGACCCCGGCGCGCCGAAACCGCAAGCGTAACCTTGATACCGTAGGGGCGCTCATCGGGCGCCCGCCATCAAACGTTTATATTGACAGTTATAAACGAAATTACAATTCAAAGGTAAAAATGACAAATAATATCAAGGCTTCCCCTTGAGGGGAAGCTGTCGGCGAAGGCCGACTGATGAGGTGCAGCCGCTTTGCGATGTCTGTCCCCTCAAAGGGGAAGGCTTACCTTCTCTGTCATTGTTGCTGTTTAATACTGCGGCGCGCCGTGGTCGTCGCGCCCTACCGTTTATTCCTCATTCCTCATTCACAACTCCCGTCCGCCGCGCAAAACATACAAAAAATTAAAAATAGGTATGGACACGGCGGCAAATTTATGGTAAAATATATATTATATTAATATTTAGTTGTATTTGAAAGGACAGATGGTTTTGGCTAAGAGATCCTACGGCAACGAAAGCATAACCATGCTCAAAGGCCCCGACAAGG
>CANRJP010000002.1 GCA_947630975.1 uncultured Clostridia bacterium
GACCACGCCAGCGTCGGCGTGCTTGACAGTAAGGGCAATCAGTCCGTTCAGGGCATACACGCCTTTGAGTGGCTTTTCGCTCCCGCCGGGGACGACAGCGCCGATCTGTACGATGTTACAAAATTCAATCCCGACGGCGGAGCGCTGAACGACGACCTTGACGAGCGGGCGGTTTACGGCAACCGCCGGAACAACGGCAATGTTGAGGATACCTATGAGGCCGCGAAGTGGCTGGCGGAGAATTACCCCGACAGCTATCTCCTCCCCAACCACCCTTCCCGCCACAACGGACAGAACGGCGAGGTTCGCATCGAGCATTTGCGCCGTCTGAACGACGCGGCGCCGAATATTGTATTCGGCTTTGAGGGTATGCCCGGCAACCATATGTCCGGTGAGGGTCGGGGCGAGCTGCCCGAGGGCGACATCAGAGCCGGAGCCGACGAGATGATAGCCGTCACCGGCGGCGTTTGGGACGCCATGCTCTCCGAGGGACGGAGGTTCTACAGCTTCACCAACTCCGACTTCCACTTCAAGGTCAGCACCGACGGGCGGTTTTCCAGCGGCTACTGGCCCGACGAGTATTCCGCCAACTATGTGTATGTGGAGCCCGGCGAGGACGGCAGGCTCGACTACGGCGACGTTGTCAGGGGACTGCGCTCCGGCAACTCCTATTCCGTGTACGGCAATCTTATTTCCGACCTGCAATTTACGGTCAACGGCGCGTCCATGGGCGGCGAGGCCGAGGCCGTGCGGAACGGTAAGGCCGTGGTGAATATCGGCTTTACCGTGCCCGAAAACAACAACTACGAAAAAATTGCCGGTACGAATACCGGCATAGATGTGGACAATGTGCCCGAAATTGACCATGTGGACGTTATCATGGGGCATGTGACAGGCAAGGTGGACGAAAGCCAATACACCGGCACCTCCAACACCGACGCGAAGATCGTCCGCACCTTTACCAAGGAAGAGCTTGCCGCCGCGAAGGGCGAGGACGGAGTTTACCGTCTGAGCTGCGAGCTGCCTGTCGACGCGGATATGTATATCCGTCTCCGTGGCGTGTCAACGGCCCAAGTCGACGCCAACGGCGACCCGTTGCCCGACCCCATGCACAACCGCATTACCGACAGCAATACCCGCTTCGACACAATGAACGACTACAACTATTCAAGTCTCAGCTTCTACTCCAATCCGGTCTGGGTGAACGCCGGAGAATCCGCCATTCTCGCGCCGGAGATTGAGCTGACCGATTATCGGTGGGAGGGCGGCGGCTTTAACGGCACCGTCAGAGTTACTCCCGACCCCCGTATCACGGCAAGCCCCGAGGACAGGATAAAGGCTTACGTGGCCGCCTTTGACGGCGGCGAAACAAGGCTTTTGAGCGTCAGCGGCGTTGATTTGGCCGACTTGTCAAAGCCGATTGACGTGGATGTGAAAGCGACCCCGCCGGAGCCGGGCGAGATCGTCCTTAAGGTTATTATCGTGAAATCGAACTTGGAGCCCCTTTGTCCCTGCGGACGGCGCACTGTGGGCTATCCGAAATAATGTTCATACTAATCCATAATTAAAATCAGACACCGAGCGACGAGAATTTTTCGTGTCAGGCAAGGAAGAGACCGCAGGCAATACTGTATGTATTGTCAAGGCCGATGACGAAGCTTGGCGCGGAAAAGGCCGTCGCAAATGTCTGATTTTAGTTGGGGATTAGTATCAGTCCAAAAGCTCCTTTATCTTGTCGAGGAAGGCTTCCTCGCCCCAGGTGTTGATTTTGAAAAATAAAGCCTGACTGCCGCCGGAGGTTATCGCCGACAGGCTTATGGGGCCGTCTCCGTTTTGGAACAGGGTCACGTTCAGGCTTACCCGATTGCCGCCCGTGTAGCTGTAACGCTCGAATACCCTCACGCTGCACCGGGCGGTTCCGCTCCTGAAATCGCTCGACTCTTCCAGCGAGGCGGTAACGCTTCCGCTTTGGATTCCTTCTTCTATTTTGCTCAATATCTTGTAAAAATCACCGTTTACCGTGCGCTCGAGCTTAGCCATGGTTATTTATCCTCCCTTGTTACAATAAATGCTTATTTATTATATCACATTGCCGAAAATATTGCAACAGTAAAAAAATCGCGTGGGAGCCGGTCCGCGCGATTTTTATTCACAGGGTCATATTAATTAAAATCAGACACCGAGCGGCGCGGCCATTTCGCGAATTACTGTTTTTTAGACGCAAAAAGCTGTTGCTTTTTTATGATAAAGGTGTTATAATATATAGTGCGATTTTATGTGGAAGGAGAGAGTCCATGAATTTGAAAAAATTTACCGCGGTAATGGCCGCGGCTGTGAAGCTTTGTCCGGCGGTAATGGCGAACGGGGCCGAGCCGTACTACATATGCGCTTATTACGCCGGCGACGGGAGCCTTATTTCCGCCGAAACGGCCGATTCTCAACTGTCTGAGGAACGGCTCGCCGATATTCTCGGCGAGAAAGCCCCCCGGGGTACCTCGTCGGGCGCCGTGTACCGTTGGAATTCGCTGCTCGAGCCTGTGGCCGAGCCGATAACCGAGGATTTCACCAACAGAGTAGGCGATGACGGCGCGTTCAGGGCCCCCAACGTTACTCCGGAAATGTGTCGGCTTGATTTCTGGCTGGAAAAGGGAGCCGTTTCCGACGAGGTAATAATGACCGGGGAGGAGATAGCGGCCTACAACCGGGCGATACTTGACACAAAGGCCACGAACACCAACGATCTTGCCGCCCTGCCGGAGACTTATGACGGGCGGTCGATGGCCGACAGCATGGCGGGCTTCGAGTCCCCCAAAAACCTCTATATAGACGGTCAGCCGGTGAGCGAGGAGTACTATGAGGCCATAAGAGAAAATATAAGGAACGCCGCCGTCAGCGAAAGCATGGAGCTGAAATACGGCGTGGCCGTGAACCGAACCGTGATGAAGGCCTATCCCTACGCCGAGTTTTTGTCGGACAGTCCGGACGACCCGGAATGGGACGATCTTGTCTCCGCTCCGATATGCGTGAACGAACCCTTGGCGCTGTATTTCACTACCGCCGACGGAAAATTCACGCTTGTAAAGTCCCAGTGCTGTTCGGGCTGGGTTCTCTCGGAGGATATAGCGGCCTGCGCGGACAAGGCCCAATGGCTGGAGGTCACCGCGCCGGAAAAGATTTTGCTGGTGACCGGTGAAAAGATCTATCTCGAGCCAAGCGCCGACACCGATCTTAACGAGAAAATGCTCACTATGGGCACCGCTTTGGAGCTTGTGACCGACTGGCCCGGCCCGGTGTCCGGTCGGCTGCCCTGGGACAACTATGTTGTGAAGCTGCCCGCGAGAGATGAGAACGGCGGATACTGTCAGAAGCTGGCTCTGATACCGGCCAACCGTGACGTGAACGTGGGCTATCTGCCCTATACAACCGCCAACGTCGCCGCTCAGGCTCTGAAAGCCCTCGGCAACCGTTACGGCTGGGGCGGAATGATGAACTCCAACGACTGCTCGTCTTTTGTGCGCGAGGTGTATATGTGCTTCGGCATTATGCTGCCGCGAAACACCACCTGGCAGTCAAAGGTTCCGACGGGAGTTACCGAATTGTCGGCCATGACAAACGAGGAAAAAATTGCCTTTCTGACCGGCGCCCCGGCGGGGACGGTATTGATCTTCCCCGGCCATGAGGTGCTCTATTTTGGGGAGGACGGCGGCTTTTACTACGTCGTAAGCGACGTCAGCTCGCTGGTAAGCCCCGCGTCCCCGGGCGAAGGCATAGTCAAGCCCAGGGGAGTTGTGCTGAACGACCTGTCCACTCTGAGGGCGAACGGCACCACATGGCTGGACAATTTGAGTTATGCCGTTGAGGTTAAATAAACCTATATTTTTATAAGGGAGAGATAAATCATGAACAAATTGATTAAACGAATTTCCGCGCTTGTTACGGCCGCGTTTGTGGCCGGCGCGGCGATGCCCGCGGCTCTCGCCGCCGACGGAACGGAGGAAAAAGCCGTTTCACTCCGAATGGCGGCTTACTATGACGAAGCCGGCAGGCTTGTTGGAGTAAAGCGCGTCGGCGAGGGGCTGAATGATGATGAGCTGGAGGTGCTTGTGGGTCTGTTCGAACCCTCCAACGCCGTAACCGCGAAGGTATTCGCCTGGACGGCGGAGCTTGAACCCGTCGAGGGCAAGGCAAAGACCGTAGACCTCGGCGGCGACGGCAATTCCGTTGTGATACTCCATACCAACGATATGCACGGCAGCCTTGTTGGCTCAAGCTCCGTTATCGGCAGCGACTATGTGGCCGCTCTTAAGAAGGCCGAAAACGCCATCCTTGCCGACGGCGGCGACGCAACCCAGGGCGTGGCCCTTGCCTCTCAGTCAAAGGGTATGGACATAATCAAAATAATGAACGCCGCCGGATATGACGTTATGGCTCTGGGTAATCACGAGTTCGACTACGGCCAGGAGCAGTTGCGTAAGTTCCGTGAGTTGGCGAACTTCCCGATAATTTCGGCCAATACATATGTCGACGGAAATATCCTCTGCGGAGCCGAGGATAACAACGGCGAAAATGTTATTATTGAGAAAAACGGTATAAAGGTGGGCATCTTTGCCCTCACCACCCGCTCCACCGCAACCTCCACAAAGCCCGAAAATCTCACGGGCGTGGAGTTCCGCGACGAGATAGCGACCGCGAAGGAGCAGGTTGAAAAGCTGGACGCCGAGGGAGCCGATGTCATAGTCGCCCTTGTGCACATGGGCATACTGGACGATGCCGCCGAATGTACCAGCCGTGAACTGGCTCTTGCCCTGAAGGACACAGAGCTGGACGCCATAATTGACGGCCACAGCCACAGCGTTGTCGATGAAGTGGTCGAAGGCACAAACATCGCTCTTGCCCAGACCGGCACCGGCAGCGCCAATGTGGGCCATATGGAGATAACGGTGGCCGACGACGGAAAGGTTACCGTGGACGAGACCCTTCTGTCCGGAGCTTTCTTCAACGAATTGACGCCGGATGCGGAGGTGACCGCCGTAATTAACGAGCTGAACGGTGAGCTCAGCGAAACCCTCAAGCAGCCCATCGGCGTTACGGCCAACACCCTTTGGGGCGGCTCCGTAAACGGAAAGATTGCCGAGTCCCGTTCCGGCGAGACCAATCTGGGCGACCTTATCTGCGACGCCATGATAGCCGAGGCCGAGGACATTGTGCCCGCCGACAAGAAGGGTCTGCCCATCGTGGCGATAGAGAATGGCGGAGGCTTCCGCACAGCCATACCTAACGGAGAAATGAACATCGGCAGTGTTATCAACTGCCTGCCCTTTGCCAACGCGGTAATGACTAAGGAAATAACTCCCGCGGTGCTGTACACCGCTCTCGAGAGCTTTGTTTCCTCCGTTACGGCCCAAGATAAAGAAACCGGCTTCCTGACGGCATCTTATTCCGGTTCCTTCCCCCAGATAGGCGGTATGAGCTTCGTGTACGACCCCAACGCTGAAAAGGGCGCTAAAATAACTTCCGTCGCTCTCAACAACGGAACCGCCGTTGACAGAGAGGACGCCGACACAAAGCTCGTGCTTGTATCAAACGATTATGTTATCGGCAACGCCGCTTTTGCGGACTGCCCGTTTATTGCCGAGGGCAGCGGCCTTACCGAAAGCGTGCTGGCCTATATCGCGGAGCTTACCGAGAACGGCAAAAAGCCTCTCGAGCTGCCTGTCGCCGAGGGCCGCATAAAAACGGTGAACCATGACCCGAATCGGAAGTATACGGCTCGGTTCTCCGTAAAGGGCGAAGGTGTACCCGCCGAGCTCACCGCCATAGTTGACGGAAGCGAAGCATTTACCGGTAAAGTTACCGATGGGGTGCTTGAGCTTGAACTGCCCGACGGCCCCCACGCCGTAAAGCTCTATGAGGATCAAACCGAGGTATATGTGAACAATTACAGCGGCAACGGCACCGTTGAGGATTACAACGGCTTGCATCTGGGCTGGCCCGAGTTGGAATACGTCGCCGAATGATATTTAAAATTGAGGAGGTAATATTATTATGGATATAAGCTGGCTGCTTTTGCTTCAACATTTTCGTGAGGCCACCGGCGGAATTTTCGACAGCTTTTTCGAGGCTGTGACCCGCCTTGGCGAGACCTCGGTAAGCTCGCCGTATTTGCTGTTGGCTCTGGGCCTGGTATATTGGTGCTATGACAAGCGTCAGGGCATATTTATGATGATGTCCCTGTACACCAACCGCGTTGTCAACGGCTTCGTAAAGATCACCGCCTGTGTTTACCGGCCATGGATAAGAGACGCCAGAGTCGTACCCGTGCCGGAAGCCATGGCCGAGGCCACGGGTTACTCCTTCCCCAGCGGTCACGCCGGCAACGCCGCGACGGTCTGGGGCGGGCTGGCCGTTGGCGAAACATATAACGGAAAGAAAACTCCCCTTTGGGCCAGAATTTTCTTTGTGGTAGTAGTGATTTTGGTGGCCTTCTCCCGAAATTATCTGGGCGTACACACTCCCCAGGACGTAATTGTGGCCTTGCTCATTGCCGCCATAGTGCTCTTTGCGGTGAACAAGGTAATGAAGCTGATGGATAAGCGGCCCGAGGCCGACGTATGGGTGCTTCTGGGCGGGATCGTACTCTGTCTGCTGCTAATAGCCTACGGAGTTCTCAAGCCGCTCAGTACCTACCCGATGGACTACGACCAGGCCGGCAAGCTCATAGTCGACCCGGCGAAGATGTCCGTGGACTCCTTTAAAAACGCCGGAATGGGCCTCGGCTTCTTCATAGGCTGGTTCATTGAGAGGCGCTTTATCCGCTTCTCCACCGACATCGGCAATACCGAGAAAATTGTGCGCTATCTGTTCTGCGCATTCACCTTCATATTAGTGAATATCCTTGTGGGCGATATGCTTTCAAAGACTCTCATATCCGCCGGGCTTGCCGAGGGCTTCGCCAAGGCTCTTACCCAGTTTGTCTGCGTATTCTGGTTCGTGGCCGGCGCCCCCTTTGTGTCGAAAATATTCTCCGGCCTTTCCCGTAAAAAAGCGGAAAAATAAGCGCGAAGCCTGCTGACCCTTCTTTAACGGCGTCGGCCCGCGGCAGAGCAAAGAAGTGAATTTTGGATAAACCGTCCCGCGTATCGCCGCTGGACGGTTTATTTTTCAAACATATATTGACAAGCTCCACGATTAAAGCTATAATTAAGTTATACTAATCCCAACTAAAATCATCAATTTGGTGCGGGCCTTTTCGCGCCGTACAGCGTCATCGGTCTTGCCAATACATACAGTATTGCCTGCGGCCTCTTCCTTGTCCGGCACAAAAAATCCTCGCCCCTCGGTTGACGCTTTTAATCGGGATTAGTATAAGACAATTTCAAACATTTTAATTGCCAAAATTCAACATTTGTTAACAAAAAAAACAAATATTGAAAATAATATTGTGCTAAATTCATAATATCAATAAAAAATGATTTATGACGGCATTTACCCGAGCATGAATAACGGAGGTAAACAATATATTGAAGGGGGATAACAAAGATGAAAAAGACTCAGAAAATACTGGTGGTCGACGACGACGCCAATATCTGTGAGCTGCTCAGGCTCTATCTTAAAAAGGAGGGCTTTGAAACGGTGATCTGCTCCAACGGTGAAAAGGCGCTTGAGGAGTTCGCCGCCGAGCAGCCCGACCTGGCCATACTCGACATAATGATGCCGAAGGTTGACGGCATGACGGTTTGCCGCGAGATACGAAAGACCAGCAATATGCCCATCATTATGCTTACAGCCAAGGGCGAGACCTTCGATAAGGTGCTGGGGCTTGAGCTGGGAGCCGACGACTATATGGTCAAGCCCTTCGAGGGCAAGGAGCTGGTGGCCCGTGTCAAGGCCGTCCTTCGCCGAAGCGAGGTTCAGAAGGAGGAGAGCGAGGAAAAGATCATACGTTATCCAAATATCGTTATCAACCTCACCAACTACGAGCTCACGCTTGGCGACAAGTCCTTTGACATACCGCCGAAGGAGCTGGAGCTGCTGTACTTCCTGGCAAGTCACCCCAACCGGGTGTTCACAAGGGAACAGCTCCTTGAAGATGTGTGGGGTTTTGACTATTACGGCGACTCGCGGACGGTGGACGTCCACGTAAAGCGGCTCAGGGAAAAGCTGGAGGGCTACGACGACAGTTGGTCCCTCAAGACCGTTTGGGGCGTGGGCTACAAGTTCGAGGTCAAGCCGGAGGTGAAGCCTGTTGGGTAAAACTCTGTTCACCCGTGTGTTCCTGACGACGGTGCTGGTTATTCTTCTGTCCTGCATACTGTCGGCCTCCCTGCTTTACAGTCAGCTTGGCAACTATATAATCAGAACGGAGAGCGAGGAGCTGGAGGACGTGGCGGAGCGTGTGGCGGAGATAACGGGCCAGTTTATTGACGACAGCTCGGCCCAAAAGTGGCTTTTCAGGCACATCGAGACCCAGAGCTTGAACAACCGCTGCACCATACTTGTTATGAATACCAACGCCGAAATAGTTACCATGGCCGGCGGCAGCGAATTCATAGACGTGGACAAACTGGGCAAGGGCCTCATAAGCAAGGCGCTGAAGGGCGAAAGCACCAGCGGAATAGTCAACGACGAGGCCGGCGTCGCCAAAAACACCTTCGTCTGTACGGAACCGATTTACACCGAATACAACGGCGGTTCCCTGATACTGGGAGCGGTGGCGGTCTGCAAGCCCATGCCCCAGATACAGCAGGCCCGGAACGAGGTTATGGGGCTGCTGATAACCTCCCAGTCCATCGCGCTGATGATAGCCTTTCTGTTCAGCTTCCTGCTGGCAAGGAGCATTTCCCGCCCCATAAGCCAGCTCAATTCCGCGGCAAAGGCCGTGGCCTCCGGCGACTTCACTAAAAAAATAGAGCGCCGCTCCGAGGACGAGATAGGCGAGCTTATATCCAGCTTCAACTACATGACCGGCGCCCTTAAGGAAATAGACGAGGCCAGGAGCAGCTTCGTCAGCAACGTCGCTCACGAGCTGAGAACCCCGATGACGATAATCAGCGGCTTTGTGGAGGGCATAATCGACGGAACCATAAGCGAGGACGAGCGGGATAAGTATCTGAATATAGTGCTCAGCGAGTCCCGGCGCCTTGGCCGCCTCGTCAACGATCTTCTCCAGACCAGCCGCCTCGAAAGCGGCACCGCCAAGCTGGTGATGAAACAGATAGACATCAACGAAATGCTGCGGAAGGGCGTCATAAGCTATGAAAACGCCATCACGGAGAAAAATCTGGACGTGGAGGTGGAGTTCAAGCGGGAAAACTGCTACGCCGTAGGCGATGAGGACTCCATTTACCGCGTGGTAATGAATCTGCTTGACAACGCAATAAAATACGCTCCCGAGGGCGGACACATAAAGGTGAAAACCTCCGAGACCGTGCGCAAGGTGGAGGTCAGCATCGAAAACAGCGGCGAGGGCATCAGCGAAAGAGATCTGGCTCATATTTGGGAAAGATTTTATAAGACTGACAAGAGCCGCGGCATGGATAAGCGGGGCGTCGGTCTGGGACTTTATCTGGTAAAGACCATAATCAACCAGCACAACAACCGCATTTGGGCCGAGAGCAAGGAGGGTGAGTATACGAGGTTTACCTTCACTCTCGATAAGCCCGGCATTACCGGTGTGAAAAACTAAACCGTATTAAGGCAATACCGCACAAAGACCGCTTTAGAGCTTTGTACCCATCTTGCTTGCATCTTTTCCGACGTATCTTACGAAAACTCCTTGAAATACGACAGTATTCCTTCGTCGTTTTCGTAATTCCGTCAAAAAATCTGCGGCGCAATATGGGCACAATCTCTGTGCGGTATTACCTTAAAAAGTATTGACATATTTTTTAAAACAAGTTTAAAATGAAGTTCATATCTGTGTAATAATTGTATTCTATAATTATAGCATAATAATCAAAAGGTTATAAAAAAAGGAAAGGATGATTTTTTATGACGGATTATAATGAATTTAATTGGAATGAAGAAGAAGGCCATGCGGCGGAGCCTCAGCCTGTCTCTACTCAACTGTACACCGAAAACGTACTTCGGCCAAAGAACAGTAAGAAGAAAAAGGGCGGCGCGAGGCTCGCGGTCGGAGTTATCTGCGGTGCGCTTGCGGGAAGTATTCTTTCCACAACGCTTGTGCTTGGAGCGTTCTCCATCAATAATAAGAACGGAAAGGCCACAATGTTCGAGTCAAGCCGCAAGGACGTGATCAACACCACCCAGGTCAGCACCGTTGTCGGCAGCGATAAGGGCGGGGAATTGACCACCCGTGAAATCGCGAGAATGGTAGGCCCCTCTGTGGTGGGCATTTCCTGCACGGTTCAGTACCAGAACAACTTCTACTTCTTTGGCGGCGGCACCCAGACGGCGGTGTCCAGCGGCAGCGGCGTAATAATCAGCGACACCGGACACATTGTCACCAACTACCACGTCATTGACGGCGGCAGCGATATAAAGGTAAAGTTCAATAACGGCGACGAGTACCCCGCAACTCTTGTGGGCGGCGATGAGGAGTCCGACCTTGCGGTGCTCAAGATCGACCCCGTGGACGGTATGACCGTGGCCGTTATGGGCGACAGCGATTTGGTAGAGGTGGGCGACAGGGCCATCGCCATCGGCAATCCCCTTGGCGACGAGCTTTTCGGCACCACGACCCAGGGCATTATCAGCGGTAAGAACCGTACCGTCACCGTTGACAACCGTCAGATGACTTTGATTCAGACCGACGCGGCCATTAACAACGGCAACAGCGGCGGCGCCCTCATCAACGCCTACGGCGAGGTTATCGGCATCAACAGCGTGAAGATTTCCAGCAACATCACTTCCAGCGGCAGCACCGTTGAGGGATTGGGCTTCGCCATTCCCATCAACGAGGTAAAGAGCGTTGTCAACGACCTCATCAATTACGGCTATGTAACCGGCAAGCCCCTCATCGGTCTGACCGTCCAGCCCATCACAAATGAGATGGCTCTGTATCTGCCTGTCGACCACGGTCTGTATGTAATGGGCGTTACCGCCGGCAGTGCGGCGGAAAAGGCCGGCATCCAGCGCGGCGATATAGTTATCTCCTTCGACGGACAGGAGGTACGGACAAATACGGAACTCAACGCCTTGAGAGATAAGCATAAGGCCGGCGACGAGGTTGAAATGGTTATCGACCGCAACGGCGAGCGCCTGACTATCAATCTCACTCTTTCGGAGGACAGCTCCGCAAAGACAAAGCAGCAGCAATAGTATCACCTGACAAAAAACATGGGGCCGCCCCGGCAGTATGAGGGCGGCCCCGTTTTTTTGCGGTAATACTAAATAATTAGGGAATAGTATTACACGGCGCGGCGCCGCCCCGAGACGTGCTTTTTTACGGGTTTTTTGTCTATATTGCACAAAATAATCGCACAAAAATTGGTTAAAAAAACTCGGGGGGGGGGTATAATTTCGTTGACAAATTTAATTCAACATGGTAAAATTATAGTGTATATTTTTGTACGCGGCACAGTTCGGCAAGGCGCGTCCCCGGTAAGCCGGAGGTCGACCGAAACCCCGGCGCCGCCCCGCTGTGACCGGCCGCGCGGCAAAATATACAAAAAATTTTAAATTCTTTTCAAGGAGGAAAAAAATTATGAACGTAAAAAAGATTCTGTCTTTTGCCGTGGTTCTGGCCATGGTACTGACAGTAGTTCCCACGTTTGGGCTGGTTGCAAGCGCGGCGGATGAACAAGTCATATACGACCTTAACAGCTATGACTATACAGGCGAAGTTCTAGTCGATAATTATGGCTTGACAAGCGTGGGGCATGTAAGGCTTAATGAGAAGAACTGGCAAAAAGGCGAGTGGGGTGATTATGGAGACGGTAATGGCCAAAGCACATTGACATTCTTTAAAAATACAGCCAAAGGTGCAGGCAATGGTGTAACCGAAGTTGCTACATTTAATAATGCTGCCAATAGCCTTGACGCCGGTAAGATAGTAATTGATTTTAAATTTGCGTCAAGACAGACTTCTGATGACAACTACATGACGTGGTATTTTAAAGACCTTGACGGCAACAGTTTTGCTCGAATCTTCTGGGATACAGGAACCGGCAAAGGCAATCCTATTCCGGATATGCCAAATGCCACCGCCAACTTTGGTATTGGTACTACACAGTATATAGTTAACTATGGTGAAGCGACTAGCCGTGACCAGGTTCTTGCACTTCGCGATGTGGCCTTCCGCATTGAGGCAGTCAAGGGTGATGACGGTTATACCGTTACATACTATAAAGACGGTCAAGTGCTTGGTACGTCCGAAAAAGTCGATAATATCAACGGCATTTCAAATATAACCGCTGATATAGGAGAGTATGGTACTCAGTGGGGCGGCATGGGCGTTTATGACCTTAAAATTACAGCATCCGATTTTGCAACAGCATCTACGGTAAATTCTGTTAAAAAGGCTCTTGATGAAATAGAAGTTGCAGCTCAGTCCAAAGGAGAGAAGATTGAGCTTGCAGATTCCGTAAATGACGGTCACACTGATTTTGATGTAACCTGGACTTCTGACAACGAGGAATTTGTCGATTCGGAAGGCAATGTTACTGTCAGTGATGTTGTTACCGTTGCGAATCTTACGCCGAGCACCACATTTGATGGAGAAACCGTAAAAGGTACTTCTAAGAAAGTCGTTGTATTCCCCGCGTCCCGCGCAGGTAAGGAGTATACTACTGAGTCTGCTATTTATAGTATTGATGGGGAAAACCAGATATCCAACGGCAGTTTTGAAGGTGATGAAAACATTAATTTGACAGATTGGAAATCGCATATCAATGAAGATACAAACGGTGCTATATATCCTTTGACAACTGATATTACTACCATACCCGACGGTAAATATGCCTATGGTGCAAGATGGGGCGATGGTGTAACTGATAGCGCTGCTAAGAAGGGTGATAAGGATTGTACAATCTGGACATTCTTCCCTGTTAGCGCCGGATTGAATTACTTCTCTTTCTATGGAAAATATCTTTGCAACAACTATACAGGTGCTAAAATTTATGCGTATTTCTCTGAAACCGATACACATGATAGTTTAAAAGAACCTGCTTCGACACTTGATCAGCTTAAAACAATAGAACTTAATACGGAATGGAACAGGTATGAGTACATATTTGATTCTGAGAAGGATGGATATGTAGTATTTGTTGCTTATAGTCTTAATGAATGGGCCAATGGCAACAGCAACAATCCTGCAAATGCCGGAGCTTGTTTTGATAACTTTGAGCTTTATAAAGCCGAGCAGGTTACCGAGGAGCTCACAAAGGTTGAGGAAGTTAAACCCATCAACATAGGTAACGGTACGGATATAAGCACACTACTTCCCAAGACTCTTAAAGGTACATATTCCAAGGGAACCGTTAGGGATGTTGACGTTACATGGAATATACAGGGTCTTGACTTTACAAATAATGCCGCTGAACCAAAGAAAATTACTGTAACCGGTACAGTAACTGACGGTAGCGTTACTCTTAATCCTAAAGTTGAAGTAACCGTTTATTACTCTTTTGAAATCAGCGGTGAAAATGCTAACGGCCATGGTCAGTATGATACTAAGAAGGCCATTACTTTCCCTGCTGTGGCCACTGACAAGCTCGCCGTTGAGTACGATGTTGTCTTTACTAAGTTTGGCGATGCCTGCATTCAGATTTGCGACCCCACAAAGGTAAATGATAACTTTGGTAATGGCTGCCAAGTTGGTCTTGGTGTCGATGCCGCAGGCGGATTCCGCCCCGTTAACGGTAATGGAACAGGTGGTAGACCTGATGGCGTTACGGACATAACAATCCTTACAATGAAACTTGGTAAGACTTATCATGTCACTGAAAATATTGATGTTAAGACTCAAAAGTATTCCGTTTCCGTATATGAACCCAATGGTGAATATGCTGCCAATACTGAATTTGGTTTCCGTGGCAACGCTGATCAAGTCGGTGTAATGTATCTGTTTGACAATCAGGGTGAGGCTGATTTCGTTGTCTCTAATCTTAAGGGCGTATATGGGACAATCGATGATAAGATGGAGACTTGGGATGTTACCGTCAATTATGTGACAGAAAGCGGCGGCAATGCTGTTAATACTGTTAAGAAGAGAGTAATTAAGGGCGGCGACGTTTCCTTCGACGCTTATGAGTACCGTGAAGGCGCCAAATTCTATAAGGCTGAGCCTCAGACTTATACCGGTGTTACTGCCAACAAAACTGAGGAAGTTGTACTCGAAAATGACGACTCCAAGATTCTTTCTTCCGCAGATTTCTCTTACAACTTCAGCAAGAACGAGGTAATTTGGGCCGGCGATAATAATTTTAATAGTGCTGAAAAAACCGGTACGATTTCCATAGGCTGGGGTAATTTCCGCGAGACGATTATGGCTTATAAACTGCCCGAAATTACCGACAAGCAGATGATAAAATCTGCGGTTCTTAATACCACCGCAGGTTTTGTTTCCGGTACAGAAGGTAAAGGCGAGTATAAGGTTTATGCTATTGATCCCAGCTATGTTGATGTGGCTGGAGGCACTATGAAGGGTTTGCCTGGATTTGATGAAGTACGTGAAGATGTAAAGAACGATAAAGGTGATGTAACAGAAGCCAAAGCCCTTCAATGGAGCGCTCGTCATGCTGTACTTAATGAACTTAAGGCCGTTGAGGTAGCCTCCATTACGGTTAAAACCAATGACACTCCTGCTATAACTCTCGACCTCACTAAGGTTAAGGATTTTGCGGTCAAAGATACCCTTGCTCTCCTTATACTTTCAGGAAATCAGGTTTATACATACAGCGCTACAACGGATAAATTCCCGTTCCTGTCTGATGTTGAAACCATAGACATCCCCGAGATTCCCACTATCGAGGCCAAGCTTAGTTGGAACGGTACGGCTTTCACTATCGACTATGTTCCCACGACCGAGGTAACTCCCGTTGAGGGCGCGACCTACGCCGTAGAGGTTAGCGATGGCGAGAAGACGCTTGAGGGCGGCGCATACGTACCTTCCAAAGATGCGGGCGTCGGTATAGTTCCCAATGACACCAACCGCATTTACTCCGCTACTTCCACCGTTACCGTCAGCGATGTAGTATTTAAGGCTGAGACCGCTGTTAAGGCCGGTATCTACGGTCTTGTTATGGACGCTATCGTAAACAGCACGCTTGACGGCGAGATTAACGCCGAGCAGCTTACCGTTGTGAACGAGGTTCTTAAGAACGGTAATATTCTTCTTACCGCTGATGAGGAGGGTACGCTTAAGCTCACCGAGGCTGCCGATAAGGTTATGACCCTTGAGGGTGACACTATCACTCTTACCGAAAAGGCCGTTCAGCTTGGCCTCAGGTTCACCACTATCGGCGTCGGTACGGATGCCGCGACGGCTCCTGTTGCTACAGTAAGTGATGACGGCAAGAGCATTACCCTTCCCGATGGCGTGACCACCGCCGAGGCTATGGTTCTTTCCCTTGATTCCGTATACCTTGAGTTTGTTCCCACCGAAATGGCCGACGTGGACGCCGACGGCGCCGACGCCGTTCAGGACTTCATCCCTGAACTTTAATGAAGGAGGATGATTTAAATGAAAAAATTTAACACACCCGAAATCAATTCCGTTGAGCTTAACGCCGTCGAGGCCGTAATGGATTCCATGCTGGTTAAGTTAGACGCAAACAGCGTCGGAGGTAAGGTTATCAGGTACAGCATTACCGACGACGACCGCGAAGAGAGCGATAAGCAGAAATATTGGTCCGGCAAGTAATTTAAAAAACGGATATTGAAAAACAGCCTCCTATGGAAGAAATTCTATAGGAGGTTTTGTTGTGCCGGTCTAATTCTTAATTAGCGCATATATGCCCGCAAAAATTTTCAAATTTTTTAAAAAAATATATTGACAAATTTTTATTAGTATGCTAATATTAGTATGCTAAATTTGCAGCGAGGAGGGATATATATGGAAAGGATCGGCAAGATTTTTGTGGATGTGACCCGCTATCACCGCTATATGGTTCAAAACGCGGTGGGCAAGCTGGGCCTTGGCCGCGGGATGCCTCCGGTGCTGGAGTATGTTATCCATCACGACGGCTGCCGTCAGTCGGACATCAGCCGCGAGGGGCACATGACCCCCGCCACCGCCACGGTAATGCTCCAAACTCTGGAGAAAAACGGCTATATCACCCGTAAAAGCGACGAGAGCGACCAGCGCTGCATACGCCTGTACATCACCGACGAGGGCCGCAGGGTCGCCGCGCTGGGCAAGCGGGCCGTGGAAAGCTTCGACGACGAGTTCTTCGGCATTCTCAGCGAGGAGGATCGCGGGACTTTGGCGGCTCTGCTGATGAAGCTCCATGACGCTATTGACGAAAAAATTGAAAAGAGTAAAAATTCAGGAAAGGAAAAACAGGCATGAAAAGATTTCTTAAATATCTCAACGGCGCCTGGCTGGCGGTGTTTCTCGCTCCGGCCATGATGATCCTTGAGGTATACTGCGATCTGCGCCAGCCGGATATTATGGCTAACATCGTGGATGTGGGCATAAAGGGCGGAGCCGGAACAGGATACATACTTAATCAGGGCATACGGATGGTGCTCACGGCCCTTGTCGGCTTTGTGGGCGGCTCCGGCAGTCTGTACTTCGCCACCAAGGCCAGCCAGCACTTCGGCTACAAACTGCGCAAGGACGTGTTCCATAAAATTCAGGAATTCTCCTTCGCCAACATCGACCACTTTTCCAGCGCCTCGCTGGTGACGAGAAACACCAACGACGTTGTGACTCTGATGATGATAGTGGGCATGGCCCTGCGTATGCTGGTTCGGGCGCCCATGACGTTTTTGGGCGGCATAGCTCACGCCGTTCAGATAAACGCCGAGCTGGCGCTGGTTCTGGCGGTGGCCATACCGCTGCTGCTCATCACGATTTTTGTCGTTGTGCGCAAGACCTTCCCCCTGTTCAGTCAGGTACAGTACAAGCTGGACCGTGTAAACGCCGTTATTCAGGAAAACCTCACCGGTATCCGCGTAGTTAAGGCCTTTGACCGGGCACAGCACGAGAACGACCGCTTCGGCGAGGCAAACAACGAGTATGTTCAGCTTTCTATCAAGGCCAACCAGATAATGTCCTTCATGATGCCCATTATCAACATGATAATGAACGTCACGATAGTCGCCGTCCTCTGGCTGGGAGCCAGACTTGTGGGTGCGGGCGACATGATGGTCGGCGAGGTCAACGCCTTTATCCAGTATATAGGCCGTATTCTCGGCTCTCTGACAATGATGAGCATGATGTTCATGTCCGTGTCCCGCGCCCAGGCCAGCGCAAGGCGTATTTCCGAGGTGCTGGACGAGGAGATAGACATCGTTTCGCCTGAAAAGCCCAAGGCCGAAAAGGTCGAAAAGGGCGGCATAGAGTTCAAGGACGTGTCCTTCCGTTACCGGGGCGCCGGCGGCGACCCCGCCATCAGGCACATCAGCTTCAAGGCCGAGCCCGGCGACATAGTAGCCATACTCGGCTCCACAGGCAGCGGAAAGTCCACCCTTGTCAACCTCATTCCGCGGCTCTATGACGCCACCGAGGGCGAGGTGCTCGTGGACGGCATAAATGTAAAGGATTACGACGTGGAGGGCCTGCGTATGGGTATAGGCATGGTGCTCCAGAACGTTATCCTCTTTACCGGCACCATAGCCGACAACCTCCGCTGGGGCAAGGCGGACGCCACCGACGAGGAGGTTCGCGAGGCGGCGGCCATGGCTCAGGCACAGGAATTTATAGGCAAGAACCCCGACGGCTACGACGCCATGCTGGGCCAGATGGGCGTCAACTTCTCCGGCGGTCAGAAGCAGCGGCTTTCCATCGCCAGAGCTTTGATAAAGAAGCCGAAGATACTCATTCTGGACGACAGCACCAGCGCCGTGGACACCGCCACCGAGGCGAAGATACGCGCCTGCTTCAACCACCAGCTCAAGGACACCACGGTGATAATCATAGCCCAGCGCATTTCCAGCGCCCGCAACGCCGACAAGATACTTGTCATGGAAAACGGCGAAATAGTGGACGTGGGCACTCACGACAGCCTCATGAAGTCCAGCGCCGTTTATCAGGAAATTTATTATTCTCAGCTTGAAAAGGAGGATGAGTGATATGGGACCCAGAGGACCGAGACCCGGCGGCGGCCCCGGCAGAGGGCCGGGACCCGCGATGAGCACCGAAAGGGCTAAAAACTCAAAGGGCACCATTCTCCGCCTTTTGAAATACCTTGCCAAGTTCAAGGGCAGCCTTGCTCTTGTTATAATACTGGTCTGCCTGAGCACCGTTGCCAATTTGGGCGGAACCTACTGTCTGCGGCCGGTTATCAATTCCATAAGCATGATAGGCGATGTGAACGAGACCACCGGCGCCGTAATTACTCTTGCCGACATGAGCGGCGACATAACCCGGGGGCTTATTGCCCTGCTGGCCCTGTACTTTTTGGGCGCCCTTGCCAACTGGGGTCAGAGCTACCTCCTCGCTTCCGTGTCCCAGAACACGGTAAAGGAGATACGTATGGATATGTTCCAGAAGATGGAAAAGCTCTCCCTGCGTTTTTTTGACACCCACACCCACGGCGAACTTATGAGCCGCGCCACCAACGATGTGGAGACCATAAGCCAGACTCTGAGCATGAGCGTGGCCCAGATATTCTCCAGCGTGATAACCCTCATCGGCACACTGATAATGATGATAATACTCAGCATACCGCTGACGGTGGTAACTCTTATTATCGTGCCCATAATGCTCTTCCTGACCCGCACCATCGCCAAGTACACCCGCCGCTACTACAGCAGACAGCAGGCGTCCCTTGGCGAGATGAACGGACATATCGAGGAGATAGTCAGCGGCGAGTACGCCGTAAAGGTGTTCTGCCGTGAAAAACAGGCGGAGGAGAAGTTTGACGCCCTAAGTCAGGGCTACTATAAAAACGCCGTTCGGGCACAGGTGGTTTCCGGCGTTGTGGCGCCCCTGATGGGTATGTTCAACAACCTGAACTACGCCGTCACGGCCTTTATGGGCGGATATTTCGCCGTGGTAAGGCTCTTCGGGGTATTCGCGACCATGGATATAGGCTCGGTTGCGGCTTTCCTCAATTACAGTAATATGTTCTCCCGTCCGGTGAACGAGCTGGCCAATATGTTCTCCCAGTTCCAGTCGGCTCTGGCCGGCGCCGAGCGTGTGTTCGCCATCATGGATGAGCCCAACGAGTACATCGGCGACGCCGCGAAGCCCGAGCTTGGCCCGGTCAAGGGCGAGGTCGTTCTGGATCATGTGAATTTCGGCTACGACGACAGCCGCCTTATACTCAAGGACATTTGCATCCACGCCAAGCCCGGCGAGACCATTGCTCTTGTTGGCCCCACCGGCGCGGGCAAGACCACGATAGTCAATCTGCTGACCCGCTTCTACGACGTGAACGACGGCAAGATCACCGTGGACGGCATCGACATTTCCTCCGTGCGGAAGGATTCCCTGCGCCGGCGCATCGCCATTGTGCTTCAGGACACTCATATGTTCAGCGAGACCGTCCGTGAGAATATACGCTACGGCAAGCTGGACGCCGGCGACGACGACGTTGAGAACGCCGCTTATCTGGCCAACGCTCACGAGTTCATCGAGCGGCTCCACGACGGCTACGACACCATGCTCAACGACGACGCCTCCAACATCAGTCAGGGCCAGCGCCAGCTTTTGTCCATAGCCCGTGCCATGATAGCCGATCCGGATATACTGATTTTGGACGAGGCGACCAGCTCCGTCGATACCCGTACCGAGCTGAAAATTCAGGAGGCCATGAAGAACCTGATGTACGGCCGCACAAGCTTTGTGATCGCTCACCGGCTCTCCACCATTCGCGAGGCCGACAAGATACTCGTGCTTGTGGACGGCCGCATTGTGGAGCAGGGCAACCATAAGGAGCTTATCGCTCTTGACGGAATGTACGCCAAGCTGTACAACGGACAGTTTGAAAACGCCTGATATTTAAGGGGCTGTTTAATGGAGCTGTAGTTTTTATACTAATCCCAATTAAAAGCGTCTAATAAAGCCTTCTCCTTGAGGAGAAGGTGGCACGAAGTGCCGGATGAGGTGTAGGATGCGAAGCATCCGTTATACGTTTACAGTTACACTAACGCCGCCTGTGGCGGCTACACCTCATCAGTCGGCTTCGCCGACAGCTTCCCCTCGAGGGGAAGCCTTTTTAATCTGTCATTGTTACCGTAATAAATTCGCATATTTATGTTTTTAATTTGAGGTTAGTATTATACCACTCTTTCATTCTATTTTGTAGTTCTTATTTGGGGGTGGTAGTATTACAGCCCTATTTTTATTGTTGACAAATATATATAAATAATGTATAATTAAGAAAAAAGAGGTGGACCGTATGAAGAAATTTTGCGGCGTTATTTTGACGCTTTGTCTTATACTTTCCTGCGTTACCGCTTTTGGTGCGGGACTCCGAGTTGAGTGGGGCGGCGCTGTTCTTGCTCCCGGCGAGGTGAGCGTTCGCCTGTTCGGAGCGGACGACGGACTGAGGGCAATTTTGGCCGTATACGGCCCCGACGGCCTTGCCGCCGTGAAAACCGTCGAGGTGGAGAATGCCAGGGCCGAGCTTGAACTCCTTTTGGGAGATATTGGCCCGGAAAGTCGGGCGAAGCTCTTTCTTTGGGATTACGAAAAGCTGGAGCCGGTCCGCGGAACGCTTTCCACCCTTACGCCCGAGGGCGTAATTGACGGCGCGGCCTACAGCGGGCCGGCGCTAGGTTCGGTGAGCGGCACAGTGAAGAACTCCGACGGAAATCCCCTTGAAAATGTGGATATAAGCCTTTCCGTCGAAGGGTATACGACCAAAACCGCATCTGACGGAACATACGGTTTTACCAATGTGCCTGTGGGCGACTACACCGTGACCGCCGCCGCTCCCGCCGACATGGAGCCGGTTGGGGAAAATACTTTGACGGTTACTGTTGAGGAGGACAAGACCGCCGCCGCAGATTTCACGTTTAAGGCGATAATACATTACGGCTCGGTGAGCGGCACGGTGAAGGATTCCGACGGAACTCCCCTTGAAAATGTGGAAATAAGCCTTTCCGCCGAAGGATATACGACCAAAACCGCCTCCGACGGCACATACGGCTTTACCGGTGTGCCTGTGGGCGACTACACCGTGACCGCCGCCGCTCCCGCCGATATGGAGCCGGTGGGGGAAAATACTTTGACGGTTACGGTGGAGGAGGACAAGACCGCCGCCGCAGATTTCACGTTTAAGGCGACAGTACATTACGGCTCGGTGAGCGGCACAGTAAAGGATTCCGACGGAACGCCTCTTGAAAATGTGGAGGTGAGCCTTTCCGCCGAAGGATATACGACCAAAACCGCCTCCGACGGCACATACGGCTTTACCGGTGTGCCTGTGGGCGACTACACCGTGACCGCCGCCGCTCCCGCCGATATGGAGCCGGTGGGGGAAAATACTTTGACGGTTACGGTGGAGGAGGACAAGACCGCCGCCGCAGATTTCACGTTTAAGGCGACAGTACATTACGGCTCGGTGAGCGGCACGGTAAAGGATTCCGACGGAATTCCTTTTGAAAATGTGGAAATAAGCCTTTCCGCCGAAGGGTATACGACCAAAACCGCATCTGACGGCACATACGGCTTTGATAATGTGCCTGTGGGCGAATACACCGTGACCGCCGCGGCTCCCGCCGACATGGAGCCGGTGGGAGAAGCCTCCGTCAATGTTACCGTGAAGGAAAATCAGACTTCCACGGCGGACTTTGTTTTCGGCCCCAAGGAGCCGGAGCCTGAAAAGTGGTACAGCGACAACCAAAAAGTAAATAACGGCTCCAGCATCGGCTATCACAGCTTCGAGGCTCTCGCCGGAGATTACGAGGTTGAGTTTGAGCTGACCGTTGTCAAAAAAGGCAATAACGCCGTAATGCTCCATGACAGCTCCAAAAATCCTTTGGACTACGAAGGATCTTCTGTAATACTTCTGTTTAACGGTAATTATTTTTCCGTCAGAAGCGGGGACGGATCGGGAGGTTATACGGCCGAAGCGGTAAATCTCTGTGCCGTAAAGGAAAATGAAACTTATAAAATAAAGATTTGCGGCGATGCGGCTATGAACACCTATACCGTTTCCGTCACCGGTAAGGACGGCCAAACGCATACCAGCGATATTATGCGTGCCTGGACAAACGGAGATAAACTGGACTCTCTGGCCTTAATCAGCAACGATCACAATACGGTGGTGAACGGAGACGAATGTTCCGATTATTTGTTTTATGTAACCGGCTGCACGGCTGAACATATAATTGGCGACCCTGTATATGACGGCTTTGCCGGTCGGTATTTCGCCATAAAGGCCGGAGGAAAGTACGTTCGCGGCAACAACGGCAAGCTCTCCGCCGACTGGAACAGTGTAAGCGACGACAGCGCCAAGTTCCTGCCCCGCGATATGGGCGACGGCAGCTTTGCTTTCATGTGCCTTTCCTCCAAGAGGAGGATAACCGCGTCGGACAGCGGGCAGCTTTCCAGCGCGGACTATGACTGTAACGGCGACGGTCAGCACTGGCTCCTTGAGAAGGGCCCGAGTTACAGCGACGAGGCTCCCGCCTACTATCTCAAGAGCCTTAAAAATCAAAAATACATAGGCTTAGTAGACGGATTTTTGTCCGCCGTTGACGAGGCCGATAAGGTGGAGCTCATCTTTGAGCCGCTGAACGACGACAGCCCGCTCTATCTCATTTCCGCATCTCCGGCATATGCGCGTTTGAGCAAAAAGCAGAGGGAACGCATCGAGATGATTTACGAAACCGTGGCAGGCGACGTGTTCGACCGCTACAGCAACGATATAATCAGCGCGGAGTGGACGCCCCGGCTCCGAATAGACAATATCTATAAAGAGGCAAAGGATACTGATGAGGAGCTTTACAAACGGCTCGAGAAATTCCTTAAGGGCGACGATGCCTACCTTATAACCGACGGCGCCATAGCCAACAGCTATTCCGTTACCACGCCGCTCCCCGGCACCGGCGGCGAGACCTGCGGGCTGGACGGCGGCGTCGCCGGCAGTTATGACTTCTGGCGGGGTACCAAGCTTCAAGGGACTAAGTATAAGCTCACGGTATACACCGCCGCCGGCAGTGTACAGCAAACCGTTGACCTCTACGTCCAGAACGACGGTACGGCCCGAACCAACGAACAAAGATTTGTGGAGATTTTCAATAAAATACCCTATATTTACAGAAAGAACATCACCAGCGTCAAGATAAGGAGCGACACCGCCAACAGCTACAACTGCGGCTCAAATGATCTGTACATCCGCCTGAATTGGTCCCCCGGCGCGGCTCAGATGCTCTGCACCGTTTGTCACGAGCTGACCCACAGCAATTCCGCCGTCAACGGCAATTGGGCCGAGGGAGACGGCTGGAGAAACGCCATGAACGATGATATGATATATGTCAGCCCCTACGGAAAATCCAACGCCACCGAGGATTTTGCCGAGTTCGGACGTCTGTACTTCATTTCCTACGGAAACCGTGACCGCCAGCGGGCGATACAGCTCCTGTTCCCCAACCGTTATGCCTCGTATTACCGCATGAGAAATAACAAAAATATGGGCGGCTTCGAGCTTTGGGAGGATACGGAGTATCCGGAATATAGTAATGAATAAAAATGAGGGGCCGTAAAAAAATGGCGCAGAACGTTCAAGGGCATAAAGTCTTTATTTAAGGCAAATTGTAGAACGTTATATAATCGTTCAGTAAAAACAAAATAGTGAATTAATGTAGAAAATTCGCTCTAACGAGCGAATTTTTTCATTTTATGCCCTTGAACTACGAACGAAAATCACCCTCGGCGGCGTCGGGGCAAAGCCCGTCTATGCGACGACATTTTTTACAAAAATGCCGTCGCGCGAGGACTTGCCCCTCCTTCCTCGCAAAAGGTCACGCGGCGCTCCGACTATTCGGGCGGATAAGCCGCCCTCATTACGCCTGCGCTTGCTACCAACCTTTTGCGAGTTTGATAGCACCACTCCCCACAAACAACAAAGTTGTTTGTGGGGAAAAGGAGGAGCAGCCAAACGAGCCAAACGGTGACTTTTTTGCGAAGCATAAAAAGTCGCCGCAAGCGAAGGGAGGCTTGCGACGACGCCGTTCTGCACGATTTTTTCGACCGGCCCCGTGCCTCCATGTTACAGAGCGAGTTTTTTTTACAACCCCCTTTTTTATCTGTCATTGTTACCGTAAATTTATGATTTTAAATCAGTATTATTATACACTCTTGACATTCATTTCGCAAATTGATATAATTTATATCATGATATTCCTCTTTTGAATAACCGGAAGTGATTTTTATGGAAATACGGACTTTGCGGTATTTTCCGGCGGCGGCCGGAGAAGAAAACATGACCAGTGCGGCGCAAATTCTCCACGTCGAACCGAGACCGGAAACCGGTATATATCTTATCCGAAAAAAGCATCGGCCTTTCACGCCCGTAGCCAAAAGCTTACTTGAAAAGATCCGATCCGGCTTCGGCGGAAAGGAGGCGGGCCGGCCGTGAAATGGCTGTATGCTTATTTCAAGCCCTTTCGGGGCAGGATAGGGCTTGAACTTTTTATAAAGACCGTGGCCACCTTGATGGATCTTTGCATACCGTGGATACTGGGACACATAATCGATGTTGTCATACCTTCCCGCAGCATTGGCCTGATAGCGGTTTGGGGCACGCTGATGATAGTTTGTTCCATAGTCTGCGTGGCGGGCAACATTTCCGCCAACAGGCTGGCGGCCTCCGTTGCACGGGACACTACGCGGAATATCCGTCATGACCTTTTCGCGAGAATAATGTCGCTGTCCTCCGCCCGGACGGACAGCTTTACGGCGGCCTCGCTGGTATCGCGGATAACCGACGATACCTACAACATCAACAACATGACCGGTCGGCTACTTCGGCTTGGCATACGGGCGCCCATACTTCTGGTGGGCGGAATGGCGATAACGCTGTCTATGGACGTTCCTCTGGCGCTGGTCTGGATAGCGGTGCTGCCCGCGGCCATAGGTATATTCATAGCCGTATCCGTTCACGGCGTGCCCCTGTTTTCACGGCTGCAAAGCTCGGTTGACAAAATGGTGCAGGTGATAAGGGAAAACATTTCCGGCGTGCGGGTGATCAAGGCTCTGTCGCGCACCGATTACGAAAAACAGCGGTTTTCATGGGTGAACGACGAGGTGTCGGCCAATGAGGAAAAAGCGAACATCTCCATGGGTCTGACTAATCCGGCCATAAATATGCTGCTGAACATAGCTCTTTCAATGGTGATTTTCGTCGGAGCCTACCGCGTCAACGCCGGTAGGACGGGCGTTGGCACCATTGTGGCCTTTACCTCATATTTTGCGGTGATTTTGAACGCCGTGCTGGGCATAACCCGCATTTTCGTCACCGTGAGCCGTGCCGCGGCCTCGGCCAAGCGCGTGGGCAGCGTGCTGTACGACGAAGCGGATTTGCTTAAAGAGGAGTCCGACGAGACCGCCCGGGCCTTTATATGCTTCCGCGGCGTGGGCTTTTCTTATAACAAAAACAGAGAAAATCTCAGCGATATCGACTTCGAGCTGAACAGGGGAGAGACCCTCGGCATTATCGGCCCCACCGGCTCGGGAAAAACCACTCTCATAAATCTGCTCATGCGGTTTTACGACACGGACAGGGGCGCGGTGCTTATCGGCGGCCGTGACGTGCGGACCTATGACAGCGGCGAGCTGCGGAGTAAGTTCGGCGTGGTGTTCCAGAACGACATTCTTTTCGCCGACAGCGTAAGGAACAATGTTGACTTTGGCCGCTCCCTGCCGGAGGAGGACATAAACCTCGCCCTCGAATGCGCTCAGGCCACGGACTTTGTGAACGGACTGCCCAAGGGCATAGACACGGTGCTCAACCCCAAGGGCAACGACCTCTCCGGCGGACAGAAGCAGCGGCTGCTTATCGCCAGAGCTCTGGCGTCGAAGCCGGAAATACTGATTTTGGACGACTCGTCCTCGGCTCTGGATTACAGGACCGACGCCGCTCTCCGTGAGGCGTTGAGGTCGAGCTACGCCGGCTCCACGGTGATAACCGTGGCCCAGCGGATAAGCTCGGTCAAGGATATGGACAAAATAATCTTTCTTGACAACGGAAGGATCGAGGGCCTCGGCACTCATGAGGAACTCATGAAAAACTGCGCAATGTACCGCGAGACCGCCGAGCTTCAGATGGGGAGGGATATAAATGCCGCTGAGTGACAAAACCGAAAGGCCGAAGGATATAAGGTATGTGCTGAAACGGCTCTGGTCCTATCTCATGAAGTACAGGCTCTGGCTGTTGGCGGCGCTGGGGCTGAACGCCCTGTCCAACATTTTCAACCTGATCGGGCCGGTGCTCTCCGGCTCGGCCATCGACGCCATAAAGCCCGACGGAGGCACGGACTTTGCCGCCGTGGGAAGATACGTGGCCCTGATGATAGTTTTTTACATACTTTCCTCCCTGCTGTCATATCTTCTTTCGGTGCTGATGATCCATCTGGGACGGAAGATAACCTACGCCATGCGTCAGGACGCCTTTGACTCCCTGGCCTCGCTGCCGGTGAACTATTTTGACCGGAGCTACGCCGGAAGTATAATCAGCAAGCTCTCCTACGACATCGACACGGTGAACACCTCCCTTTCCTCCGATTTGATACAGATCTTTACCAGCGCGATAACCATCGTCGGCGCCTTCGTTATGATGCTTGCCATAGCGCCGGTCATGGTGGCGGTGTTCGC
Organism: uncultured Clostridia bacterium; assembly: GCA_947630975.1. Classification (GTDB taxonomy): domain Bacteria; phylum Bacillota; class Clostridia; order UMGS1883; family UMGS1883; genus JAFLUQ01. The sequence continues at coordinate 26,894 of CANRJP010000002.1, forward strand.
CGTCACGATTCCGCTCTCCGTTGCGGTCACGGGCTTTATCACAAAAAAGGTGCACCCGCTGTTTAAAAGGCGCTCGGCGGCGCTGGGCGAGCTGAACGGCTACGCCGAGGAAATGATAACCGGACAAAAGACCGTTCGGGCCTACTGCGCCGAGGAGGAAATGACAGGCCGCTTCGACGTGAGAAATGAGGAGGCCTGCCGCTCGTTCTATAACGCCGAATACTACGGCAGTATGTCCGGCCCGTCGATGAACTTTATAAACAACCTTTCCCTTTCGTTTATAAGCATTTTCGGCGCGGTGCTCTATATGCTGGGCAGGATAAGCATAGGCAAAATTTCATCATTCGTCCTTTATTCCCGCAAGTTTGCCGGCCCCATCAACGAGGTAGCCAACATCATCAACGAGCTTCAGTCCGCCTGTGCCGCGGCGGAGCGTGTGTTCCGGCTCATCGACGAGGAAAAGGAGGACGCCAATGACGCCGTTGATAAGGACGCGTCCGTAAGCCGTACCGACGTGAGCATCGACCGGGTGCGTTTCGGTTACGCTCCCGACAGGCCGGTGATACACGACCTGAACCTTGAGGTGGGAGAGGGAGCCATGATAGCTATCACCGGCCCCACCGGCGCGGGCAAGACAACCGTAATCAACCTGCTCATGCGGTTTTACGACCCGGACAGCGGCACAATATCCGTGGGCGGTGTGGATATCCGCTCCGTCAGCCGTGACGATTTGCGCCGGCTCTACGCCATGGTGCTTCAGGACACATGGCTGTTCAACGGCACCGTTTACGAAAATATAGCCTACGGACGGCCCGGAGCCACGGCCGATGAGGTGGAGGCCGCCGCAAGGTCGGCCATGATACACGAGTTTATCATTCGCCTGCCCCAAGGCTACAACACCGTTCTCAGCGAAAACGGGATAAATATTTCAAAGGGGCAGAAGCAGCTCCTCACCATAGCGCGGGCCATGCTTTGCGACGCGAAAATGCTGATTTTGGACGAGGCCACCTCAAACGTGGATACCCGAACGGAAAAATACATTTATACCGCCATGCGCAAGCTTATGAGGGACAAGACCTGCTTCGTCATAGCCCATCGGCTGTCCACAATTCAGAACGCCGACAAAATACTCGTAATAAACAACGGCGACATCACCGAGACCGGCACCCATGACGAGCTCATGGCGAAGCGGGGCGACTATTACAGGATGTATATGTCGCAGTACAAATAGGAGGAAATTATGGCTAAGGTAACGCTTATGTGCGGCAGGATATGCAGCGGAAAGAGCACGTATGCACAAAAATTGAGGAGGGAAAACAGGGCCGTGCTGCTTTCGGTGGACGAGATAACGCTGGCTCTTTTCGGCCAAAATGTCGGCGACAGGCACGACGAATATGTTGAAAAGCTGGAAAGCTACCTCTTCTCAAAGTCGCTTGAGATCGTGGAAACAGGCACGAATGCGGTGTTCGACATCGGGCTTTGGACAAGGCGTGAGCGCGACAGCGCGAGGGAATTTTACCGTTCGCATAATGTTGAATACGAGCTGGTATATATCGACGTGGACGACGGCGAGTGGCGGCGGCGCATCGAGAAGAGAAACAGGGCGGTGCTGGCCGGGGAGACCGACGCATATTATGTGGACGACGGTCTGGCGGCGAAGTTCGCCGGCTTGTTCGAGAAGCCCGGCCCCGACGAGAAAGACATAAATTTTATAGAATGGAGAAATTGTAATGAATGACAGTAAAACGACGGTTTCGGAGATAAAGGAGTTTATCCGTGATTTCTGCACGAAAAGGAATTGGAAAATGCGGGTTCTCAACACCGCCATAAGCGTAAATCTTGAGGCGGCGGAGCTGCTGGAAATTTTCCAGTGGTGCGACAAAAGCGAGGCGGAAAAAATCGCGAGGGAAACGGACAGGGAGCACTTTGTTGAGGAGCTGGCCGACGTGATGATATACTGCACACAGTTGGCTATCGCCTGCGATGTGGATATAGCCTCGGCGATAGAGGATAAGATGAGGAAGAACGCCTTAAAATATCCTCTTGATTGACCCGAAATATATTGACTAAAACGGTGAAAAGTGGTATAATAAACAGACGTAAGCATATATAATGTGAGGTGTGGGAGTTATGTGGTTCAACGACAAGAACGCCCTTGTGGGCAAGCGGTTCCGTACCACGGCGGACACAAAGGAACTGCTGGAGCTTCACGGCCTTCTGGCGGAGAGCTTTGCTTCGCGGGCGGAGGACAGGGCCGGTAACGCCGAGGAGCACATCCGGAGGGTAAAACAGCTCACCGGAATTTTGGTTCGGGCCATGCTTGATAACGATTATCCCGAATTTACGGCGGAATATGCCGACAATATAATACTGGCTTCCCCACTCCACGACATCGGCAAAATAACCGTTCGGGACGAAATACTTAAAAAGGGCGACAAGCTCACCTCCGGCGAAAGCGGAGAACTGATGAACCATACTCTTGCTGGCAGCGAGATCCTCCACGAGCTGGCGGAGGCGGTGGGCGGCGGCACCTATATAGCCGTCGCGGCGGTAATAGCCCGTTACCACCATGAGCGCTGGAACGGCTGCGGTTATCCCGACCGGCTACGGGGCGAGGCCATACCCCTTGCCGCCCGTATAATGTCGATAGTCGACAGCTTCGACTGCCTTGCCGCGGGCTGCCCGTACAGCAAAAAGGTGGGCGTTGACGGAGCGGCGGAGCTGCTGCGAAAATTTGCCGGCGAGTACTACGACCCGGCTCTGACGGATATGTTCCTGACGAAGATGGACGCGATCAGAGAATTATATTGAGAAAGGTTGGTAAAATATGAAGGTACTGCTTGTTAACGGAAGTCCTCATAAGGAGGGCTGCACCTATACGGCTCTCTGCGAGGTGGCGAAGGGTTTGGCCGACGGCGGAGTTGAGAGCGAGATCTTTCAGGCCGGAGCCACGGCAAAGGGCTGTCTTGGCTGCGGCTACTGCCGCAAGGCGGGCAAATGCGTGACGAATGACTGCGTGAACGAAATACTGCCCCGGCTTGAGGAGTTTGACGGCCTTGTTATCGGCTCGCCCGTTCACTACGCCGCCGCCGGCGGAGCCGCCACGTCTTTTATGGATAGGCTTTTCTACGCCGGGGGCGGAAAGTTGAGATTTAAGGTGGGCGCAGCCATCGCCAGCGCCCGGCGGGCGGGCACTACCGCCACGGTAGACCAGCTTTTGAAATATTTCACCATCAACAATATGCCTGTTGTCAGCTCCAACTACTGGCCCATGGTTCACGGCAACAGCCCCGCCGAGGTGGCGCAGGATATAGAGGGACTTCAAACCATGCGGATATTGGGGCGGAACATGGCCTGGCTGATAAAGTGTATAAAGCTGGGTGAGGAGAACGGCCTGACGCCCGAACTTGAAGATAAAATTTATACTAATTTTATAAGGTGAAATTATGAATGACAAGCTCTCCGCCTTCAAGGCGGAAATGAGGGACAAAAAAGTGACCGTGATGGGGGTGGGTATCAGCAATCTCCCCCTGATACGGTTCCTGCATAAATTGGGCGCGGACATAACCGCCGCCGACAGGCGGACGGAGGAGCAAATGGGCGAAGCCGCCCGGGAGCTGCGTGAAATGGGCGTGACCCTCAAGACCGGCCCGGACTATCTTGAAAATCTGGGCGGCGACTGGATATTTAAGACTCCCGGCATCCGCTTCGACGTGCCCCAGCTTTTGGAAGCGGCTCGGCGAGGCAGTCAGATAACCAGCGAGATGGAGGTGTTCTTCGAGCTCTGTCCGGCGAAAATAATCGCCGTAACCGGCAGCGACGGCAAGACCACAACCACCACTCTTGTTTCTGAAATATTAAAGAAAATGGGCAAAACCGTACACCTCGGCGGCAATATCGGCAAGCCCCTGCTGCCCGAGATCGAAACCGTAGCCGAAACCGACGTTGCGGTGCTGGAGCTGAGCAGCTTCCAGCTCCACACCATGAAGCGCAGTCCCGACGTGGCGGTCATAACCAACATGACCCCAAATCACCTGGACTGGCACAAATCCTTTGAGGAGTATATGGACGCCAAGCGCAACATCTACCTTCACCAGAACGAAAAGGGCGTGCTGGTGCTGAATAAGAGCGATCCGCAGTCTTACGCCTGCCGCTCCGGCGCGAGGGGCGAGGTGCGGCTTTTCGGCTATGACCGCGGCTGCGCCGTATATTCCGAGGGCGGCGAGATTTACGCCTTCGGCGCGGAGGTGATGAAAACCTCCGATATAAAAATACCCGGCGAACACAACGTCCAGAACTATATGGCGGCCATCGCCGCCGTAGGCCCCGGCTGCGAGGCGGCGGCGAGGGAGGTGGCCCGTGAATTCGGCGGCGTGCCCCACCGCATCGAGCTTGTGCGGGTCAGGGACGGAGTCCGCTATTACAACAGCTCCATCGACAGCAGCCCCAACCGTACCATAAATACCCTCAAGGTCTTTGACAAGGTCATTCTCATCGCCGGCGGCAAGGACAAGGGTATTCCTTACGACGCCTTGGGCCAATCTCTGGCGGAGAAGTGCAAGGCACTGTTCCTTGTGGGCATGACCGCCGGCGTTATCAGCGAGGCGCTGAAAAAATACGCCGAAAAGGCCGGCGTTGGCGGGGACATTCCCGTCACATTCTGCGAAAGCTACGAACAGGCGGTGCGCCTTGCGGCGGACATGGCCGTGGGGGGCGACGTGGTGCTCATGAGCAACGCCAGCACGAGCTTCGATATGTTCCGTAACTTTGAGGAGCGGGGCGAGCTGTTCAAAAAACTGGTGAACGAACTTTAATGTAAGCAAGGAGGGAAACTTCCGTTGAAAATAGAGGAAATTCTTGAAAAACTGGACGCCCCCTTGGGCGTCAGCGGCAGTGAGGAGGCCGTCGGGAGCGCGGTCAAGGACTTGCTGGCACCCTGCTGCCAGACCGTGACCGAGGACGTTTTAGGCAACGTAACGGGCTGGTACCGCTGCGGTCGGGAAAACGCTCCCGTAGTGATGATAGAGGCCCATCAGGACGAGCTGGGCCTCATGGTAAGCGGCATAACCGACGAGGGGAGCCTGCTCTTCTGCGAGATAGGCGGCTTTGACCCCAAGACCCTTCCCGGAACCGAGGTCACCGTCCACTGCGAGACCGGGAACTATTTTGGCGTGATAGGCGCCAAGCCTCCCCATCTGGTGAAGGATGCGGCCAAGGCCCTTGCCGTTGAAAACATGGCCGTGGACATCGGCTTTAAAAAGGAGCAAACCGAAAAAATCGTTCGGGTGGGGGACATAATCACCCTCAACACCGGCTATACAAAGCTGGCGGGCTCCGCCGTCGCCGGACGCTGCATCGATGACCGGGGCGGCCTAGCGGCGGTGATACGCACCATGGAGCTCATACAGAAATACCGGCTGTCCTGCGACGTGGCGGCCGTGGCCACGGTTCAGGAGGAGCTGGGCCTTCGCGGGGCGAGGACGGCTGCGGCCCAGCTTGTGCCCGACGCCGCCATCGCCGTAGATGTCTGCCACGGCACAAGCCCCGGCGTCAGCGACAACGCCTTCCCCTTGGGCAAAGGCCCCGTCGTCAGCGTTGGCCCCAACCTCCATCCGAAGCTGACCCGCCAGCTCCTCGACCGGGCAAAGGAAGCCGGCATCGAGGTTCAGATAGACGTGGACAGCGGCGACACCGGCACCGACGCCTGGGAAATACAGGTGGCCGGGGCGGGAGTCCCCACGGCCCTGCTCTCCATACCTCTGCGCTATATGCACGCCAATTACGAGGTGGGGGACAGCCGCGACATTGAAAATACGGCCCGGCTCATGGCGGCCTGGCTTTTGAGCTACAAAGGCGGTGACGATCTGTGCTTCTGAAAGAACTGTGCCAACGCTCCGGCCCCTCCGGTTGGGAGGACGACATAAGGAGCTTTATCCTCGGTCAAATAAAGGCCGACGAGATAACCGTGGACACCATGGGCAACATCATCGCCCATAAGCTCGGCGGCGGCAAAAAGGTGATGGTGGCCGCCCACATGGACGAGGTGGGCTTCATCGTCAGCGGCTTCACCGACGAGGGCTTTGTGAGGTTCAAAACCGTCGGCGGCATACTCACCACCGTTCTTGTGAGCAAAAAGGTGTTGCTGGGCGAAAAAAAGGTGCCCGGCATAATCAGCGCCAAGGCCGTACACCTACAAAAGCGTGAGGAACGGGAAAAGCTCATTCCCATGAGTGAGCTTTATATCGACATCGGCGCGAAGAATAAGGAGGAGGCCCAAAACCTTCTGAATTTGGGCGACTACGGAGTTTTCGCCGGCGAGTACACGGAGTTCGGCGATGGCCTTGTGAAGAGCAAGGCCCTTGACGACCGGGTGGGCTGCGCCGCCCTCATCGAGCTGATGAAAAACGACTACGCCAACGATATGTACTTTGTGTTCACCGTTCAGGAGGAGGTCGGCCTTCGCGGCGCTATCATAGCGGCCAACCGCATCAGACCCGACTACGCCCTTGTGATCGAGGGCACCACCTGCAGCGACGTTTACGGCACAAAGCCCCACGAAACCGTCACCAATCTTGGCGGCGGAGCGGTCATGACCGCCATGGACAGGGCCGCCGTCAGCGACCGGCGCTATTTTGAGATGATAAAAAGTCTGGCGGAAAGGGAAAACATTCCCCTTCAAATCAAGCGCACAAGCAGCGGCGGCACCGACGCCGGCAGCATCCAGCGCAGCGGCGGCGGAGTAAAGACGGCGGTTCTCGCCGTGCCCTGCCGCTATATCCATTCCCCCGTCAGCGTAATGAGCAAAAGCGACTTTGACAGCGTCTGCCGCCTCAGCGCGGCGGTACTGAAGGAGCTGGAAAGGAGAGAACTGTAATGGAGCTTTTGAAAAAACTCAACGAGTGTTGGTCTCCCTCGGGCCGTGAGGACAGCATAAGGAACCTCATTGCCGCCGAGCTGGAGCCCTATGTCACCGACGTATACACCGACCCCATGGGCAACCTCATCTGCCGCAAAAAGGGCAACGGACGGCGGCTCATGTTCGCCGCCCACATGGACGAGATAGGCTTCATGGTGACGAACATCGACGACAGCGGCTTCCTCCGTTTCACCAACGTGGGCGGCATCTCGGCCCACAACTGCGTAAATCGCGGCGTTGTCTTTGAAAACGGCACGGCGGGCGTTATTTCATACGAAAAAACCGTCAAGGATCTCAACCTTGACAAAATGTATATCGACATCGGCGCGGCTGACAGGGCCGAGGCCGAGAGCAAGGTCAGCGTGGGCGATATGGCCTGCTGCAACGAGGGCTTCACCCTTATGGGTTCTTGCGCCGCTGCCAAATCCATGGACGACCGCGTGGGCTGCTACGCCCTGATAAAGGCCGTTCAGCGGGCGGCCTCCAACAAAAACGACATTTACGCCGTGTTCACCGTTCAGGAGGAGCTGGGCCTTCGTGGAGCCAAAACCGCCTCCTTCAACGTGGAGCCCGACCTTGGCATAGCCATCGACGTTTCCATGGTGGGCGACACTCCCGAAAGCGCCAGGCGCAGCCTCGCGCTGGGCAAGGGCCCGGGCATAAAGCTGAAGGACGCCTCCTTTATAATACACCCGAAGGCCCGTGAGTTCATGCTTCAGGCCGCCCGTGCGGCGGAAATACCCTTCCAGCTTGAGGCGGCGGCCTACGGCGGCACCGACGCGGGAGCCATACACCTCAACGGCGGCGGAGTTCCGGCGGGAACGGTTTCGATACCCACCCGCTACATCCATTCGCCCCGAGAGGTGGTCAATCTCGCCGACGTGGAAAATACCGTCAAACTTGTGACAAAAATGATAGAAGTTGGTATATGATATGAAAGACAACATAACAAGCGCCATAACCCATGATGGGAGTATTCGCGTCATAGCGGCGGACACCACCGGGCTTTGCAATCGTGCCCAGGAGCTACACCGCATGAGTCCGGTCTGCTGTGCGGCCTTGGGCCGAGCCCTGACCGGCGCGGCGATTTTGGGGCGGATGCTCAAGGGCTATGACGACAGCGTCACCCTTCAGTTCAACGGCGGCGGCCCTATTGGCAGGGTCGTGGCGGTCTCCGACGGCCGCAGCAACGTCAAGGGCTATGTGGACAACCCTCTCGTCGATCTGCCCCTGCGCCCCGACGGCAAGCTGGACGTGGGCGGAGCGGTGGGCCGCTTCGGTATGCTCAGCGTAATAAAGGATTTGAACATGAAGGAGCCGTATGTGGGCCAGACTCCCCTTGTCAGCGGTGAGATAGCCGAGGACTTGACACGATACTTCGCCGACAGCGAACAGCTCCCCACGGCTGTGGCCCTCGGCGTCCTTGTGGACAGGGATTACAGCGTCAAGGCCGCCGGCGGCTTTGTGATACAGCTCCTGCCCGGCGCGGCCGATGAGGACATCGACCGTGTGGAAAAGGTGATCTCCGAGATACCCGCCGTGACGCAGATGCTCAGCTCCGGCGAGACCCCGAGGGATATTGTGGAGCGCCTCCTTGCGGGATATGAGATCGACTATTTTGAAGATATGGAAACAAAATACCTCTGCGATTGCAGCCGTGAGCGCATGGAGCGGGCCCTGATAAGCGTGGGGGAGAAGGAGCTGCGCAAGCTGATCGAGGAGGACGGAAAAGCCGAGCTCTGCTGTCACTTCTGCAACAATAAGTACGAGTTTGACCGCCCACAGCTTGAGGCTCTGCTTGAACAGGCTAAATAAAAATATAGTAACCGTAACGGCCGATAAAAACAACGCCGAACAAGGCTCTCGACAAGTCTTTGTTCGGCATTATTTTCAAATTAAAAACATCAATTCGGTGCGAGCCTTTTCACACCGTGCGGCGTCACATCCAAAGCTTGTTGGCGAACTTCACCAGAAGCTCCTCGAGGTACTGTACGCGGCTGTAGTTTGCTGTCCAGTAGTCGGGGCTGTCGATTACCCCCGCATCGGCCATGGCCTTTGCCGCCTGAGGGGCGTTGGTATATCCGTTTTTGGCGTCGGGACGGAGGTCGGTGTTTGCCATCTTGATAACAAGATTGGGGAGATAGGGGAGTTGATCTAACGCGCCGAGCCAATATTCGGGAGAACTTATGACGCCCTTGTTCGCCAGCGCCGATACCGCGTCTCTGGCGGACATTACGGTCGGCCTGTCGGTGTACCCGGTGACAGCCGTGTAGGCGAGGTTGATCCAGCCGCTTCCCGACTTCAAAAGACCCCAGCCGTTCCTGACCTCGACAACGGTGTACACGCCGTTCTTAGCCACGGACGTGTTAATAGGATAGTCGGCGCCCGCCCCGTCCCGTACGTTCAGGCTGTCGGCGGTGATTTTCACCGTGTAGATTTTGCCGGGCTCAAAGCCGACCTTCTGCGGAGCGGCGCTTTCGCCGCCCAGCTCGGCCTTGACAAGATTGAGAAAGCAGTCCCAGCCGTAATCGCTGAGAATGCGGTGAGGGCAATACTTGCCGCTGAAATCCTGGTGTTTCTTGACGTTGGCTACAGTCCAGTTGTGCTCACGCAGCAGCTTTGCCGTGAGCCACGCGGCGTTTTTCATGGCGGCCTCGAAACGGGGGCCGCCGCTCTTGCTGTAGCATATCTCGATGGATATGTACTTGCGGTTGCCCTTGCCGCTGCCGCCGTCCCCGGCGTGCCACGCATTCCGGTTGTCGGCTATGGCGTGAACGATCTCTTTGTCGTCCACGGCGTAGTGATAGCTGGTCTTGCTGCCGTTGCCCAGCATATATGCCACCTCGTTTTTGGCCGAGGCATCGTTGGCCGTGTTGTGGATGCATACGCCTATCGGCGACATGGAATAGGGGCATTTGACACTGTATTTACTGGATGGGCAAAGGTTCTCCGTGATTTGCATATATGCTCACTCTCCTTTCCCCGGCAGGGCGTCAGTCACCTTATCGGCAATTATTTTGCCGTTATTTTTTATAACTTTTATCATTTTGATTTCCACTCCTCTTTATAAATTATTTATCTGTACTGTGCCTCGGCCGTCAGCCCGAATTTTAACGGCGGCCCGCCGAGCGCCTGAAATAAATGATGTTCCTCATCACCTCCGTGTAATACCTCGAAAAAAACCGTTTAATCGGATTTAGCCGATACGGTTTCGGCGGGCTTGGCGCCGCATCCCCCCCTTTCATATTTAGTTTTTCATTTTATCACCTCCAAAGCTCGGTCTCTCCTGAGAGGTCATTAGCGTAACATAACTTATTTGCCATGTCAATAGCTTTTTTGTTGATTTTAAGAAGTTTTTGTGGCAGTATATGTCTGCCGAATTGACTTACACGGTAATGACGGTGTTCCGCAGATTTTCCGCTGAAAATAAAAAAAGTCCCAATGCCGGGAGAGACAGCCTGCGGCCGGCCCATCCGGGCCGACGGGGAACATGGCGAATACACGGACGCTGACGGGGACGCGGATGTGGTTGCTTTCGCGCCAAGGACGACAGCTTTAGGGACGCCCGAATCATGGACGGCGACATAGTATATATAAAGAAAATGCTCATGGTAGAAAACGGCGGTCTCGCCGCCGTAATAATAGACGGCGAGGCCGCCCCCTTAAGCGCGTTTATTACAGACGTGAAAAGCAAGTACGGAATATAGCGATTGCATTATTGCAAATCCCTTTGCCGCCGGATAACGCTCCCGAACCATTTTATATCGCTCTTGCCTATTACCCGAAGCAAGTACAGCAGGAGGGTGTAAACCGCCGCGGCGCAGACAATTCCCGCGACCGCTCCCACAGGAAGATTTAGGGCGAACAGTCCGGAAACAGCCGACGCGAAAATTATTCTGATGAGGTCAAAAAGCCCCACGTCCACGTCGGCCACTCTCAGCAGCCGGTTGAAGCTGAGGAGAAAGTTGAAGCACTCGCACACGTAAATGCTGACGCCGTAGCCGGTTATGGCGTAGCGGGGAATGAGTATGTACAGCAGCACCACATTCAGCGTGGCCTCGGCGATATTTATCACCATGGCTTTCATGTGCTGTCCGAGACCCTTCAGACAGCCGTCGGTCACCATATCGCAGTACATTACGGGCACGAGGGGCGCAAAACAGCGGACATAGCGCCCTACCTCCGGACTTTTGTAAATTGCGGTTCCGAGTTCCTCACCGAAAAAATACATAAGGCCGGACACGCAAACCGAAAATGTCAGGCCGATTTTTATGACCCTTGTCGTCATATAGTCGATGCCCTTTTGCCCGCCCTCGCTTTGGGCCGCCGTAAGCCGGGGAATTATCAGCTCGGCCAGAGCGGTGAGCAGCGCCGAAGGAAAAAGCAGCATGGGGAAGGCCATTCCGTGAATGGATCCGTAGGCCGCGAAGGCCGAATTGAAGTCGGCGCCCGAACGCTGGAGGCCCTTGGGTATGAGAATGTGGCCGAGGGAGTTTAGACCCGTCCTCATATAGGAGCTGACGGCGATCGGCATAGCCGTGCCGAAAAGCCGCCTTAAATACGGCGCTTTTTGGGAGCGGGCGGGAATATGCCGTATGTCCGCCAGATACAGCACCGTCAACGCGGCGCAGCTTACCGCCTCGCCGAGCGCGGCCGCCGCCGCAAGAGCGGCGCAGGTATCTCCTATCCCGCCGCCAAAGGCGCTCAGCAGTATTACGGTGACGAATATCCGGCTGAGCTGTTCGAGGATGTTGACGCTGACGGAGCGCATTACCCGCTCAACACCGGTGAAATATCCGCCGAATACCGCCGAGACGGAGATGAACGGCAGACTGAACGCCAGTGTTTCAAGGGCTTTTCGGCAGCTTTTTTCCCCTATCCACGTTGAGCTTATAAAGCCGGAGCCGAAGTACAGACAGGCTCCGGCGGCAAGGCCGAAGCACAGCGAATAAACCAAGGCGGTGCGCACCGTCCGGCGGACGCTGCCGTTTTCGGCCAGAGCCGCTGCGGTGAGACGGGTGACCGAAAATCGTATGCCGCCGGTGGCGAGAGTAACAAAGAGAGTGTAGACCGACATTATAAGGGAATATACTCCCAAGGCCGAAGCGCCGATTTTACCCGCCAGATACACCTGAAATATGAGGCCGACTCCGCGCATGACGAGGGACGCCGCCGTGAGCAGAAGTGTGTTTACAAAAATTTTGTGGGCATTTTTGTTCATGGAAAAACTCCCTAAAAGGTATTTGTACAATATATGCCCGAAAATTTTTTATATTAAATAAAAATGCTTCGCCAACCGTTTGTTCAAACAAACGCTATTCACAAAAATATGGGGCTGTAAAAAAATCGTGCAGAACGGCGTCGTCGCAAGCCTTCCTTCGCTTGCGGCGACTTTTTATGCTTCGCAAAAAAGTCACCGTTTGGCTCGTTCGGCTGCTCCTCCTTTTCCCCACAAACAACAAAGTTGTTTGTGGGGAGTGGTGCTGTCAAACTCGCAAAAGGTTTGTAGCAAGCGCAGGCGTAATGAGGGCGGCTTATCCGCCCGAATAGCCGGAGCGCCGCGTGACCTTTTGCGAAGAAGGAGGGGCAAGCTCTCGTGCGACGGCATTTTTGTAAAAAAATGTGGTCGCATAGACGGGCTTTGCCCCGACGCCGCCGAGCGGTGATTTTCGTTCGTAGTTCAGGGCATAATTTAAAAAGAAAAACCGTCTTTTCGCAAGAAAAAGGCGGTTTTTCCACATCAATTCACAGCTTTGTTTCTTTTTCCGGATTTATCAACACATAAATTTACCTTAAGGCTTTTAGCCCTTGAACAATCTGCGCCATTTTTTCAGCCCCTATTACTGTTCCAAAAACTTCTCCCGGAGGGCCTTGCGTTCTTCGTCGGTCAAACCGAGCCGCTCCCTTAAGAAATTGTCCATCGAGCCGTATTTTTTCTTTACGCTGTCAAAAGCCACACTGAGGTATTTTTCGTCCACTCCTTTTGTCGCGGCTAAAAGCTCGACGGTTTCATCGCCGTCAAGGCCGTTCGCCTCGGCGACCGTTCGCATCTCGGCTATGTCGGACGCGTAAGCCTCGTTGGAAATCAGGTAGTCGCGCATAACCATATCTTCGTCCGCTCCCAGGGCGATCAGCAGCAGAGCCGACGCAATGCCCGCCCTGTCCTTCCCTTGGGCGCTGTGAAAGATTATTGGCTCTCCTTCTTCCGCCGCAAGCAAGACGTCAAAAAATAGGGAGTACTCCGCCTGAACGTGATCGACCAAAAGCAGCCTTTCGTATCTTTCGGTGATTATGCCGTTCCGCGCGTAGGCTATCGACCTCTTTAAATTGTCCCCGTCCTCGGGTTCGATTTCGCCGAGCTTTATTTCGGTCTCATCGCTGAACATTTTTCCCCCGTAGACCGGTATGGAAATATATTGCGCTCCGTTTATTCCGACGTCGGGATTTTCCGCTTTTTCCGCCTCTGTACGGAAATCAACGATGTATTTTATACCGTATTGTTCGGCGAGGGTGTTCGCGTCCTTTGGCGACAGCCATGACAGCATACCGCTGCGGAAAAGTACATTTTCCTTTATTCTCCGTCCGTCTATGCAAGGATAGCCCCCAAGCTGGCGGGCGTTGTTGGCGGACATGATGTTTATTGCCTGGGTTTTCGCCGTATAATTTTCGGGGCGGGCGGCGGAATTTTGTATCGTTACCTCTTGAATATCGTTGTTCCAGCCCACATTTAAATTAAAGCTCTCCGCCACAAATCTTATTGGCAGCATGGTCTTTTCCCCGATTATGACCGGAGCGGTATCAAGGACGTGCGGCTCCCCGTTAAGATAGGCCGTGGGATCGTCGATTTGCAGCACTACGGTGTTGCCGCCCCGGTTCAGCGTCACGGTTTGAGTCTCGCCGTCCCAGAGCACCTCGCCGCCGAGCTCCTCCACAACGGCCCGGACGGGGAGAAAGGTTCTGCCGTTTACAATGACGGGCGTTGTCCCGTCTGAGTCGATGGGCTTATCCTCTCCGTTCACCGTCATAATGGGATCGTTTATACGCAGCTTGATGTTCAGCGCCTTTTCGGCCTTTGCCTCGGAGGAATAAGGATTTGACGCCCAAACGCGGACATAATCGACTTCAGTCCTGGCGGGCAGGGCGTTGATACCCGTGTCGGTTCCGCCGCCCGCCCAGGCGGACGACTCCATTGTCAGCAGCATTTTGCCGCCAAGGGGACATATGCCGCCGCCTTGAGAGCGCCAGGTCTCTTTGCCGTCCACATAAAAAATATAGTCTGTTTCGGTTCGCCAAAGACCGAAGGTATGAAATTCGCCGTCATAAATATCGAGATTGGAATGGGTGCGGCTATCCTTTTTTATGTCGTTCCCGTAGCCGTCCCAATGAAGCGCGTGGTTGCAGCACCCATCCTCACTGTTGATGCTTTCTATAATGTCTATCTCAATACCGTCGCTGCTGGTGCCGTCCACATTGAGAACGTCGCCCGCCATTATCCAGAAAGCTCCCCAAGTGCCCGGCGCCACAGGAAAGCGCACCGAGGCTTCATAGTATCCGTATCCGAAGGAAGCGCTGTCGTTTGTACAAACGGCGCCCGAGTGGACGCGGTTTTCAGCCTCGTTCCACTCCGCGTCCAAAACCAGTTGACCGTTCCCGTTAAGATAGGAGAGGGAGTTGTCCCATATATCCATGCCCTCACAGCGTATCATTTCCGGACAGCGCATCCATTTGTCCGGATCAAGCTCGCTTCCGTCGAAATTATCCTCAAAAATAAGGGGCGGAGCCGAAATCTGAGCCTCCGGCAGCTCCTCCGCGGCACAGCTCCCGCTCACGGCTCCGAAAACAGTTGTTATAACCGCGACTAAACAAAATGCTTTTTTGCCAAAACAATGTACCATCAAAATACCTCCATATGCGGCCCGTGGGCCGTACTCAATATGTATTATAGCACAAAAAATAAGGTTTGTCTATCTCGAAAATGAAAAATTTATGATTTCATATCTGTACAGAAAAGATGGCCTTGAGAAGCATCATGAAATCCGACCGCTACAAAAAATTTTATCCGCCCTTGACAGGAAGAAAATTTTGTGATATATTATATGTGTATTATATGTGTATTATATGTGAAACTGAATAGGCTGCGGGTGCCGGGCGTTCGCCAAGGCGAAAAGGGCCCGGTGAAAAGGGAAACAGGTGAAAGTCCTGTACGAACTCGTCACTGTAATTACGGAGCCGGGAAGGAATATGTCACTGACCCTTCGGGGTTGGGAAGGCCCTTCCAAGCGATGATGTATAAGCCAGGAGACCTGCCCGCCGCCGGTACGCGGAGCTTCGGCTCCAATGCCACGAGTAATTGGCAGTACGGTTAAACGGACACTTGTGTGCGTCTGTTTTTGGTGCGCCTTGCTTTGCGGCAACGGCGCATTTTTTGTTTGGAAGTGACGGCATGAACGAAATAAAAGACGGAACATATACCGTCGACGTAGATCTTAGCGGCGGCAGCGGACGGGCAAAGATCGAAAGCCCGACGGAGCTTACTGTAAAGGACGGAGAAATCAAAGCCAAAATTTGTTGGGACAGCCCCAGCTATGATTATATGGAAATCGGGGGCAGGGAGTATTATCCGGTCAATAAAGAGGGCAATTCGGTGTTTGTCATTGACGCGGAGCTGGACAGGGAGCTTTCGGTCAAGGCCGAGACCGTTGCCATGAGCAGGCCCCATATGATAGATTACACCTTGTATTTCGACTCGGCTTCACTGCGCGGGAGCGGCGGCGCGGCGTATGCCGTATGCGGCGCCGCGCTTGCGGCGATCGCCGCTGCCGCAGTTATAGTTTTAAGGATAAGGAAAAGGCATGAAAAATAAGCTCGTCATAATTTTTTTGATAATTTTAATAATTTTGTCAGGCTGCGGAAAAGAGCCGATGGCTCCGGCTTTGCCGGACAAGGCGGAGGAATTGCCCGGCCTGACCTTCGCCGAACGGGAGGAACTCCTCTACGCCGACCAATTCGCCATCGACCGCTATGAGGACGGGTACTCCCTGATACATATCGCGGACGGAGAAAAATATCTTGTGGCGCCGGAGAACGGAAAAATCCCCGACGGCCTCGCCCCGGAGATAAAAGTTGTCAGGCGGCCTGTAAGCAACGTTTACATGGCGGCCACGGCGGCGATGGATCTGTTCGACGCTCTTAACAGAGTGGACGCGGTGCGCTTTTCTTCGGTCAAGGCCGACGGCTGGTACATAGACGGGGCGAGAGAGGCGATGGAGCGGGGAGAAATGCTGTATGCCGGAAAATACAGTCTGCCGGATTACGAGCTGCTTCTCTCGGCGGGGTGCGGCCTTTCCGTACAGTCCACCATGATATATCACGCGCCGGAGGTAAGGGAAAAATTGGAGGAGCTGGGTATAACCGTGTTTGTCGACCGCTCCAGCTACGAAAGCCACCCTCTCGGCCGCTGTGAGTGGGTGAAGCTTTACGGAGAACTGTTGGGGGAGAGCGCCTTGGCCGAAAAGCTGTTTGACGAACAAAAGTCGTATCTTGAAAGCCTCGGCCCCGCCGACGGCGGAAAGACAGCCGTCTGCTTTTACATTAGCGGCGGCGGACGGATAGTGACCCGCAGGGCCGGGGATTACGTTTCGAAAATGATTGAGCTGGCCGGAGGCAGAAATATCCTTTCCGAGCCAGGTGGGGACGGCGCTCTTTCCACCGTGACCATGGAGCCGGAGGAGTTTTATTCAAAGGCGAAGGAAGCGGACGTGATTATTTATGACGGAGCGATTACCGGCGAGATCGGCAGCGTTGACGAGCTCATATCAAAAAATTCCCTGCTGGCGGACTTCAAAGCGGTAAAAAACGGCGATGTCTGGTGTACCGGCAAGAGCTTTTTTCAGGGGACGATGAGCGTCGGCGAGACAATATCCGAACTCAATATGATTTTTACCGGCGGCTCCGGGGAGTTGTCCCATTTTTCTAAATTAAAAGGCGGCGATGCCCCTTGAGACGTTTAAAATTCAAGACAGCGGCTGTATTCGCCGGGCTGGCCGCTCTGTCTCTGGTTCTTTTGGGGGCCAATCTCTTTATCGGCAGCGTCAGGCTTTCCGCCGTCGAGACGGTCGGCGGCCTTTTCTCCGGCGACGCGATAATATGGAAGATAAGGCTCCCAAGAGCTGTTGCGGCCATTCTTTTGGGCGGAGCGCTGGCCCTGTCGGGATACCTGTTGCAGACCTTTTTCAACAATCCGATCGCCGGCCCCTTTGTGCTTGGAGTCAGCTCGGGCGCCAAGCTGGCCGTGGCTCTGACAATGATAGCCGCCGCCGGAGCCGGACGGGCGTTGAACTCCTTTTCCACGGTGGCCGCAGCCTTTGCCGGATCCATGCTCTCGCTGGGATTTATTCTGCTTGTTTCGCGAAAGGTGGGACGGGTGAGCCTGCTTGTGGTCTGCGGCGTTATGATAGGCTACATCTGCTCGGCGGCGACGGATTTCGCGGTGACATTCGCCGGAGACGCGGACATAGTCAATCTGCGGGACTGGGCCATGGGCAGCTTTTCCGGCACGGATATGGACAGTGTGGCGGTCATGGCGGCGATAGTTCCGGCGGCGTCGGTTTGCGCGTTTTTGCTCTCCAAGCCGATAGGCGCTTACCGCTTGGGCGAGGGCTATGCGAGAAGCTCGGGCGTGAGGGTGGGGCTGCTCAGAGCGGCGCTCATAATCCTGTCGGGACTGCTGGCGGCCTGCGTCACCGCGTTTGCCGGGCCGGTGTCCTTTGTGGGCATAGCCGCGCCCCATATCGTGAGGCTGCTGTTGGGCACATCGAAGCCCACGGTGCTGATACCCGCCTGCTTTTTGGGAGGAGGGATATTCTGTTCGGCCTGCGACCTTGTGGCCCGCACGGCTTTTGCTCCCACCGAGCTCGGCATCAGTACGGTGACGGCGATTTTCGGTGCGCCGGTGGTAATTGGGATAATGCTTCGGCGGAAGAGGGGTGAAGCCGTGTGAACGATGTCCTCGTTTCGGTTGAAAACCTTTCGGCGGGCTACGGTAAGCCCGTGGCGGAAGATGTGGATTTTGCCGTCAGGGGCGGAGAAGTGCTCGTCCTCATCGGCCCGAACGGAGGAGGAAAGTCCACCCTATTGAGGACGCTTGCCGGCGAGCTTAAAAAGCTTGGCGGCAAAGTGCTCCTTTGCGGAATCGACACGGACAGGCTTTCCCCAAAAGAAAGGGCGAAAAGGCTTTCCGTCCTGCTGACCGCCCGGCCCCGCACCGACAGAATGACCTGCCGGGAGGTGGTCGAGACGGGCCGTTATCCCTACACCGGCCGTTTCGGCGTACTTTCCCGAGACGATAAAAACGCGGTGAAAAGGGCGCTGGAGCTGGCGGGAGTGTCCGAGCTGTCGGATTGTGACTTCTCGCGGATAAGCGACGGCCAGCGTCAGCGGGTGATGCTGGCGCGGGCCGTATGTCAGGAGCCGGAGGTCATGATACTCGACGAGCCCACGTCTTATCTCGACATCCACCACAAGCTGATATTTCTCGACAGCCTTCAAACGCTGGCGAAAGAAAAGTCCGTCGCCGTTATTTTGTCGATGCACGAGCTTGACCTTGCGGAAAAAATCGCCGACCGGGCCGTATGTATAAAGGATGGCCATGTTTTTCGGTCGGGAACGCCGGACGAAATTTTTAAGGAGGAGGTCCTTCGGGAGCTTTTTGACCTCCCGGATGAACTTTATAAAAAATATTTTGTGAAAGGAAAATCATTATGAAAAAGAGAACCGCATTGGCCGCGGCCCTTGCCGCGATTCTGACCCTTGGCGGCTGCGCGTCAACAAAGACCGCCGGAGATGTTGAAAAGGAGCCCGAGACCAAAACCGCCGACAAACCGGTCATTCTCGTGGTAAGCTTCGGCACCAGCTATAACGACAGCCGTGACAGGACGATTGGGGCCATCGAAAACGCCATCGCCGCCGCCAATCCCGATTACGAGGTGCGCAGAGCCTTTACAAGCCAGATAATAATCGACAAGCTTAAGGAGCGGGACGGCCTTGAGATAGACAATGTGGAAGAGGCCCTTGACCGCCTTGTTGCCGACGGCGTAAAAGAGCTTGTCGTCCAGCCGACCCACGTCATGAGCGGCTTTGAGTATGACGATTTGGCCGCCGCCGTTGAGGAATACAGGCCCGATTTTGACAAGGTCGCGATGGGTAAGCCTTTGCTTACCTCCGACGGGGATTATACGAGAGTGGCGTCCGCGCTCATGGAAGCCACCGAGGAGTATGATACGGAGGATACGGCCATTGTGTTCATGGGTCACGGCACGGAGCACGAATCCAACGGTGTCTACACCAAGCTTCAGGAAACCTTCAGTCAGGCGGAGGCGTACAATTATTTTGTCGGCACCGTCGAGGCTACTCCCGGCCTTGAGGACGTTATGTCGAACGTTATTCTGGGCAATTATCCCAAGGTGGTATTGGAGCCCCTGATGGTCGTCGCCGGCGACCACGCCAACAACGATATGGCGGGCGACGGCGAAGATTCGTGGAAGTCCGCCATGGAGTCGGCGGGCCTCGAGGTGGAGTGTCTGCTGCGCGGCATGGGCGAGATCCCCGCCATACAGCAGATATATGTTGACCACGTTGCCGACGCGATAGCCTCGATGGAGTAAAAGATGAAAAAAATATCAGCGTTTATCTTTTTACTTTTCATTTTTGCGCCGTCGGTCTTTGCCGCCGATGAAGCCGCCTTATACGGCAAAGACATAAAGGACGGCGTATATCAAATAGAGGTGGAGTCCAGTTCCTCGATGTTCCGCGTCGTCGGCTGTGAG
The DNA here is from genome assembly GCA_947630975.1 of uncultured Clostridia bacterium. Classification (GTDB taxonomy): domain Bacteria; phylum Bacillota; class Clostridia; order UMGS1883; family UMGS1883; genus JAFLUQ01. Next base: position 46,634 of record CANRJP010000002.1, read on the forward strand.
CTGACCGTAAAAGAGGGCGAAATGACCGCCCTCATGACCCTGAGCGGCACCGGATATGAAAAGCTGTTCATGGGCACCGGCGAGGAGGCCGCCTCCGCTCGGGACGGCGAGTACATATATTTCGAGGAGGACAGCCAAGGCAAATATACTTACAGCGTTCCGGTAGAAGCGCTGAACACGGATATTTCCTGCGCGGCATTCAGCATACGGCGTCAAAAATGGTACGACCGCACGCTTGTATTCAAAGCCGACACTCTGCCCGAGGGAGCCGTCGGCGCCTCCAAACCTGTGCCGCTGCCTCTGACGGTAACGGCGGTGCTTGTTATTGCCGCGTCCGCTTTTGTTCTGATTATGGAAAGGCGGCGGAGCCGGAATGAAAACTGAAAATTCCTCTCCCACGGAGATAGAACGGCGAAGCATGGAAATCATCGAGGCGGAGCTGGGCCCGACGCCGGAGCTTTCCGCCCCGGAAAGGGCGGTGCTCAAACGTGTCGTCCATACCACGGCGGATCTCGATTACCGCCGGAACCTTAAGTTTTCCGACGACGCCGTGGAGCTTGGCCTTGAGGCGCTGAGGGCGGGGGCGGTCATCGTAACCGATACGAACATGGCTCTCGCGGGCATAAGCAAGCCGACGCTTAAGGCGCTCCGCTGCGAGGCGGTCTGTTACATGGCCGCCCCGGAAGCGGCGGAAAGGGCCGAAATGAACGGAACCACCCGAGCCTCCGCCGCGATGGATATGGCGGCGGAGACATACGAAAACAGAAACGTCATATTCGCGGTAGGCAACGCTCCCACGGCTCTCCTTCGGCTCTGTGAGCTGGCGGAAAACGGCGGTATAAGCCCCGCCCTTGTTATCGGCGCTCCGGTGGGATTTGTAAATGTGGAGCGCTCGAAGGAGCGCTTAACAAGGTCGGGACTGCCCTATATTGCCGCCATGGGCCGCAAAGGCGGCAGCGCGGTGGCGGCGGCGGTCTGCAACGCGCTTTTGTATATGCTTTACCGCAGGGAGTGACGCCATGCCGGAGAGTTATGTATTCAAAAACGGCAAGCGCCTGCGCCGAGGCTATACCACCGGCTCCTGCGCCGCCGCCGCGGCGGGAGCGGCGGCGGAAATGCTGCTGACCGGTAAAACCGTCGGGAGCGTTCGGCTGCGGGTCCCGGCGGGAGAGACCCTCGAGCTTGAAATTTTGGAGCCGGAGATCGGCGGGGATTACGCCGCCTGTTATGTGAGGAAGGACGCCGGCGACGATCCGGACGTGACGGACGGAATTTTGGTCGGCGCAAAGGCGGAAATTATCCCCTCCGGAATTGAGATAGTCGGAGGAGAGGGCGTGGGACGGGTAACAAAGCCCGGCCTTGACCAACCGGTGGGGGCGGCGGCCATAAACTCCGTGCCCCGAAAAATGATAGCGGAGGCGGCGGCCACAGCCTGCGAGGCCTTGGGCTATGAGGGCGGGATAAGGATCACCGTTTCCGTCCCCGGCGGAGAGGAGCTTGCGAAAAAAACCTACAATCCGCGCATGGGTATCGTGGGCGGGATTTCGATAATCGGCACCACCGGCATTGTGGAGCCCATGAGCACGGCCGCCGTGATCGAAACGGCCCGCGCGGAAATGCGTATGCGCCGGGCCGAAGGGGCGGAAACCCTCCTGCTCACGGTCGGCAATTACGGCAGGAGCTTTCTGGCCCGTGAACTGCCGCTGGCCTTTGACAAAAGCGTCAAATGCGGGAACTTTATCGGCGAGGCCCTTGATTCCGCCGTCGAGCTGGGATTTTCCGGCGCACTCATCGTGGGCCACATAGGCAAGCTTGTGAAACTGGGCGCGGGCATAATGAACACCCACTCTTCCGTTGCCGACGGGCGCATGGAGGTGCTCGTGACCTGCGGCCTGCTGGCCGGAACAGAGTCGGAGACGCTTAAAAAGATCCCCGGCTGCGCCACTGCGGACGCGGCTCTCGCCCTCCTTGACGCCGACGGGACAAGGGAAAAAACAGCCGCCCTGCTTATGGAACGGGCCGGATATTACCTCGACGCGAGGGTGAAGGGTGAAATAAAAACGGGCGCGGTGATGTTTTCGGACAGGTTTGGAGTCATAGGCAGGACTGACGGAGCGGAAGAACTGGTTGAAAGGATCGTGAGGGAGAACAATGGTTAATTTTGTCGGAGCGGGCTGCGGCGCTTACGACCTTATAACGGTGCGCGGCGCACGGCTGCTCGGCGAGGCTGACGTGATAATTTACGCCGGTTCGCTGGTGAACGAGGAGCTTCTCGGTTACTCGAGACCCGGCTGCGAGATATATAACAGTGCGCTGCTGACGTTGGACGAGGTCGTTGATATTATCGCGGAGGCCGAAAAAAAGGGCGGGAGAGTTGTTCGTCTGCACAGCGGCGACCCGTGTGTTTACGGAGCCGTCCGTGAGCAGATGGACAGACTGCGGGAGTTGGGCATAGCTTTTGAGGTCTGTCCCGGCGTCAGCTCATTCTGCGGAGCGGCGGCGGCCCTGAAAGCGGAGTACACCGTTCCCGGCGTCAGCCAGAGTGTTATAATTACCCGCATGGCGGGAAAAACTCCAGTGCCGGAGGGGGAGAGCATAGCCGCTCTCGCCGCTCACGGAGCGACAATGGTGATTTTTCTCAGCGCGGCCATGCTTAAGGAATTGGCGGCGGAGCTGATAAAGGGCGGATATTCTCCCAAAACTCCGGCGGCCATAGTGTATAAGGCCTGCTGGCCCGACGAAAAAATCCTCCGCTGCACCGTGGGCACTCTGGCGGAAACGGCGGAAAGAGAAGGCGTGAAAAAGACGGCCCTCATTTGCGTGGGCAATTTTCTGGACGGGGATCATGAGCTTTCAAAACTCTATGACCGCAGCTTTACCACGGAATTCAGAAAGGCGAAAATATGAAAACGGCGGTCATATCTCTTACAAAAAACGGAATTGCCATCTCGGAAAAGATTGCCGCAAAAATGGACTGCGACCGATACGCCTTTGAGAAATACGCCGCGGAGGGGTCGGCTCCGTTTTCGTCCCTGAGCGCCCTCACGGCGGATATTTTCAGGAAATACGAGGGTCTTGTTTTCATTTGCGCCGTGGGCATAGCGGTCAGGGCCGTTGCTCCGCACCTTAAGTCAAAGCTCGCCGACCCCGCCGTCGTCGCAGTGGACGAAAGGGGAAAATTTGCGGTTTCGCTCCTTTCCGGCCATGTCGGCGGAGCAAACGTCCTTGCGGAAAAAATAGCGTCAGCCGTCGGCGCCGTCCCGGTAATTACCACGGCTACCGACGTGGGTGGAAAATTTTCACCCGACAGCTTCGCGAAGGCCAACGGCCTGCACGTTTTGGAGCCGGAATTGGCAAAGACCGTGGCGGTCGCCGCGGTAAACGGCGAACCGGTGGGCTTTTACAGCGACTGCCCGTGGAAAAACAAACCCGCCGCGCTGACGGACGAGGCGGATACGGGGGTTTGCGTTTCGGCCGACGGAGAGAAGAACCCTTTTAAAACTACCCTGCACCTGGTGCCGAAAAATGTGGTTTTGGGAGTGGGCTGCCGAAAAAACACCGATTCGGAGGTCTTTGAAAAATTTGTCCTGAGGGCTCTTAAAGGTGCCGGAATTCCCCTTTACAGGCTGGCGGAGGTGCGGACGATAGACCGCAAAAAAGACGAAAGGGCGATACTCGACTTTTGCCTGAAATACCGTCTGCCGCTTGAGCTGTATTCCCCCGAGGAGCTGGCCGGAGTGGAGGGCGGTTTCGGTTCGTCGGACTTTGTGCTGAAAACCGTGGGCGTGGACAACGTGTGCGAACGGTGCGCCGCTTTTGGCGGCGGAAGGATCGCGCTGCCCAAAACAGCCGGAGAAGGCGTGACCGTGGCGGCGGCGGAAAAGGAAATCATGCTCGATTTTGAAAGGAAAATATTATGAAGCTGTACATAGTGGGCTTCGGCCCCGGGAACCCGGATGGAATGACCCTTGCCGCCCGCGCCGCCATAGAGCGGAGCGAACTGGTTGTGGGCTATACCGCGTATACCGAGCTGATGAGAAAAGTATTTCCGGAAAAAGAGTATCTTTCCACGCCCATGAGAGGCGAGCTTGAACGGGTGAGGCTGGCTTTGGAAAGGGCGGCGGACGGAACCGTTTCGCTCATATGCAGCGGCGACAGTGAGGTTTACGGCCTTGCGGGTCTCGCTTTGGAGACCGCGCCCGACGGAGCGGATATCGAGATAGTGCCCGGCGTCACGGCGGCTCTTTCGGGAGGGGCGCTGCTGGGTGCGCCCTTAGGTCACGACTTTGCCGTCATAAGCCTTTCGGATCTGCTGACCCCGTGGGAAAAAATTGAAAAACGCCTTATATGCGCGGCCAAGGGCGATTTTGTTACAGTACTTTACAACCCCTCTTCAAAAAAACGGGCGGACGGCCTCGCCCGCGCCTGCAATGTTCTGCTCAAGATCAAGCGTCCGGACACGGTCTGCGGCCTCGCTAAGAACGTGGGGCGCGGCGGTGAGGAGACCCGCATACTCACGCTTGAGGAGCTTAAGGACACCGCCGTTGATATGTTCACCACGGTGTTTGTGGGCAGCAGCGAAACAAAGGCCGTAGACGGAAGAATGGTCACTCCGAGAGGATACAAAAATGTGTAGTATACTTATTTTCGGCGGCACCGCCGAAGGGCGGGAGCTGGCCGAATTTTGCGCCGAAAGGAATATTCCCGTATGCGTCAGTGTCGCCACGGATTACGGAGCCGCCCTGCTGAGCGGGGTAAAGGTTTTGACCGGGCGGCTGTCGGCGGCGGAAATGCTGAAGCTGATAACCGAAAACGGCTTTGAGCTTGTCATTGACGCCACTCACCCCTTTGCCCGCGAGGTCACGGCAAATATCCGCCGGGCCTGTGAAGGGGCGGGAGCACGGCTGTTAAGAGTGCTGCGGGAGAAGGATTGCGGCGGCGGCGGAAAATATTTCGACGGCATGGACGATTTGATCGGTTATTTGTCCGAAACGGACGGAAATCTGCTGATAACTACCGGCAGCAAGGAGCTTGGCGGCTTTTGCGCCCTTGACAGTTACAGCAAGCGCTGCGCCGTCCGTGTGCTGCCTGTCGGAGAAGCGCGCTGCCTTGAGCTGGGGTTTGCGCCGGAACGCGTAATTGCCGCAAAAGGCCCTTTCACGAAGGAACAGAACGTTGAGCACATGAAAAAATTCGGCGTGCGGTACCTTGTAACCAAGGACAGCGGCAAGGCCGGCGGACTCGGCGAGAAGCTGGCCGCCGCGAAGGAGCTGGGCGTCACGGCGCTCATACTGAAAAGGCCCGAGGAAAACGGCTTTTCCGTCGACAAGGCGAAACAAATCATACTTGAAATTGGTGAAGCTCATGGTTAAAGAAATTTTCATAGTGGGTTCAGGTATGGACGGGGCCGCGACCTTGACCGCCGAAGCGGGAGCGGCGATTGCCGGAGCCGATGAGCTTATTGGCTCAAAACGTTTGCTGGAGCCGTTCGGGGATTTTAACAAACCCGTGTTCGAGTCCTTTTCGGCTGCCGAAATCGCGGCCCATATCGCGGAAAGCGAAAATAAAAGCGCCGCCGTGCTCATGTCGGGCGACTGCGGCTTTTACAGCGGCGCTCGGGGGCTTTTGCCGCTTTTAAAGGACTGTGACGTAAAGATAATTCCCGGAATATCCGCTCCCGTCTATTTTTGCGCAAAGCTAAAAATGCCTTGGCAGGATCTGCATTTTGTCAGTCTGCACGGCAGAGAAGGGGCCGTTGTGCGGCCCGTATGCTCACACGAAAAAACATTCTTTTTGCTGGGCGGCAGGCTCACTCCCGCGAATATCTGCCAAAGACTGACCGAATACGGCCTTGGCGGCCTGACCGTCCACGTCGGCGAAAATTTCGCCCTTGAAAACGAAAGGATCATATCGGCTCCGGCCCGCGACCTGACGGAGCTGAAAACCGGCGGCCTTTGCGCCGTTATAGCGGAAAATCCCGGCTTCGAGCCCGGTCTGCCCGCCCTCATAAATGACGGCGAATTTGTTCGGGGCAAAACTCCCATGACAAAGGCGGAGGTGCGGTGCGTCTGCGTTTCGGGACTGAATATCGGACGGGACGACGTCTGCTGGGACGTGGGCGCGGGCACAGGCTCCGTGAGCGTTGAAATGGCTTTCCGCTGCGGCGGGGGCAGAGTCTACGCTGTGGAGCGCGACCCCGAGGCGATTAAACTCATAGACCAAAACCGGAAAAAGTTCGGCTGCGACAACATCGTGCCCGTCCACGGAGGCGCTCCGGAAATTTTGCCGTCTCTTCCGTCGCCGGATCGGGTGTTCATTGGCGGCAGCGGAGGAAAATTAAAGGAGACAGCCGCCGCCGTAAAAGCCGCAAATCCGGCCGCGGCCGTGACCGCCACGGCCGTGTCGCTGGAAACGCTGGCCGAACTGACGGGAATTTTTTCGGAGGACAGCGAGATAACGCAGATCGCCGTGACGCGGACAAAAAAATTCGGCGCGCATACCATGCTTTCCGCCGAAAATCCGGTGTTTATTGTGAGAGGTACGTTGAGATGAAGCGCGTCATTATAGCCGGGACCCACAGCGGCTGCGGCAAGACCGCCGTTACCTGTGCCCTTTTGCAGGCGTTGGTAAATCGCGGCCTTTCACCGTCGGCCTTTAAGTGCGGGCCGGACTACATCGATCCGATGTTCCACAGCCGCGTGATCGGCCTTCCTTCCCGAAATCTCGACCCCTGGTTCTGCGATAGGGATATGATAAACTGTATCTTGCACAGGCACGGCGGGGAAATTTCGGTCATCGAGGGCGTTATGGGCTTTTACGACGGCGTCGGAGAAGGGGCGTCCACCCATGCTTTGACCGTTGAGACGGGGACGCCCACGGTCATTGTCGCGGACTGCAAGGGAATGAGCCTCTCGATCGGCGCGGAGATAAAAGGCTTTCTCACCTTCCGCGAGCCAAACAATATCGTCGGCTTTATCTTCAACCGTCTGCCGGAAAGTCTTGTACCGACGGCAAAGAGCCTTTGCGAGGAGCTTGGCACAAGGTATCTCGGGCGGCTGCCGTACAAAAAAGAGCTGTCGATAGAAAGCCGCCGCCTGGGACTTGTGACCGCCGGTGAAATAAGTGATATAAAGCAAAAATTGGAAGAACTGTCCGGCCTTGCCGAGGAGAATATTTTGATAGACGAAATTTTGAGCCTGGGCGCGGCGGCGGAGGACGTCCCTTTCGCGCCGCCGAGTGTGCCGAAGATAGACGGAAAACCGCTGAAAATCGCCGTGGCGAGGGACAGGGCGTTTTGCTTTTATTATGAGGACAACCTCGACCTGCTTCGGGAGATGGGCTGTGAGCTTGCGGAGTTTTCGCCTTTGAGCGACGGCTCCCTGCCCGAAAATATAGACGGCCTGCTCCTCGGCGGCGGCTATCCCGAGCTTTACGCGGCGGAGCTTGCGGCAAATATCCCCATGCTTTCGGATATACGCGGTAAAATTTTGTGCGGCCTGCCGACCGTTGCGGAGTGCGGCGGCTTCATGTACCTATGCAAAAGTATCGGCGGTCACAGAACCGTCGGCGTTATCGACGCCGAAGCCCGCGACGCCGGTCGGCTCCGCCGTTTCGGATATGTCGAGCTGCGACCTCTCGGAGAAAGCCCTTTTGGAAATTGCGGCTTGAAAGGTCACGAGTTCCACTACTGGGACGTTTGCGACCCCGGCGGGGGATATGCCGCCGTGAGGGCGAGGGACGGCTCGGAATATTTCTGCGCCCACACCGGCCCGGCTCTGTATGCGGGCTTTCCGCACCTTTATCTGTATTCAAATCCGACGGCGGCGGCAAATTTCGTAAAAAAATGTCAGGAGTACAAAAATGCACAGACTTAAAAATATATCCCCGCCGGACGCTGCGGCCATGGAACGGGCAAGGGAACGGTGGAACTCCGTGGCGAAGCCTCTCCACAGTCTCGGACTTTTGGAGGACGCCGTGGTGAAGATCGCCGGAATAAAGGGTAGTGAATGCTTCGAACTGAAAAAGCGCGTCGCGGTCGTGATGTGCGCCGACAACGGTGTTGTGTCCGAGGGAGTTACCCAGACGGACAGCGCCGTCACCGCTGTTGTCGCGGCGGAAGCCGCCGCCGGGCGCTCGAGCGTGAACTGCCTTGCCGCCGTATACGGAGCCGAGGTTTTAACCGTGGATATGGGTATGAAGGCGCCCGTCCCCGGCGTCCTTGACCGCCGCATTGCCGCCGGCACCGGCAATATCGCCGACGGCCCCGCAATGAGCAGGGACGAGGCCGAAAGGGCCGTCGCCGCCGGGATAGATATCATGCGCGGCCTGAAAGAAAACGGCACGGACATAGTCGCCGCCGGGGAGATGGGTATCGGCAACACTGCCACGTCGGCCGCCGTGGCCTCGGCTTTGCTGAACCTCCCTCCCGAGCTGACTGTGGGGCGCGGCGCGGGTATAGACGGTGAGGGATTTAAGCGGAAAATTCACGCCGTCCGCCGTGCGCTGGAGATAAATCGGCCCGACCCGGACGACCCGATGGAAGTGCTCTCCAAGCTTGGCGGCTTTGATATTGCCGGAATGACGGGCCTTTTCCTGGGAGGAGCGGTTTACGGCACGCCGGTGATAATCGACGGCCTCATATCCTTGGCGGCAGCGGCGCTGGCGGTAAAAATAGCGCCGATGTCAAGGGAGTATATGCTGGCGTCCCATGCTTCAAAGGAACCGGCGGCAAAAACGCTGGCGGAAAGGCTTGGCCTGAGTCCGGTCATAACCGCCGGCCTCGCCCTCGGTGAGGGAACCGGCGCTTTGATGCTGCTGCCGCTGCTTGACGGGGCGCTGGCTGTATATAACGGTGCTCACCGCTTCGACGAGCTTCCGATGGAAAGGTATGTTGAACTATGCTGACTCTTATTACCGGCGGAAGTAAGTGCGGCAAATCCCGCATGGCCGAGACCCTGGCCGTGTCTTGCGGCCTGCCGCTTTACTATATCGCCACTATGGAGCCCTCGGGGCGGGAGGCGGAGATCCTGATAGGCCGCCATCGAAGGCAGCGCGAGGGCAAGGGCTTTGTCACGGTCGAGCGATATACCGATATTGGCGGCGTTTTCTTGCCCAGAGGCTGCTGTGCACTGTTGGAGGACGCGGGCAACCTTTTGGCAAACGAGATGTTTTCGGCCAAGGCTCCCGCCCCCGCGGAAAAGATAATTGCCGGAATAGAAAAGCTGAAAAAAACGGCCGCCCGACTCATAGTTGTGACAAATGAGGTTGGCCGCGACGGCCTGAACTATTCCGCCGAAACGAGGGAATATATCAGGCTGATGGGGGAGATAAACCGCCGCGCCGCCGAAATGGCGGACATGGTTATCGAAGCCGTTTTCGGCATACCCGTGACGCTGAAAGGAGAACGCCCGGAATGCTTATAAAGTCAATGCTTTCCGCCTTCCTCATGTATTCCCGCATACCCGTGCCCCAAGTCGAGTGGAAAGACGTGAACCGCCGTTATTCTCTGTGCTTTTTCCCGCTGGTTGGGGCGTTCGTCGGAGGCGCGGAGCTTTTGTGGTTTTTGATGTACCGAGTTCTCGGCTTCAATTCCCTGCTGTTCGGGACCGGAAGTGCGGCGCTGCCCATTATTTTAACCGGCGGAATACATATGGACGGCTACTGCGACGTAAACGACGCGCTGGCAAGCTGCGGCACAAGGGAGAAAATGCTGAATATAATGAGTGACCCAAATATCGGCTCCTTCGCGGCCGTGAGGGCGGGGCTGTATCTGTTAATTCAGCTTGGCCTTTTCGCGCAAATAAAGACTTGGCCGATGATGGCGGTCTGCGCCTTGAGCTTTGTGCAGTCGAGGGCGCTGAGCGGCCTTGGAACGGTGCTGCTGAAGAGCGCGAAGGAGAGCGGCGCCCTGCAAAGCTTCCGCCGTCCGGCGGACAGGCGGGCGGTAATTGTGAGCGAACCGGCGGTTTTGCTGCTGACGCTGATTTTGGCGGCCCTTGCCGACCCGATATGCGGCGGCTGCGCCTTTGCCGCCGAGGCGGTCTGCTTTGTTTACTACCGCAAAATGTCATACAAAAAGTTCGGCGGCGTGACCGGCGATCTGGCGGGATATTTTTTGCAGATATGCGAGCTTGGAGCCGTGGGCGCGGCGGTTTTTGCGGATTTAGTGAGGAGCGCGGTTTTATGAGACTTATTGTGGGCGGGGCCCATCAGGGCAAGACCCGCTACGCGGAAACAAAATACGGCGGATGCGTGGGCGGCTTCCAAATCAAGATACAGGAATGGCTCAGGGTCGGTCTGGATCCTTTTGCCGAAACGGAAAAATTCCTTGCGGAGCATCCCGACGCCGTCATAGTTATGGACGAGATAGGCTGCGGAATAGTGCCGATAGAAAAAGATGACCGCGCCTGGCGCGAGGCCGTGGGCCGGATCGGGTGCGCTCTCGCGGAAAAGGCCGAGACGGTGGAGCGTATTGTCTGCGGCATTCCGGTAAAAATCAAGGGGCTGTAAAAAAACTGACTACATAATCTGGAGGCACGGGGGCCGGTCGAAAAAATCGTGCAGAACGGCGTCGTCACAAGCTCGGTATCGCTTGTTTCGATTTGAAAAATCGAAACGTGGCTCACCTCGCTGCTCCTCCTTTTCCCCACAAACAACTTTGTTGTTTGTGGGGAGTGGTGCTGTCAAACTCGCAAAAGGTTGATAGCAAGCGCAGGCGTAATGAGGGCGGCTTACCCGCCCGAATAGCCGGAGCGCCGCGTGACCTTTTGCGAAGAAGGAGGGGCAAGCCCTCGTGCGACGGCATTTTTGCAAAAAAGTGTCGGAGCATAGACGGGCTTTGCCCCGACGCCACCGAGGGTGATTTTCGTTCGTAGTTCAAGGGCATAAAAATGAGAAAATTCGTTATGGCGAATTTTCTACATTATGCAATTATTTTGTTTTTATTGACTGGTTATATAACACTCAAATTTGCCTTAAATTAAGTCATTTAGCCCTTGAACGATCTGCGCCATTTTTTTACGGCCCATCAAGGAGTGAAAATTATGAAGCTTTACTTTATCCGCCACGGCAAAACCGCCGGTAATCTGGAAAAACGCTACATCGGCGCGACCGATGAGGGGCTGTGTGGGGCGGGACGCCTTGAGCTGGAGCGGACGGCCTATCCGGACGCTGAGCCAGTGATAACAAGTCCCCTGCGCCGCTGCCTTGAAACGGCGGAGATAATATATCCCCGCAAGACACCGCTGATTGTTGACGGGTTCAGGGAATGTGACTTCGGAGCCTTTGAAGGGAAAAATTACAGTGATTTGAACGGCAGCCGGGATTATCAGCGGTGGATAGACAGCGGCGGCAAGATGGCCTTTCCCGGCGGCGAGGACATGGCGGGCTTTTGCGCCCGCACGGTTGCCGCCTTTGAGGAGATTATACCCAGACTTTCCGACGGAACCGCCTTTGTGGTTCACGGCGGAACGGTCATGGCCCTGCTTGAAAGGTATGAGCTCCCGAGGAAAAAGTTTTACGATTATTATACGGAAAACGGCCATGGCTTTGCCGTGAATTTTGACGGCGGGGCCATGCGTGTTATCGGGAGGCTGTGATGGCTGTATTTGCGCTGGCGGCGGGCTTTGTGATTGATTTTTTCCTTGGCGACCCGTATTCTCTGCCTCATCCGGTGCGGCTTATCGGCTGGTTAATATCTCGGCTCGAAAAAGCGCTGCGGCGGCTCCTGCCCGGCAGGGAAGGATTGGCCGGAAGGCTTATGGCGCTGGCGGTTCTGACCGTGAGCACCGCCGTACCGGCGGGAATTTTAATTTTGTCGTACCGCTTAAGCACCGTTCTCGGTTTCGCTGTTGAGAGCGTTATGTGCTATTATCTTCTGGCTCCCCGCTGCCTTGAAAGAGAAAGCATGAAGGTGTGCCGCGCCCTTGAGCGCGGGGACTCCGAAGCCGCCCGAAAAGCCCTTTCCATGATAGTGGGTCGGGACACGGAAAAGCTGGACGCCGACGGAATGGTTCGGGCCGCCGTGGAGACCGTGGCCGAGAACACCTGCGACGGCGTTACCGCGCCGATGTTTTTTATCGCTCTCGGCGGAGCGCCGCTGGGCTTTTTCTACAAGGCGGCAAACACCATGGACTCAATGGTGGGATACAAAAACAGCAAGTATATCGACTTTGGCCGCTTTGCCGCGCGTCTGGACGACGTTTTGAATTTTATCCCTTCAAGGCTGACGGCGCTGATCATGGTATTTGCGTCGCGGCTCATCGGCCTTGACGGCGGAAACGCGTATAAGATCTGGCGGCGGGATAGGCTCAAACACCCCAGCCCCAACTCCGGCCAGACCGAGGCGGCAATGGCGGGCGCACTGGGCGTTGAGCTTGCGGGGGACACCAGCTATTTCGGCACGGTACATAAAAAGCCCGTTATCGGCGACCGGCTGCGGCCCATAGAGCCGGAGGATATTCGCCGGGCAAACCGGCTGATGTACCTGACCTCGTTTTTGAGCCTTGTTTTAGCGGTGGCGTTTGGAATTTTAGTGGAGGTGATATTTTGACTCACGGCGGAGATATATATTCCGGCGAGGTGGAGCTGGACTTTTCGGCGAATATAAATCCTCTCGGTATGCCGGCAAAGGTCCGTTCGTCCCTCAAGGCCGATATAAGGAGCTTCGGCGTCTATCCCGACCCACGGTGCCGGGCGCTGCGCCGCGCTCTGGCCGAAAAGGAGGGCGTCGGACCGGAGAATATCGTCTGCGGCAGCGGCGCCTCCGACCTGATATACCGGCTGGCCCATGTTCTTCGCCCCAAAAGGGCTCTTGTCGCCGCGCCGGCCTTCTCCGAATATGAAAAGGCGCTGACCGAGGCCGGCGCGAAGGTGAGCCGGTTTTACCTCCGTGAAAAAAACTGCTTCCGCCTTGATGAAAGCATAACGGAATACATACCCGAGAGGGGCGCGGTCTTTCTGGCCAGTCCGAACAATCCGGACGGAGGAATGATAGGAGAAGAACTTTTGAAAAAGCTCATATCGAAGTGCGAAGAAAAGAGAGCCGTTCTCGTTTTGGATCAGTGCTTTGCGGACTTTGCGAGGGTTGCGCCGAATTTGCCGAGACCGCCGGTAGCGGTAAAAGCCTTCACCAAAATTTACGCTATGGCGGGGCTGCGGCTGGGCTATTTGATATGCGAGGACATTTCTCTGGCCGAAAGGATCGCCGGGTACGGCCCCTGCTGGAGCGTGTCCGTTCCCGCCCAGACCGCCGGGCTGGCCGCGCTGAAGGAAAAGACCTTCGTCCCGAGGACAAGGCGCTATATATGCCGTGAAAGGGAATTCCTTTCGGAGGCGCTTGCTGAGCTTGGGCTTAAGGCGTTTCCCTCCGAGGCGAATTATATTCTGTTCAAAGGCCCAACAGGTCTCGGCGAAGCGCTGCTCCGTCGGAAAATATTGATCCGCGGCTGTTCGGACTATCACGGCCTCGGGCCGGAATTTTATCGGATCGCCGTGCGCACAATGGCGGAAAACGAAAGGCTTATCGGCGCAATAAAAGAGTTGCTTTCTGAGGAAAAATAAATGGTCGGATCAATAATGATACAGGGCGCCATGTCCGGCGCCGGCAAGAGCCTGCTTACGGCGGCGCTCTGCCGCATATTCAAACAGGACGGGTACAGAGCGGCGCCCTTCAAGTCTCAAAACATGGCGCTCAATTCTTACGTCACCCGCGACGGACTTGAAATAGGGCGGGCACAGGCCATGCAGGCCGAGGCCGCCGACGTCGAGCCAAGCGTCATGATGAATCCCGTCCTGCTCAAGCCCACCACCGACCGAGGTTCCCAGGTCATCGTCAACGGCCGGGTTAGGGGCGAGATGAGGGCCGCTGATTATTTCAGATACAAAAAGTCGCTTGTGCCCGAAATAATGGAGGCGTATTACGGGCTTGCACGGCGCTTCGATATAGTCGTTATCGAGGGCGCCGGCAGCCCGGCGGAGCTAAATCTAAAAAAGGACGACATAGTGAATATGGGCCTTGCAAAGCTCACCGACGCTCCCGTACTGCTGGCGGGAGATATAGACCGGGGCGGGATATTCGCCCAGCTTCTGGGAACGCTCATGCTGCTCGAACCCGAAGAAAAAGCTATGGTAAAGGGTCTTGTCGTGAACAAATTCCGAGGCGACCGCCGTCTGTTTGAGGACGGTGTGAAAATTCTCGAGGATCGGAGCGGAAAGCCCGTCGCGGGCGTTATCCCGTGGATAGACGTTGATTTGGACGAGGAGGACAGTCTTTCCGAAAAATTGGAAAACAAGAAGGCCTCGGCGGTGGATATAGCCGTCGTCAGGCTGCCGAAAATTTCAAATTTTACTGATTTTGACGCCTTTGCCCGCATCGGAACGCCGGTTCGCTATGTCAGCCGCGCCGCCGAACTCGGCAGTCCCGATATTGTCATTTTGCCCGGCACAAAAAGCACCCTCGCCGATATGGGCTGGCTGCGCAAAAGCGGTCTCGAGCCGCCGATAAAATCCCTTGCCGCGTCGGGAACGCCCATTTTCGGAGTGTGCGGCGGGTATCAGCTCCTTGGCGGAAAAATATCCGATCCCGAAGGCTCGGAGGGCGGCGGCGAGGTCGAAGGGCTTGGCCTGCTGAATATGGAAACGGTGTTTAAAAGCAAAAAGACGCTGATGCAGAAAAGGGCGGAGTTTGCCGGTATTCAAGGCTTTTTTTCCTGCCTTGAGGGACTTGAGGCCGACGGCTACGAGATACACATGGGCGAGACTGTATCGGAGGAGGCCCCGCTGTTTGTGAGCGGCGAGGGCTCCGTACGGGGGAATGTCTGCGGCTGTTACCTTCACGGCGTTTTTGACAGCGCCGCCGTACCGATCGTCAAGTCGCTGTGTGAAAAAAAGGGAATTGAATTTAACGCCGCTTGCCTTGACAAAAGAGCCTATAAAGACCTTCAATACAATAAGTTGGCCGAGGCCGTCCGGAAAAATCTCGATATGGAGCTTATATACAAAATAATAAGGGAGGGGATTTGATGCTTCAAATTTACTGCGGTGACGGCAAAGGCAAAACCACGGCCGCCCTGGGTCTGGCTGTACGGGCGGCCGGGGCGGGCATGAGAGTCCATATCGCCCAATTCATGAAGGGAAGACCCACGTCGGAGCTGGCGGTTCTGTCTGAAATTCCGGAAATAACCGTCAGCCGTCTTGATCGGGACTATGGCTTTCCGGCGGATATGAGCAAGTCGGACAGAGCCGCCGTAACTTTCCGCCACAACACCATGCTCCTCGAGGCGTCGGAGCTGCTGCCCACACTTGACGTGCTTATTTTGGACGAGTTCAATTCCGCGTACAGACACGGTCTCCTTGACCGTGAACTCGCCGACCCTCTTGTGCTGGAGAATGTCAGTAAAGCCGAGATCGTCCTCACCGGCCGCCGACCCGCGCAAAAATTCCTTGACGCAGCGGATTACATAAGTGAGATAAAGGCGGTGAAGCACCCGTTTAAAAGGGGCGTAACGGCGAGACTGGGGATAGAGTATTGATATGACCCCTCCGCCTTTTATACGAGTCTTTAATTGAAATTAGTATTATTCAAAATAAAGAACCATATAATAAAAAAATATTATAATTCGTGCTTGTTAAATAAGCCGTGACGTGCTATAATAAAAGAAAGCTGTCACGGCTTATCCTTTTTTTGCGGAAAGGATAAATCATGGCGGGATACGGACTTATACTGTATAATGATAAAATACGTAGCTTAATATATAGCTTGAAAGGGACGGTTTTTATGAAAAATGACATTCTCAGGCTCCTCGAAAGGGACAGCCGTTATACCGTGGATCAGCTTGCCACCATGCTGGGCACCACTCCCGAGGTGGTGGCCGCCGCCATAAAGGAGCTGGAGGACGAAAAAATAATCCTGGGCTATAAGACCCTCATCAACTGGGAGCGCACCGACCGGGACAACATCAGCGCCATAATCACCATGCGTATCACTCCCCAGCGGGGCGACGGCTACGACAAAATGGCCGAGCGCATATACAAATATCCCCAGGTCAAGGGCGTCAATCTTATGAGCGGCAGCTTCGATCTTCTGGTGAGCGTGGAGGGCAAAAGCCTTAAGGAGGTCGCCATGTTCGTGTCCGAAAAGCTGGCCCCCATGGAGGGCGTAGTTTCCACCAACACCCACTTCACCCTCAAGACCTATAAGAAGGAAAACGTCATATTTACCAGTGAGGAGCTGGACGACAGGGAGGTCATCACCATATGAGGGACATTTCCGAGTTTATATCTCCCCACATAGCGGAAATGGCCCCCTCCGGCATACGTAAATTTTTTGACATCGTGGCCGAAATGAAGGACGCCATCTCCCTTGGCGTGGGCGAGCCCGACTTCGTCACCCCCTGGGCCATCAGGGAGGCGGGCATCTACGCCCTTGAAAAGGGCCACACCCACTATACATCCAACGCCGGACTTAAGGAGCTGCGGCAGGAGCTGTGCCGCTACACCCACCGCACCTCGGGCCTCGACTACGAGGAGGATCAGGTGCTCATCACCGTGGGCGGCAGCGAGGCCATCGACCTTATGGTTCGGGCCGTGATCTCAAAGGGGGACGAGGTGCTTGTGCCGGAGCCCTCCTTCGTATGCTACAAGCCCTGCGTCACCATGGCCGGAGGCACGGCCATACCCATCGTCACCAAAGAGGAGGACGAGTTCCGCCTGACCCCTCAGGCTCTGGCGGAAAAGATAACCGACCGCACCAAGCTCCTTGTGCTGCCATACCCCAACAACCCCACCGGCGCCATTATGGAGCGGGAACACCTCGAGGCCATTGCCGACGTTATACGCGATAAGGACATTCTTGTACTTTCGGACGAAATTTACGGCGCCCTGACCTACAAGGGCGAGCACGTGCCCTTTGCCGCCATCGACGGCATGAAGGAGCGCACCGTGACGATAAACGGCTTCAGCAAGGCCTTTGCTATGACGGGCTGGCGGCTGGGCTACGCCATGGGGCCGAGGCCCCTCATCAAGGCCATGCTCAAGATACACCAGTACGCCATAATGTGCGCCCCCACCACCAGCCAGTACGCCGCCGTGGAGGCCCTGCGCAGCTGTGAGGACGACGTGACCGCCATGCGGGACGAGTACAACCTCCGCCGCCGGGTGATGGTCAAGGGCTTCCGCGATATGGGCCTGTCCTGCTTTGAACCCATGGGGGCTTTCTATGTGTTCCCCAATATCAGCAGCCTCGGCATGAGCAGCGAGGATTTTGCCACCAACCTCCTCAAGGAGGAAAAGGTGGCCGTTGTGCCCGGCACCGCCTTCGGCGACAGCGGCGAGGGCTTCGTCCGGTGCAGCTACGCTTACAGTATACGCAATATAGAAATCGCGTTGGAAAGAATAGGAAATTTTGTGAAAAGACACAAGATATAAATAAATTAGGAATTAGGAATGAGGAATAATTCTAAATGAAGAACGTGAGGGAAAATAGAATGAAAAAGCTTTTGGCCGTACTTTTGGTTTTGTCTATGCTCTGCGCACTGATGCCGGTCTTTGCGGCGTCCTTCACCGACATATCCGGCCACTGGGCTGAGGGGGCCATTAATGCCATGGCCGAGGCCGGAGCGGTGGACGGCTATCCCGACGGCACGTTCAGGCCCGACGAGCCGGTGACAAGGGCGGAGTTCGCCAAGATCATCACCGAGCTTTACGGCTTCGACACCACCGACAGCGGCTGGCTGTTCTTCCCCGACGGGGAAAAGGACGCCTGGTACGGGCCGTACATGCCGGCCTACAAGGTGCTTGTGGATTGGCAGCTTTTTAAGGCCTGCTCCGAGTACGGTTATCCCGAGGGCTGGAGCGAGGACACCTTCAAATATTTTGACGCCGAAAAGCCCCTGACCCGCATAGAGGCCGCTCAGGCCATACGCTTTGCGGTGGGGATAGGCGACGGCAGTTTTGACGACGAGCTGGCGGCTCTTGCCGCATCCAACGCCGACGGCGGGGATTATGCGGATAACCGGGGCATTTCCGTACTGATAGGCGCGGTAATGTATTTGGAGCTGATGAACGGTGACGGCGACGGCCGCTTCCGTCCCTTTGACCCTATTACCCGGGCCGAGGTCTGCACCGTCCTCGAAAGGGCGCGCAGAGATCACGGAAGGAGCAACGTCAACGAATATATCACGGTGGCGGTTTATATGGCGGATCAGGAGGCCGGAAAAACTCCCGAACAAATAGCCGCCGAGGAAGAGGAACGTATTATTGCCAGATTTGAGAAAATGGCGGCGTCAGAGGGCTTCCTTTCCGAGGAAAAAAAGACCGACGCCGACCGTGAGATCGTCGCGGCCTTTGGCGGCGTGGAGTTCAGCCGGGCGGACTATGACCTCTTAAGCTGGCTCTACCATTGGCTTTATTCCGGCCTCTTTGAAGAACATTTGGAACAAAACGGCATCGACGGCTGGGAAATAGAAATGTACGGCGGAATCTTTAACAACAGCGGTGATTACGCGGGTCTCGCCTTTGACGAGGCGGCGGCGAGGGCCGTAGTCGATGAGATGAAGCGGATGGCGGCGGCCGAGATAAAATTTGACGAGTTTGGCCTTGACCGGCGGACTGCCTTTGCAAACGGCTATAACGCTTACTACTTTTCCGACCTCGGCAGCGACGGCGAGGATGCGGAGCGCCTTAAGCTCCACGGCGGCACTGATTACGCCATCGAAAGACTGCTGTATTTTGAGGCCGTGGAGGATATGCTCTGCGACTTTATGACCGAACCCGGCGGCCAATGCTATCCTGACACTACGGAGGATATGCGGCGGTATTGCTTTAAGACCTGTCATGTGCTGGCTCTTGCGGACGGCGCCGACGACGCCGAGGCTAAGGCGAGGGCCGAGGCGGTGATCGCCCGCCTTGACGCCGGTGAGGATATGAGCGCAATCATCGACGGGTGCGGCGGGGAGCCGAGTATGGAGGTCAGCCGCTGCGACGTTTTCACCGAGGGAGATATGATAGACGAGTTATATCAGGAGGCAAAGGCTCTCGGGCCGGGCCAATATTCAAAGGAGCCCGTTAAGACCAAATACGGCTATTTCGTTGTCTGCCGTCTGCCCATTGTCGGCGACGAGCCGGAATTGGAGTGGCTGAGGGGCAGGGTCGCCCGAAAGATGTTTGACGATTTTATGGAGCTTTGCGTGGAGAAATTTGAAGATAACCCGCGGTAGAGGCGGGGTTGGAGGTTGCTTAATGAAAAAATTTTTGACTGTGCTTTTGGTTTTGTCTATGCTCTGCGCACTGATGCCGGTCTTTGCGGCGGCGTCCTTCACCGACACCGTCGGCCACTGGGCCGAGGGTGCCATTAATGCCATGGCCGAGGCCGGAGCGGTGGACGGCTATGACGACGGCTCCTTCCGCCCTGACGCCCCGGTGACAAGGGCGGAGTTCGCAAAAATAATTACCGAGTATTTTGACCTGCCCGCCAGCGATTACGGCCGGTATGTATTTGACGACGTGGACGAGGCCGACTGGTACGCCCCCTATGTCGTGAATTACAAGCTGCTTGTTTTTGACGGATTTAAGGATTGGCCCGACCCACGGCTGGGCGAAAATTACGGCGTTGCCTTTGAAGCCGAGACGCCCGTCACCCGTATAGAGGCGGCTTTGCCCCTGCTCGCCTGCGGCTGCTGGGAAAAGCTGAACGAGGCTATGGGTCAGTATGAAGAACTGTCGGACGCGCTCTCGGCCTTGACGGCCGAAGCGGCGAAATATACAGACTTTGAGGATCTGGGCAGTGAAGACGGCAGCAGTCTGTGGCTCGCGGCGGCTCTGGCCTCCTCCGCCGGACTGATGAACGGCGACGGCGAAGGGCGGTTCCGCCCATGGGACGGACTGAGCCGGGCGGAGCTTTGTACCCTGCTGACCAGATGCTCCAAGGATGTCAACGACTATATAATGGAGAAAATCTCGGATTACAATATAAGACTCAATAAACTGGCGGACTTCATGTCCGAGGAAAAAAAGACCGACGCCGACCGTGAGACCGTCGCCACGATATGCGGCACGGACGTCAGCCTTGCGGACTACAATTACATATATAATATTTTGTCCGCGCTGTATGAGGACGATTACGGCGAGGACTGGGCGAGCCGGCCCTGCGATATGTACGGAGCGGCTCTCGGGGGTTATACCCTGGGAAACGCGGCCCGTGCGGAGACTCTGTCCACTCTGGGAGGGCTGGTGTGCGCGGCCCGGGAGGCCGCCGAATACGGCTGGGACAGTCCATCCTTAAAATATACGGCGGCGGAAGAAATTTACACATATATAAATACAGAATATGACAGTTTGGACGAGCATAAGGCGGAACTGGAGAATATCGGCTCCTCATTGTACGCCGAGGAAAAATACGAGTATATGTGGGCGCTGATGTATATGCTTGAGGAGTCGTACTTCATGCCCGACGGCCTATATTATGCCACGTCGGAGGAGGTAGTGCAAAATTACCTTAAGGCCGGTCATGTGCTGATCCTTACGGATGATGATACCGACGACGCCGAGGCAAAGGCAAGGGCCGAGGAGGTTATCGCCCGCCTTGACGCCGGAGAGGATATGCGGACCCTCATCGACGAGTGCGGCGAGGATCCCGGTATGAGGAACCGTGACTACTATATGTTCACCGAGGGCGACATGGTGGATGAGTTCTATGAGGGGACAAAGGCCCTTGAGCCCGGCCAATACTCCAAGGAGCCCGTCAAGACCGACTACGGTTATCACGTTATTTACCGCCTGCCCATTACCGGCGACGAACCGGAGATAGAGAAACTTAGGGATAAGCTGTCGTACAAAAAGTTCGATGCCCTTGAGGATGAATGGATTGCCGAAATATGCGGGAATATCGAGATAAAAAGTGATACGGTGGGAATAACGCCCGAGGATATCCGGCTTATTTCACTTTTATATTCGCGTGATTGACGGCGGGAAAATAATATTTATATGAACAGGGAGATGTATGAAATGAAAAAATTTTTGACGTTGATTTTGACTCTCGCGATGCTCTGCACGCTGACGCCGGCCTATGCGGCGTCCTTCACCGACACCGTCGGCCACTGGGCCGAGGCGGATATCGAGGCCATGGCCGCCGCCGGAGTGGTGAACGGCTATGACGACGGCTCCTTCCGCCCCGACGCCCCGGTGACAAGGGCGGAGTTCGCCAAAATACTGACCGAGCTTTACGGCCTGCCCACCGGCGACTACGGCTGGTATTTTTACGGCGACGTTGAGCCCGGCCAGTGGTACACCCCCTATGTTCCGGCCTATTGCGTACTGGTCGATCTTCCCCTGGCCGGAATGTGCGATTACTTCGGCTGGCCAAAAGGCTGGGGCGACGATTATTTCTATGACTTTGCCCCTCAGCGGCCTCTGACCCGCATCGAGGCGGCCCAGGCCTTGGATTACATCACGGGCAGCATAGAGGATGAGGATATGTACGATTTCCTCATAGATTTGGGCTTAAGCACCGCCGACAGCCCGGACTATGCTGACAATCCGGGCATATCCCTTCTGGCGGGCAGCGTTATGTTCAAGCAGCTCATGAACGGCGACGATCAGGATCGCTTCCG
>CANRJP010000003.1 GCA_947630975.1 uncultured Clostridia bacterium
AAAAGCCACTCAAAGGCGTGTATGCCCTGAACGGACTGATTGCCCTTACTGTCAAGCACGCCGACGCTGGCGTGGTCAAGGCCGGGCATATCCCACTCGAAGCCGGAGCTGACAATCTTGTCGCCGTAAAGACCCTTGACCTGCATTTTCTCTATCTCCCGCATCTGGGTCTGAACGGCGACGTAAAAGGCCGTGTCGTAATGGCCGTTGCCCTTGCCGTCCACTCCGTTGTAGGAGACACGCAGATGGTCGGCCAGTCCCAAAAAGTCGAAGGGCCGGCCATATTTAATATTCGAAAACTTCGCCGCCGAATTTGCGCCGCTTTGGAGCACATCCTCATTGCGGAAGGCCGCCGCGAGGCTGTTGGCAAGGCTCATGTAATTTGTGGTGGCGTCCTTGGACTGGCCGGTGTGGGTGTGGTACTCTCCGGCCAGATACTTGCCCTCGGCGGTCTCCTCCACACGTTTGGCCTCCATACCAGCGAAGCGCTCTTTAAAGTTGAGAGCTATCTCCCCCTCGTTGCCCTTGCCGGTTATAAAGTTCACGTCAAAGAAGGTGCGTTCGCTGTCGCTAAGAGTGGCGGCGTAGGGAGAGTATGTGGAGAAATATATCCTGTCGGCCTTTTCGTCGAACTCCAGATAACGGAAGAAGCCGTTGCCGCCGTTGTAGGCGAACTGATAGTCCGCCAGCATACTGATGACGTCCTTGCCGGCGTCGTTCTTGAGCATCTCAACGCCGCTGCCGTGGCTGTGGCCGCCCACCATCATGAACACCTGAGGGTACTTTTTGACTATATTCCACAGGCCCCAGCCGTTACCGCTGAGCTGTACGGCGGAGGGGTCGGTGGGCGAACAGTTTTGAAGGTCATGGGTCGTAACGACGGTGGGGCAGTTGGGATATTCCTTGAGCACGCTTTCAAGCCAGGCCTCGTCCTCCTTCAGCCAGCCTGTGTTGCCGAGCTCTCCCGACGGGCTGCCCGTGCAGGAAAGAGAAATAACAAGATAGTCGTAATTTCCCGCCCGAACGAACATATAGGAGCTGTTTTGGTCGCCGTTGGGGGAATTTGTCAGATACCACCCCGTCCGGCGCTTGAAAGCGGTACTCTTGCCGCTGAAGCTGTTCCAGTAATTGTGGATACCGCCGCTCCAGCCGTCGTGATTGCCCTGCTGGACAAGGAATTTTATCCCGGCGTCGGGTATTTTATAGAAAGCCTCACGGGCGTTGACATACTGCCTGTCGTCGTTGTTGTCGTCCACGACGTCGCCCAGATGTATTACGCCCACGGTGTTTAAGTCGTCGGCCTCGGCTATAAGCCGGTCTACGGCCTTATTCATAACGTCGGGCCGGTACTCAACCGTGTTCTGCGTGTCGGGCAGCAGCACCATTGTGTAGTTATCGGGCTCCTTCAGCTCATACTTCCGGTTGTCGCCGTATTCGCCCAAATATTTTTCGGGCTCGGGAACGAGCCAGTCCTCCCTTTCAAGGGGCTGAGCGGTGATGCGCACCTCCTGAAGGCTGCCCTGAAGGAACTTGCTGATACCGTTCCACCATGAGGTGCCTATATGGAAATGTCCGTCGTTCGGGTCGGCGTACATACCCTTCATGGCGTCGCTCACATAGTCGCGGAAAGCCTCGCAGCCGTTTACATAGGTGCTTATCTCGCTGCCGTCGGAAACTATGGCAATGTGATACCATGTGCCGCCCTCTTCCAGGGACACCGACCATGCGTCGCGCGTCATGCGGTGGTTGTCGTCGGCGTTGGCCGTGACGAACTGTATCTCCTTGCAGTTGGAAACGGCTGTAAACATTGTGCCCTGCTCAGGCTCGGAAATGTGGTTTGCCTTGCCGCTCCGGCGGGAAAGGCACATCCACTCGTCCGCGGCCGTCCAGTCCGTCGGGAAATAGTACAAATACTCCATGGTGTAGCCGTTACGGAAGCTTTCCTTATTTATGGGTGCGCCGTCCACGGTGACAAAGGACGCGCCCTTCTTCGAATTGCTGTCGCCGTCGAAGATCATGCTCCCGCCCTCGCCGGTCATGCTGTCGTCGGAAAATTTAAGATAACTGTCCCAGGCGCCTTCGCCGAAGGTCTCCATTTTCAGGTCATTTCCGTTGCCGCTCTGATCCTTGATAACAAGGCTGGCGTCGCTTATACTGCCTGACTTGACGCCATCGCGTCCAAATTTCCAATAAGCGGTCACGTTCGGCTCCCCCTCCGCGGCCAAAGCCGGCACGGCGCTTACGGCCATGACAGCCGCCAAAAGGCCGCAAAAAAATTTCTTGAATTTCATTCTTCGGCCTCCTATCTGTTCAATCTGTAATATATTTCGTTGTACATAAGCTCCTTTTTGAACTCGGGAACGGTGGTGTTTTCGTCAATTACAAGGAACTCTATACCGGCTATCTCGGCGAAATCCCGAAGATTTTCCACGGTGAGAGCGTTGGAAAGGCAGGTATGGTGTGCTCCGCCGGCCAAAATCCACGCCTCGGCGGCGGTGGCCAGATCGGGCAGGGGCTTCCACAGCACTCTCGCCACGGGGAGCTTGGGCATCTTTTTCTTTATTTTTGCCAGCTCCACCACGGTGCAGACCATACGGAACCGGTCGCCCATGTCGAGCAGCGTCACGGCCACGGCCTTGCCCTGCTGACCGTCGAACACCAGACGGGCGGGATCCTCCCTGTCGCCTATGCCGAGAGGATGCACCTCTATCTTAGGCTTCGCGGCGGCAATGGTGGGGCAGACCTCCAGCATATGGGCGCCAAGGATCATTTCCTTGCCCTGCTCAAGGTGATATGTATAGTCCTCCATAAAGACGGTGCCGCCCTCAAGGCCCTTCGCCATGTGCTTCATGACCGCCGTCAGAGCCGAGGTTTTCCAGTCGCCCTCGGCGCCGAAGCCGTAGCCGTCGGCCAGCAGATTCTGTACCGCGAGACCGGGAAGCTGGCGCAGACCGTGAAGATCCTCGAATGTGTCGGTAAAGGCTCCGAAGCCCCCGTCCTCCAGAAATTTCCTTATGCCGCACTCATATTTAGCCTGTATGCGAACGGCGTCGGTATTGTCCGTGTTGAACTCGTACTTTTCGGCGTACTCCTTCATTTTGGCGTCGACCTCGGCGTCGGTAACGGCGTCGATAACCTGTACGAGATCGCCCATGCCGTAGCCGTTGACGCTCCAACCCAGCTTAATCTGAGCCTCCACCTTATCGCCCTCGGTAACGGCCACCTCCCGCATATTGTCGCCGAAGCGGGCTACCTTAAGGCTGTTGCTGTAATCCCAGGCGGCTGCGGCCCGCATCCACGAGTCGATTTTTTCGATAACGTCCTGATTTTGCCAGTGACCCACCACAACCTTGCGGCGGATGCCCATGCGGCTGACGATAAAGCCGTGCTCCCTATCGCCGTGGGCGGACTGATTGAGATTCATAAAGTCCATGTCGATGGTGTCCCATGGGATTTCGCGGTTGAACTGGGTGTGCAGATGGAGCATGGGCTTCTGCAAAGCCTTAAGACCGGCTATCCACATTTTTGACGGCGAGAACACGTGCATCCACATAATTACGCCCAGACAGCTCTTATCATGGTTGGCCTCGGCTATGACCTCGCTTATCTCGCCGGGCAGCGTCACCAATCCCTTTGAGACCACCTTAAACGGCAGCTTCGAGCTGAGATGTTGGCTTATTGTCTCGCTGTGGGCCCTCATCTCGGCAAAGGCCTCGGTGCCGTAGAGGTGCTGACCTCCGGTAATGAACCAAAATTCCCTGTTATCCATAAATATCGCTCCTTTTTAAGCCAATTATACAAATATATTGTACCACTGTTTTTTAAATTTTGCAACCATTATTTTTTATCGGTCAAATTTTTTGAAATTCTGTGACCTTTTCGCATTTTTTCGAGTCTATATATATATGAGTGCTCAAAAAATAAAAAGTTAAAGCGCGCGCTTCATATAGAAAGGAAATAGTATGAAGCAAAAAATTTTCAAATGTCTGGCGGCCGCCATGGCAGCGGTCTTTCTTGCCGCATTTCCTTCCTCCGCCGCCGGAGTGCTGCAAGGCTTTTTCAAAGGCAGGACAAATCTGCTGGTTCCGTATACCACAGACAAAACCAAAACCGTCAGCGACGGGCGGCTGGCCGTGACCGTGGAACAGGCCGTTGTTTCCAAAGAACAGGCCGTAATAGTTTTTTCCCTGCAAATTTACGACAACACAAAAGCGGACTGGCTAAGCGAGCTGACGCCGTACTATCTTGGCGTAAAATGCAGGCTGAAGGACGGAAGCCCGATCTCCTCCTTCAACGTATTTGACATTCCCGACACGGACAAGTTCTACATACGCCACTGGGCCGTAGTCGCCGCGGGCGTGGACAATCCGAAGCTCGAGCCTTTGGAATTCAGCCTTGACATAATCGACCTGCCGGAAAGCGAACGGACGATTGAGATCGAGGCCAAGGCCGAGCTTGCGACCCTGCGGTTCGACCTGCACACGGAGGGCTGCCGGGTCGCCGTCAGTCCCATCGGCGTAAGGGCCATACTGCCCATGCCGGCCGACGGTATTATACCCAACAGTTTCAACCCCGGCATTTACTTCCGCATGAGCGACGGACAGATCAAATCCTACAACCGGCTTTTCAGCCAATGCCGCACAGAGGGCAAAGCCGACGAAAGCGGTCAAAGATACGAGATCGGCGCAATATCAAAGGAACCCATGCTGCTAAGCGATTTTAAGAGCGTCATAGTAAACGGCACGGAATACTATGCGGACGGCGGCGCCTCAAAAGCGGAGATACCCGAAAATCTTCGGCGTCAGACTTTCGCCCTGAACTACTGTCCTTACACCAAAAGCAGCCGCGACCTCGACGTAGCCGAGATTTTCACCCGGCTTGGCGCAAAAACGGGCTGGAGCCCGAACAAACGCTGGTTCACCGTGGAATACAACGACATTGATGCCAAAATATATGTGGGAAGTAAGCGCGTCATTCTCGGCGACGGCTCCCATGTGGATCTCGCCCACAGCGCCCATATAATAAACGGCCGCCTGATGGTGGATTCCGGCTTTATTTACAGTGTAATACCGCTAAATGTGGTGGTCGAGACCGAGCCCGGCCCCTCCTCTGATGGCGAAGCCTTATCCCTCCGGGAGGTGTTCGCGGTCTATCCTTGATTTTTCCTTCCAAAATTCTTTAAGGCAATACTGCACAATGTAATCTGGAGGCACAGGGGCTGTCAAAAAAATCGTGCAGAACGGCGTCGTAACTAAGTTATGTAACTGCCACATATAAAGGCTTCCCCTCGAGGGGAAGCTGTCGGCGAAGCCGACTGATGAGGTGTAGGACGCGAAGCGTCCGTTGTAAAACACACTAAAAAGAAAAATCGCCGTTTCAAAAAACGGCGGTTTTTCAACATTAACTATAACTAACTATTTAACTTTTCAACACTTAAATTTGTTTTAAATTAATTCCTATGCCCTTGAACGGTCTGCGCCATTTTTTACAGCCCCTGATAATTTTATTTCGCCAACACCTTTACTTCATAAATCTGCGGCGGATAATTATTTTCGTCGGGGTGGCTGCGGGGCTTGGCGTCCTCCACGGTTATCCTCAGAAAACGGGCGTTGCCGGAGAGTTGGTCAACGGTGAAGCCGTAATCGGTGTAGCCCTCGGTATTATCCACGATGATCTCATAGTCACGGCCCGAAATTCCGCCCTCCACCTTGTACTGATAGTATGGCTCGGAGCCGTTCCATATCAGCCAGGATATTTGGAGCTCGGTGAGGCTGCGCACCTCGCCAAGGTCTATCTCCCAGACATAGGGCCACTTGCTGTCGACTCCGTCAAGACTGCCGGCGGTCCAGACAGTCTGGTAATCGCCGTCGTTGGCAAGGCCGCTGTTCCCCAGCAGGGAGTCCGAAAGCACGGGCATATCCTGCGAAACTATGCGTCCGTTCTGCACGGGCACAAGGTCGTCGTTATCCCAGTTGTACAAAAGCTCGTCATAGAAGTCGTAGAAAGCAAAGCCGTTGGACACGGTCACCGGATAGCGGCGGTTGGTGGTGCGCTTTACCACCGCGTCCTGCCAGAAATACATCCAGCGGTAGGTGCTCATGTAATAATTCTCGCTTTCGGGCTTAAGGCGGAACACCGTTCCGGACTGGGAGGAGAAGGTGGTCGTGTTGCCCACGGGCCTCAACGGCGACCAGGGGCCGTCAATGGTGGGAGCGGTGTTGTACATACCCTGGGTGGGATACCAGCCGGCGGTACCGGAGGTGAACAGATAGTACATTCCGTCCACCTTCATCATGCTGGGCAGCTCGCGCCAACTGTTATGATTTACGATGCAGACGAGACGTTTTACGTCCGTCCAGCTCTCGTTAAGCTCGTAAAGGGCCAAATCGGCGTTGACATTGACGGCGGCGATGAGGTAAGCCTTGTTGTCGTCGTCAACGTAGACGTTCAAATCTCGGGTGTCACCGCCCTCGGGACGGATGGCCCGGTGGAAGGTCCAGCGCTGGCCGGGCTTGCCGGAGGCAAAGGCCGTCATGGCCGTGCCGTAGCCGCCGTCGGCCTCAAGGTGAGCGATAAACACAAACTCATTCGTCACCGGATTATAGATGAAGTTCTGGCTTTCAAAGCGGACGGTGTCGAAGTTCCGGCAGGTCTCGTTTGCCAGTATCTCCTCATAGTTGAGAACCTCCACAGGGTCGCTGTAGGTAATGTCGTCGGTGGAAGTGCTCATCATGAGCTGGCCGAAGCCGCCGTTGGGGCCGCCGCCCCAGGCGGAGAAGCTGTAATACACGCCGTCCACATACAGCGAGTTGGGACGGTCGAGGCCGGACTCCTCAAGGTTGGAGCTGGACTTCAAATCGGCGGGCAGATCATAGGGAACCACGGGCTTGGTCACAGCGTGGTCTATAAGCCTGCCGTTTTCGTCCAGAGCGTAAACATCGTAGGTGTAGCTCCTGCCCACCTCAAGGTCATAGTCGTCAACGGACTTGCCGGTGAGGGAGGCCATAAGGGTATAGTCGCCGCCGTCAACGCTGCGGTAAACGTCAAATTTTACGGCTTTGGCGAAGGTTCCCCACTGCACCTTGGCATTGGCTACCTTGTCATCGCCCTTGAGCAGGAAAAGCGTAGCCGCCGCGCCGATAATGCGGTCGTCGCTCTCCCCCGCCCTGTTGAGGATAAAGGTCTGGTGTCCGGCGGCGCCCATGACATCTTGAGTGAACACTCCGTTATTTTCGGTCAGGTAAAGTCCGGAATTCTTGTTTTGGATATAATATGAGCCTACGCCGGAGGATTCAAGAATAAATATCTGGTTGTTGCCGTAGTTGGTGTCATACTGTGTCACGGAGGCCCCCGGCTCGGTGCTGCCGCCGGGAATGTCAATGCTGCGGCGGCTGGCCTTGTTTGTGATTATATAGCTGCCGCTGCCCTGAGTAACGAAGTCCCAAAGCTGCACGTCGCTGTCGTTGGGGGTGGCGCCCACTATCGCCGCGCTGTTGGCAACGGAGCCTTCGGCGGTGGAGATCACTCTGCTTGTGCCGGAAATGCCTACGCGGTAGAAATTGCCGCCCACGGTCTCCTGACCGTAGATGTCGGGGGTCATATAGGCGGTTTCGTCTATCCACACCCGACCGTACTCTATGTCGGCGCTGTCGGAAAGAGCAAGCCTGTCGCCGTTTTCGGCTATGACATACTGGCCGGTGGCGACATTTCTGAGGCCGTCATATCTGTCTAATCCGCCGCTATACGTTTCTACATACTCGAAAGCCTGATTTGTGGAAAGAGAGGGCTCCTCCATTACAAGGGCGCCGTCCTTTACCGCAAGGGCCAGACCGCTTTCGTTGTTAACAAACTGATAGCGGCTCTCTCCCCTTGCGACCGCCTTCCATACGGCGCGGCAGTCAGGGGCCGACTTAATCTCGCCAACAGCGTCTCCAAGCCCAAAAGGCGAAAGTCCAAGACTCTCTCCGTCGGCGGAAATTATTCCGTAACTGGAATCGTGGCCGGAAACCATATGTATATTCACAAGCTTGCCGTTGAGTTTGTCATAGTCGGTAATTACGGGACTGCCGCCGCCGGACGAAACGTCGGCGGTCACGGATATCTCCCGAAGCTCAAAAATCTGGGTGTCGTCGCCCGCAAGGACGTTCTGGGCGATAACTCCGTCGGAGCGCTCGGTCAGATACAGTTCGCCGTCGTGGGCGCATTGGAGCAGGTAGGTTCCGTCGCCGCGGCTTACGGGACGGATCCACTGATTTGTGCCGTCGGTGATGCCGTAAATTATCAGGTTAAGCTCCACATCGCTGCGCCCGTTGGGAATATCAAAGGAGCGCAGTGCCTTTTTATTGGTGACCGCGTAGCGGCCGTCCCCACGGCTGACGAACTTCCAAACCTGCTTATCGTCGGCGGGGTCCGCCTCGCCCAGAACAACGCGCACACCGTCGCCCAAATTGCCGTTTTCAAGGGTAAAGGCCTTGCCGCTGCTCTTCTGAACGATTTGGTAATACTTGCCGCTCATGAAGTCGAAGGTTATCCCGACCGTGTCCCCGTTCACCGTCGCGCTACCGCCTAAAGCGGAAACAGCGTCGGCGGGGATATACATAACGCCGTCAATATCGGTCGCCGGCGCGGATATTGTCACGGGCTTGCCGTTGACCTTAACGTCCGAGGCGCCGTTTTCAACGCGCACAACCGTCTCGCCCCGGGCGGCTACGGCCGCGTCGCCGCCGTCGGACAGGCTGTAGCCCAAAAGGCTGCACACATCTGCCAGAGCGAGGTACACGGTCTCACCCTCGGCCACAGGGGCATGAACAAGCGTCACCGGCTCGCCGCCGTTGACCGTGACGGCTATTTCAGCCGCCGAGGCCGTCAGCGGCATACCGGCGAAAGCCGCCGCCAACATGGCCGCGGTCAGGATCAGTCCCAAAATCTTTTTCATTTTCACATCTCCCCATGATTTCATTGTTCAGGCCACGGCAAAAAACCGCAGTAATGTCCGGTCTTACCGTGCCGCGCCTGTATTTGTATGTCAATTATACCATATTATCAGAAAAAAGGCAATAGTATTTGTGCAAAATTTACATTTTCGCAGATAATACCAAGATCGTGCCCGCATTGCCTATATTGTTCTGTAACGTGGAAGCGCGGGGTCGGTCGAAAAAATCGTGCAGAACGGACGAAAATCAGCTCTCGCAGGCGGCGGGCGAAGCCTGACGCCGAGAAAGCCCTCCCGACGGCGTACATAGGTACGCCGAGGGTGATTTTCGTTCGTAGTTCAAGGGCATAAAAATGAGAAAATTCGCTCGTTAGGGCGAATTTTCTTCATTAATGCAATTATTTTATTTTTATCGACTTATAATACAACACTCAAATTTGCCTTAAATTAAGTCATTCAGCCCTTGAACGATCTGCGCGATTTTTACTATCCCATTTTATCTCCCGCTGACCTGATAACGTTTGTAGACAAAATATCCTATTGCGGCCATGACGGCGGTCAGCACCGCATACAGCACGGGAGCCGCCTGACAGGCTATCAAACGGCGGCCAAACAGGGGCACCGTCGCAAGGCCGAAGGCGTTCCAGTGGGCGGCGATATTGGCCGGAAGATAGTCGTAGAGCTGGCCCAATATCCGGTATTTCTCGGGGATATTGAAAAATATGTTGATAACTATCAGCGTGAAGGTCACGCCCAAGCTCGCCACACCGCTGCGGGTCAGCTCGGACACAAGCATGACGAACATCCCGACGACAACGGCGGCGGCCACAATCAGCCCGTAGCAGATCAAAGCTCCCTGCCCCACCGTTATGGGCAGAGGCAGTACCGTCCGAGAAAGCTGGATCGGCGCACCGAAGCCGTCGATACCGTATATTCCCAGCATCGCGGCAAAAATAACCGCCGTCATTACCAGAGCGAAGCTCCCCGCAAAGGTGCCTCCGGCCAGAATTTTGGCCAGATATAGCTGCTTTTTGCCGTTTTTACTGCACAAATTGAGCTGATCCGTCTTTCGGCTGTGCTCCACGCTGAAAACGCCCGAAAGACAAACCGCCAGCACCAGCATAAGAAAAGTGTCAATACTATAGGCCACGCTCACCAGCTGCTGCCAGCCCTTCGCATAGGCGTAGGTCAGGGGACG
This sequence comes from uncultured Clostridia bacterium, assembly GCA_947630975.1. GTDB lineage: Bacteria > Bacillota > Clostridia > UMGS1883 > UMGS1883 > JAFLUQ01. The sequence goes on from CANRJP010000003.1 coordinate 10,131, forward strand.
CTCGACCTTGGCGTCCTCCGCCAGCCAGAACTCTTCCTCGTCCTTCGTGAGGTTATATTTTTTAAAGCTGTCCTCAAGGCCCTTGAGCCGACGGGCCTCAAAATCCGCCATGTCCGGCTTCCAGACCCGCGCCTCGGCGTCGGTCAGGCCGGCGTTGCTCGTCAGATAGTAATATATGGCGTCGTAAGGCCGTCCGTAAATCTGATATTCTTTCTTTGTGGCATAGTCCTCGGGTCGGCCGGGGATTTTGTTGAACGCGTCCAGAGTCTCGGCTAACAAAACCTCGTCCACCTTGCGGCCGGTCAGGGCTTTTTCGTACTCCATATCCTGAAGCATCCTTTCCTTGCTTGTGGAAATCTTTTCTCCGTTTACGGTGTAGTCGCCTATAAACCGTTCTGACGCCCCGAACAGCGTCAAAACAAGCATGAAGCCGAAACAAAACCAGACGATTTTGCGCCCGTATATCTTTTTCAGCTCATATTTGAAAATTGTACCGAAATTTTTCATCTCTGTGCCTCCCCGAACTGCTCAAGATAGAACTGCTCCAAATCTTTGTTTTCGTCCCATTTGCCGTCGTAAATCATGCGGCCCTCCTTCATCATCACCACTCTGTCGGCGATATGCTCCACATCGGACACAATGTGAGTGGACAGGAGAACGACGCTCCTCTCTCCCAGCCCGGCGATCAGCTCCCGAAAGCGCACCCTCTCCCTGGGGTCAAGGCCGGCTGTGGGCTCGTCCAGAACCAGCAGAGACGGGTCGTTCAAAAGGGCCTGCGCTATGCCGAGACGCTGCTTCATGCCGCCGGAATAGGTTTTTATCTTTTTCTTTCCGTCGCCGCCCAGTCCCACGGTCGCGAGGAGCTCCCCGGCCTTTGATTTGGCGTCAGCCTTTGTCATGCCCTTGAGAGCGGCGAGGTACAGCAAAAAGTCCATGCCGGTAAAGTCCGGATAATAGCCGAAATCCTGGGGCAGATAGCCCAGCAGCGAACGGTATTCCTCGGTGGACGCATCCAGTCCGTCAAAGCTTACGCCGCCCCCCGTGGGCCGCAGGATGCCGCATATCATCCGCATGAGCGTAGTCTTGCCGGCGCCGTTGGCCCCCAGCAGACCGCACACCCCCTTGCGCAGCTTCAGGGACACACGGTCCACCGAAATTTTGCTGCCGTACTGCTTTGTAAGTCTGTCTACGATAAGCTCCAAAGTAAAGCCTCCTTTGAAAAAATGGTTTTTTTGTACTCCGCCGCGGCGACCAAGGCCATGAGGGCCATTGCCAGGACCCAGTATTTTACAAGCTCCGGCTCGTAAAGCCGAACGCCGCGAAAAAACAGTCCGACCCCGCTCACCAGCGCCGCCGCTCCAAAACAGGGCCATCCGCCGCCGGTCTTACGCGTCAGCGGCAGACCGAGACACAGGGTCAGCAGATAAGGCGTCAAAATGTAAATACCGGCCCTGACCGCCGAAATGCCGTCCCCGCCCCAGACGAGGGACAGGGTACACAGCAGGACAAAATGAACGGCGCCCACCGTTCCCAGCCGGGCGAGGGTCAGACTGCCCAGAGAGAAGCGGGTGGACATTTCCAGCTCCGCCATTCCGCAGGCCGCCGACCGGGTGTTCTCGGTCACCGCCGTTACCGCCAGCCAGGGCATCAGGGCCGAGGCCGCCCATACAGACGCCGGCCCCGTCCGGAGAGCCGCCCACACCCCCGCCGCCAGCACCGCCAGCGACAGCAGCCACACCCGTTTTCGGATGTAAGGCAGCTGTATCAGGACAAAGCCGAGGCTGCTTACTCCCTCTCCTCTCACCTTCCGCAAAAATTCCCGCTTCCGCATCGGCTCCGGCGGGGCAAATTCGGCGGCGAGGGCACGTTTCAATTTGTCATTCAAAGACTTGTCATTCAAGGAACTCACTCCCTCCCAATTTTTTCTTAAGCGCTTCGGTTATTCCGGCGAGACGTCGGTACAGCGCAAATCTCGACACGCCGTAAAGCCTTGCGAGCACCGACATCCGCACCCCGTTGACATACCGAAGGAGCAGGAGCTCACGGTCCTCGGGGTTCAGCTCGTCCAAAGCCTCTCTCAACACCATGGACGTTACCGTTTTCTCCTCCGGCCCGGGGACGGGCACCTCCTCGGGAAGCAAATCGGGCTTTATCCTGCGGAATTCGTCGGTACAAAGGTTCCTTGCCACAGTATAGAGATATTGCAGGCTCCGTCCGGTATCCCGATAGCCGCCGCTGTTCAGCAGGCGGAGGAAGGCTTCCTGAGTTATGTCCTCGGCCGCTTCACGGTTTTTGAGCTTGTACCAGCAGTATCTGTAAATTTTATCGTACTGTTCCTCAATATTCATCCCTTCGTCCGCCCCTTTCACTATGTATAACGTTCCAAAATCAAAAATGTGCGAAAAAATTAAGGCAATACCGCACAAAGATTATGCACGTATTGCGCCGCAGATTTTTTGACGGAATTACGAAAACGACCATAGGATACCTGTCGCATTTCAAGGAGTTTTCGTAAGAAACGTCGGAAAAGATGCAAGCAAGACGGGTACAAAGCTCACTTGCGGTCTTTGTGCGGTATTGCCTTAAAAAAGAGTTCCTCACGCAGCAAAAAGCCCGGCGGAGCCGGGCTTTCGTGTATTTAATTTAACCTATGCGATTACTGCGCATCCTTGATGGCAGCCTGCGCCGCGGCAAGGCGGGCGATGGGCACACGGAAGGGAGAGCAGGAAACGTAGTTGAGGCCGATCTTGTGGCAGAACTCAACGGACGTGGGATCGCCGCCGTGCTCGCCGCAGATGCCAACATGAAGGTTGGGATTTACGGGCTTGCCCAGCTTGATGGCCATTTCCATAAGCTTGCCTACGCCGGTCTGATCCAGCTTGGCGAAGGGATCGTTCTCAAAGATCTTGGTGTCGTAGTAGGCGTTAAGGAACTTGCCCGCGTCGTCACGGGAGAAGCCGAAGGTCATCTGAGTGAGGTCGTTGGTGCCGAAGCAGAAGAAGTCGGCCTCGGTGGCGATTTCGTCAGCGGTGAGAGCGGCACGGGGAATCTCGATCATGGTGCCGACCTCATACTTAAGGTCTACACCGGCGGAGGCGATTTCGGCGTCGGCGGTCTCAACAACTACCTTCTTAACGAACTTGAGCTCCTTGATGTCGCATACAAGGGGAATCATTATCTCGGGCTTAACGGTCCAGTCGGGGTGAGCCTTCTGAACGTTGATGGCGGCGCGGATAACGGCGCTGGTCTGCATCTTGGCTATCTCGGGATAGGTAACGGCCAGACGGCAGCCGCGGTGACCCATCATGGGATTGAACTCGTGAAGGGAAGCGATGATGGCCTTGATGTCGTCAACGCTCTTACCCTGAGCCTTAGCCAGCTTCTCGATGTCGGCCTCCTCGGTGGGAACGAACTCGTGCAGAGGAGGATCAAGGAAGCGAATGGTTACGGGATTGCCCTCGAGAGCCTCATACAGCTTCTCAAAGTCGCCCTGCTGAACGGGAAGTATCTTGGCAAGAGCGGCTTCGCGCTCCTCAACGGTGTCGGCGCAGATCATCTCACGGAAAGCGTCGATTCTGTCAGCCTCGAAGAACATATGCTCGGTACGGCAGAGACCAATACCCTCGGCGCCCAGCTCGCGGGCCTTCTTCGCGTCGGCGGGAGTGTCGGCGTTGGTGCGAACCTTGAGCTTTCTGAACTCGTCGGCCCAGGCCATGATACGACCGAACTCGCCGGCGATGGTGGCGTCAACGGTGGGAATTATGCCGTCGTAGATATTGCCGGTGCTGCCGTCGATGGAGATGGCGTCGCCCTCGTGATAGGTCTTGCCGGCAAGGGTAAACTTCTTGTTTTCCTCGTCCATATTGATGTCGCCGCAGCCGGAAACACAGCACTTGCCCATACCGCGGGCAACAACGGCGGCGTGAGAGGTCATACCGCCGCGAACGGTGAGTATGCCCTGCGAAGCCTTCATACCCTCGATATCCTCGGGAGAGGTCTCAAGACGGACAAGAACTACCTTCTCGCCGCGGGCGGCCCATTCCTTGGCGTCCTCGGCGGAGAATACAATCTTGCCGCAGGCGGCTCCGGGAGAAGCGCCGAGACCCTTGCCGATGGGCTGAGCCTTCTTAAGAGCGGCGGCGTCGAACTGGGGATGTAAAAGGGTGTCAAGGTTGCGGGGATCGATCATGGCTACGGCCTTCTTCTCGTCGATCATTCCCTCGTCAACCAAATCGCAGGCAATCTTAAGAGCGGCCTGAGCGGTTCTCTTACCGTTGCGGCACTGGAGCATATAGAGCTTGCCGTTTTCAACGGTGAACTCCATATCCTGCATATCGCGGTAGTGATCCTCAAGGGTGTCGCAAACCTTTATAAACTGTGCGTAAGCCTCGGGGAACAGCTTTTCCATCTCGGAAATGGGCATGGGTGTGCGGACACCGGCCACAACGTCCTCGCCCTGAGCGTTGGTAAGGAACTCACCCATGAGCTTCTTCTCGCCGGTGGCGGGGTCGCGGGTAAAGGCGACGCCGGTACCGGAGTTTTCGTTGAGGTTGCCGAATACCATGGGCATTACGTTAACGGCGGTGCCCCAGCTGTAGGGTATATCGTTGTCGCGGCGGTATACGTTGGCGCGGGGGTTATCCCAGGAACGGAATACCGCGCGAATGGCTTCGTAAAGCTGAACCTGGGGATCGGAGGGGAAGTCCTCGCCCAACTGCTTCTTATACTCGGCCTTGAACTCGTTGGCAAGCTCCTTCAGGTCGGCGGCGGTGAGCTCAACGTCGAACTTGACGCCCTTGCGCTCCTTCATCTCGTCGATGAGCTGCTCGAAATACTTCTTGCCGACTTCCATAACGACGTCGGAGAACATCTGAATGAAGCGGCGGTAAGAGTCATAGACAAAACGCTCAAACTTGGGATCGGGGTTGCCGGCAATCATGGCGGCCACAACATCGTCGTTAAGACCGAGGTTGAGTATGGTGTCCATCATGCCGGGCATGGAAGCGCGGGCGCCGCTGCGCACGGAAACCAGAAGGGGATTGTGCAGGTCGCCGAACTTCTTGCCGTTGAGCTCCTCCATCTTTTTAACGTACTCCTTGACCTGACCCATGATTTCGTCGTTGATCTGACGTCCGTCCTCGTAGTACTGGGTGCAGGCTTCGGTGGTAATGGTGAAGCCCATGGGCACCGGAAGCCCGATGTTGGTCATTTCGGCAAGGTTAGCGCCCTTGCCGCCGAGAAGCTCGCGCATACTGGCGTTGCCCTCGGTAAACAAATAAACATATTTTTTGCTCATTGGGGTTTTCCTCCTTATGTTATAATTCATTTTCTATTATATACTGTCCGTGAAAAAATTTCCAGTCTTTTTTGAAAATTTTTTCATATTTTTTAAAAAAAATTTCAACAAAAAGAGCGCGTTATATGGTCGGATTTTTTACATTGGCAATATTTACCTTATTCAAGCCGAAAGGAACGTCTTTTCGGTCGTTGGCCGGGAAAATAATGATCTCCGCCGTCCTGCCGGAGTCAAAGCCGAACAGCGGCGCCATACAGGGCCGCATCAGCAGCGGCTGCCTGCGGCGGCCCACAGTTACGGCGGCGCACCCGAAAGCGCCCTCGAGTATAAGATATTTACCGCCGCAATCCTCGGGCAGGGACACCTCGTAGTGGAGCGGCCCGTCATATCTGGCAAGCCCCTGTTCGCGGACGTTGCCCGCTCCGGGCCTGACAGGTTTTATCAAAGCTTCTCCGTCGGTGGAAAAGCCGCCCCGCAGCTCCACGGCGGAGCCGTCGGTCTCGAGCACGTTGCGTCCCGGCTTGAGTATTCCCCTGCCGACGGCCATCAACCCGTCGGGGTCGCCGATATTGCTTTCCGTCAGCTCGTGGCCGTTCAGGCGGACATGGCCGGCGTCCTCCGCTTCCACCGATATGTTCATGTTCTCTCCTATGTAATTGACCTCAAACTCGCAGCGGCCGTCATTAAGCTCAAGGGGCAGGCGGTTGTCCTCCCAGCCGGCGAACTCCGGTACAATCTCGCTCTTGACCGTCACCGTGCCGAACAGGGCCCCGCAGCCCAAAAACGGCGGCAAAGGCTCCGCCTCATTCTCGACCGAGGACAGCAGCAAAAGACAGCCGCCGGGCGAAAGAACGCAGTTCAGCTTTTCTCCTATGGGCAGGTAGAACCTGCCCTCAAGGTCACCTATGCAGCGGACGTCAAGCGCTTTCAGATCCAGCTCCGCCGCGGCGTCAGCGTCGGAGGGGTTGTAAATCAGCCGTCCCCCGTCAAAGGCGAAGGAGCGCACGTTCTCCGGCATAAGGCCCTTTTCTTCTCTGACGTTACGCAGCTCGCCAAGCCGAAGGGCTCCGCCGCACCAAAGCTTCTCTATAAAATCCGGATACATACCGGTCTTTATCGCGATCCGTCCGGCGCCCTTTTCCACGAGAGCCAGCAGCTCCCGCTGTCTTTGAGCCACGGTCAGGCCGTCAAAGTCAACGAAAGCGGTCTTACAGTCGGCGTATCTCTCGGCGGCGGGTATGTCGGATTTCGCGTTGGCAATGAGTTCCATTCCCCACTCCTTACAAAACCTGCAAAGAGGCTTCAGGGCGGTATCGGCAAACAGTCTGCCGGCCAGGCGAAGATACTTTTCTCTCGCCGGGCCGCTGTCCGGTGAAAACAGTCCGTTAAAAAGGCCGTCCTCGTCCCACTCCTCGGAGGCCAGAGCGTATATCAGCATTCTCTCCGACCAGGGCAGGTCGGCGGCGCCAAAGGAGGTCACCACGCCGGTCAGCTCGTAGCCCAGAAAGCGCCGAAGCTCACGGCGAAGCTCTACATACGAGCACTCAAGGAAGGCCTCGGCCGCGTCGGGGTCAAAAGGGTCGCTGCCCCAGAGTCCGCCGCCCTTGACGACCGTCACCGCGAGGCCGTCCTTTTCCCATATGGGCACGGCTCCGCCGCTCTTGTCCGTAAGAGCCAGCTTTTTCGGACCCAGAGAAGGAACCGAGCTGACCTCGCCCCCAAAGTCTCCGCTTATCTCTCCGGTGTCGTCCCGGAGCCACAGCTCCACCGAATAACGGCCCGCGCTACGGCAAAAGCCCCTCAGGACTTCCCAGTCCCCCGTCCTCGGCAGCACTATGCCGCCGTAGCCGCATTCGGCCACGGTTTCGACAAACCCGTCAATTTCCCTGAGAGAGAGACCGTCGACCTTTTCCGGCCGCAAAAAAAGTTTCATGGCTGTCACCTCATCTCTTTTTTTATTTCTACCATTTCTATTATTTTACCATCAAAAATTTATCATGTCAAGTACTTGTGTTAAAGGAAGATTTGTGATATAATGAAACGAGGAGTGATGACAATGCCAATTAAAGTACCCAACGACCTTCCGGCCACAAAGATCCTTGACAGCGAAAACATTTTTGTCATGACCGAAAAGCGGGCCCTCAGTCAGGACATCCGCCCGCTGAAGGTGCTGATAGTAAATATAATGCCCACGAAAATAGCCACCGAGACCCAGCTTCTACGGGCTTTGAGCAATACGCCGCTGCAAATCGACCCGGAGTTCATCAATATGGACAGCCACGAGTCCCGACACACTCCGCCGGAGCATCTGGAGGCCTTTTACAAGACCTTCGCGGAGGTAAAAAACGACCGCTACGACGGGGTCATCATCACCGGCGCTCCGGTGGAGCTGCTGCCCTACGAGGAGGTGGACTACTGGGACGAAATGAAGCAGATAATGGAGTGGACAAAGACCCACGCCACCAGCACTCTCCACATCTGCTGGGCGGCTCAGGCCGCTCTTTACTACCACTACGGAATAAAAAAGTATCCCCTGCCGAAAAAGCTCTCGGGCGTCTACCGCCACCGCACCCTGAATATGCACAGCCGCCTGACGAGAGGCTTCGACGAATACTTTCTGGCCCCTCACTCCCGCCACACCCAGGTGCGGAGGGAGGACATCGAAAAGGTGGACAAACTGGAAATTGTGGCCGAGAGCGACGAGGCCGGTGTCTACATAGTCAAGTCCTCCGACAACCGTCAGGTCTTTGTCACCGGCCACAGCGAGTACGAGTTCGACACTCTCGACAAGGAGTACCGCCGTGATTTGGAAAAGGGTTTAAATCCCGACATTCCCGTGAATTACTATCCCGACGGCGATCCGTCAAAGACTCCGCCGGTGACATGGCGCAGCCACAACCATCTTCTCTTTACCAACTGGCTCAACTACTTTGTATACCAGACCACGCCCTATTCGCTGGAAAAGGTGGGAACGGAGGTAACCGATGAAGAAAACTGTTAAAATTCCCATGTCATACAGAGTCCTGTACGAACGGGCCTACGATCTGCTGGAAAACGTGACCCCCATAAAGGCCGACTGCGGTCGGCTCTGCGACAAGGCCTGCTGCAAGGTGGAGGAGGAGATAACCGGAATGTACCTTTTTCCTGAGGAAAACGTGATGTTCCGGGATATGCCGTCTTACGCGAAGCTCTACGACACGGACTTCGAGTACGACTACGGCCGGTATGCCGACCTTTTCACCTGCGACGGCAGCTGTGAGCGTCACCGCCGCCCGCTGGCCTGCCGCATCTTTCCCCTGCTGCCCTACTGCAAGGAGGGAGAGGAGCCAAAGGTCATAATGGATCCGCGGGGCCGGGGCATCTGCCCCCTCGCCCGAACTCTCGCCGCGGACGAGCTCGACCCGGAATTTGTTAAGGCCGTGGAGCGGGTGACGGGGCTGCTCATGAAAAACCCTCAGACAAGAAAATTCATCTACGAGCTGAGCAAACAGGTGGAGCAAAGTTTGTAAGCTGGGAATACCATACCAATCCAAATTGCTGGCAAGCCCTATAAATAAGGGGGAAAGCTCGAAAGGGAACTCCCTTTCGATAAAAAACATCAAATCCCGGGGCGTGTACCCGGGATTTGATACCTTAATCGGGGTAGGAAATTTGTCCGCAGACAAATTTCCGTAAGCGTAAGCGCCCGATGCGGAAAAGGGGGCCGTGGGAAAAACCGTTCGGGTTTTTCCCACGAGAGTTCTGAATTTAATTTAAACTTTCTCTTGCAAAACATGGAAATTAATGATATAATATACTCAAGGCAATACCGCACAAAGACCGCAAGTGAGCTTTGTACCCGTCTTGCTTGCATCTTTTCCGACGTATCTTACGAAAACTCCTTGAAATACGACAGTATTCCGGCGTCGTTTTCGTAATTCCGTCAAAAAATCTGCGGCGCAATACGGGCACAATCTTTGTGCGGTATTGCCTCAAACCACTAAAAACTAAAAAAGGAGTTGTGTAAAAATGGACATTCTGAAGGATTTCAGTTTGGAGGGCAAGGTAGCTCTCATCACCGGCGCCTCATATGGCATCGGCTATGGCATCGCAAAGGCTTACGCCGCCGCGGGAGCCAAGATAGTGTTCTGCGACATTAAGCAGGAGTTCGTCGACAGAGGCCTTGCCTCCTACGAAGCCGACGGCATCGACGCCAAGGGCTATGTCTGCGACGTCACCAAAGAGGACATGGTTCAGGACATGGTAAAGAAGATCGAGGAAGAGGTCGGAGTTGTGGACATACTCGTGAACAACGCCGGCATCATCAAGCGCATACCCATGCTGGACATGACTCCCGAGGAGTTCCGTCAGGTAATCGACGTTGACCTTAACGCTCCCTTCATCATGGCCAAGGCCGTTATCCCCTCGATGATAAAGAAGGGTCACGGAAAAATCATCAACATCTGCTCCATGATGAGCGAGCTGGGACGGGAGACCGTTTCCGCCTACGCCGCCGCCAAGGGCGGGCTTAAGATGCTCACCCGGAACATATGCTCCGAGTACGGTGAGTACAACATTCAGTGCAACGGCATAGGCCCCGGCTACATCGCCACTCCCCAGACCGCTCCCCTCCGTGAGCGTCAGGCCGACGGCAGCCGCCATCCCTTCGACCAGTTCATCGTTTCCAAGACGCCTCAGGCCCGGTGGGGAACTCCCGAGGATCTTATGGGCCCGGCGGTATTCCTGGCCTCCGACGCCTCCAACTTCGTAAACGGACACATCCTTTACGTTGACGGCGGCATCCTGGCCTACATCGGCAAACAGCCGTAATGCGGCGCACAAAGACAAACTCATAAAAGACACATAAAAAAGGAGGATGAAAAATGCATTGGGTTAAAAAGTGGTATTGGCAGTGCATGGCACGGGAGGCCGTGGACATCTTTAATAAAAAGGGCTATGACGCCCACTACGCCGAGGACACCGAGGAGGCCAAAAAGATAATTCTTGACATGATACCCGAGGGCTCGTCCGTGGCCGTGGGCGGCAGCATGACCCTTGACGCCATGGGCCTTGTGGACATATTCCGCACGGACAAATATAAGTTCTTCGAGAGGTTCAAGACCAGCGGCTACGCCGAAACCTATCAGGTTTACCGGCAGTCATTTTTGGCGGACTTTCTGGTTACCGGCTCCAGCGCGATTACCCGCAACGGCGAAATCGTGAACACCGACTCCAGCGGCAACCGGGCGGCGGGAATTATTCTCGGCCCCGAGCGCGTCATTATCGCCGTGGGCGCAAACAAGCTTGTTGACGACCTGCCGGCGGCTTTCGACCGCATCAAGAAGGTTGCCCCCCAGAACGCCAAGCGCATCGGGCACCACTGCCCCTGCGTGGAGACGGGCTACTGCGTCAACTGCGACCATCCCGAGAGCGTCTGCAATGCCACCAGTATAATACATAACGGCCGCAAACACCCTGGCCGCTACTCCATAGTCATTATCGCGGAGGAATTGGGACTCTGATCCCCCGTATATGACCGGCAAATTTGAAAGGACTTGATACCGATGGCAAAAAAAATCGTAACCTTCGGCGAAATAATGCTTCGCCTTCAAACTCCCGGCTATCAGCGCTTTATTCAGGCGCAGAGCCTTGACGCCACCTACGGCGGCGGGGAGGCAAACGTGGCCGTTTCTCTGGCCAACTACGGCATGGACACGGAATTTGTGACGCGCCTGCCCAAAAACCCTATCGGCGACGCCTGTCTGGCCTCTCTGCGAATGCACAATGTGGGCACGTCCCACATTGCCCGGGGCGGTGAGCGTCTGGGCATATACTATGTTGAAAAGGGCGCCTCTCAGCGGGCCTCAAACGTGGTATACGACAGGGCTCATTCCGCCATTTCCGAAGCCGGAACGGACGACTTTGACTGGGACGCCATATTCGACGGGGCGGACTGGTTCCACTTCACGGGCATAACTCCCGCCATAAGCCCCGCCTGCGCCGAGATAACCATGGCCGCTCTTAAGGCCGCGAAGGCAAAGGGCGTGCAGGTTTCCTGCGACCTCAACTTCCGCAAGAAGCTGTGGACCAGCGAGGAAGCCGGCCGTGTAATGGGTCACCTCATGGAATATGTGGACGTGTGCATCGCCAACGAGGAGGACGCGGAGAAGGTCTTTGGCATTGCCGCCGACAACACGAACATCACCGGCGGCGAGCTCAGCGACGAGGGCTACCGTCAGGTGGCGGCAAAGCTTGTTGAGCGCTTCGGCTTTAAAAAGGTAGCCATTACCCTGCGCGAGTCCATAAGCGCCAGCGAGAACAACTGGGCGGCCCTGCTCTATGACGGCGAAAATTATTACAAGTCCAGGAAATACAACATCACCATCGTCGACCGCGTGGGCGGCGGAGACAGCTTCGGCGGCGGACTTATCTACGGTCTGCTCAACGGCTGTTCCATGCAGGACACCATCGAGTTCGCGGTGGCGGCCTCCTGCCTGAAGCACTCCATCGAGGGAGATTTCAACCTCGTCACCCTTGACGAGGTAAAGAACCTGATGAAGGGCGACGGGTCTGGCCGCGTTCAAAGATAAGATAAAGGGGCCGTAAAAAAAGTCGCGCAGAACGTTCAAGGGCTGAATGACTTAATTTAAGGCAGATTTATGTGTTGATAAATCTGATAAAAGAAACAAAACTATGAATTAATGTGGAAAAACCGCCTTTTTCTTGCGAAAAGACGGTTTTTCTTTTTAATTATGCCCTTGAACTACGAACGAAAATCACCCTCGGCGTACCTATGTACGCCGTCGGGAGGGCTTTCTCGGCGGCAGGCATTCGCCTGTTTACACGCCGCTTCGCGGCGCCGCCTGCGAGAGCTGATTTTCGTCCATTCTGCACGATTTTTTCGACCGGCCCCACCGTCCGGGTTGTTCCCGCGAGAAAAGTCACGCGTCCAAAATCACCGGCAAAATCAAAGGCCGGCGGTGCGTTCCCTCGTAGACAAAATCGCTGAGGGCGGACTTTACGTTGGACTTGATAGTGCTCCAATCGTGCTGCTTGGAAATAAGAGAGTCCTGAACGCTCACCTGGGCGACCCGCCGCAGCTCCTCCATTATGGCCTCGTTGTCCCTCATATAGATGAAGCCCCGGCTGATTATCTCCGGGCCGGAAACCAGTCTGTTGCTCTTGCTGTCGAGGGCCATTACCACCATGATTATGCCGTTTTCGGCCAGATTTTTCCTGTCCTTGAGGACGATGTTGCCCACGTCGCCCACGCCGTAGCCGTCTACAAGAACGGCTCCGCTGGGCACCGTACCCACTATCTTGGCGCCGCTCCGATCCATTTCAAGAACCTGTCCTATCTCCATGCGGAAGATGTTCTTTTTGTCGATACCCATTTCCGCCCCTATTTCGGCGTGGCGCTTAAGGTGGCGCTCCTCGCCGTGGACGGGAATGAAATACTGGGGCTTCACAAGGCCGAGAATGATTTTCAGCTCCTCGCGGCAGGCGTGACCGGACACGTGTACCTCGGTGATGGACTGGTGAATTACGTCCGCGCCTTTTTTGTACAGCTCATTTATAACATTGGAAACCGTCTTTTCGTTGCCGGGAATTGGCGACGCCGAAATAATTACCAGATCGCCGCGTGTTATCTCGATTTTTCTGTGATCCGAATAGGCCATACGGGTCAGGGCGCTCATGGGTTCGCCCTGACTGCCGGTGGTGATGATCACAAGCTGGTGATCGTGGTATTTTTTCACGTCCTCAATGGGGATAAGCGTGCCCTCGGGTATTTTCAGATAGCCCAAAATGGAGGCGACCTCGATAATGTTCACCATGCTACGGCCCGAAACCGCAACCTTACGCTTGTTGCGGACGGCGGCGTTGATTATCTGCTGAACCCTGTCCACGTTCGAGGCGAAGGTGGCGATAAAAATACGCTGGCGGGTGTTGGCGAAAATTTCCTCGAACTTTTCGCCGACGGTGCGCTCGCTCATGGTGTAGCCGGGGCGCTCGGCGTTGGTGCTGTCGCTCATGAGGGCGAGAACGCCGTTTTTGCCCAGCTCGCCGAAGCGGGCCAAGTCTATCATGCTACCCAGAATGGGCGTACAGTCTATTTTGAAGTCGCCGGTGTGAACGACGGTGCCGGCGGGAGTGGTTATGGCCATGCCCACGGCGTCGCTTATGCTGTGGTTGACCCGAATAAATTCCACGGTGAAATTATTGCTTATCTTTACCGTTTCCCCGGCTTGAACACGGTTCAGGCGGGAAATGCTCAATATCCCGTATTCCTTCAGCTTCTGCTCGACCAGACCCAAAGTGAGCCGTGTGCCGTAGACAGGCACGTTGATGCTGCGGAGCAGATAGGGAATGCTGCCGATGTGATCCTCGTGTCCGTGAGTTATCACCACCGCCTTGACCTTTTCCCTGTTGTTGATGAGATAGGTCATATCGGGTATGACGCTGTCCACACCGGGCATCGTGTCGTCCGGAAAAGCCATACCGCAGTCCAGAACAAGTATCTCGCCGCCGTACTCAAAGACGGTGAGGTTTTTGCCTATCTCCTGCACTCCTCCCAGGGGAATAATTTTCAGTTTTGATTTTTTTGCCATATAAACCTCCGTTTTTCGTAATAATGCAACACAAAACAAAGCGAAAATTGCCATAAAATTTCCGCAAATATGCCGAGTTTAAATCCATATTCTATTGCCAGAACACATCACCTGAATGTTATTATACCACAAATTTGTAAAAAGTCAACAAAAATTTTTGTCAAATTTTGTAGGGTATTTCAGTCAATTTTATGTACACCTTTTGGAGTATAGCCCAAAAGCTTCTCTTTTTCCAGATATTTACAGATATTATATATAATTGAAAGCCACATCTCCGTTCCCTTAAGCGTCACCGGGTCCTTTTCGGGAGCAAAGCCGAAGCCCGGCCCCCACAGCGGAATTATGCGGCTCAGGGTCTCGAGCGCCCAAGCCTGTCCCTCGGTGCGCCGATAATCGGTTTGCAGACCGCAGCGCCAAAGGGGATAAATTATATCCAGCACGTTGCAGGCGTTAAACTCACAGCCGCCGTCCCTGTGCTCCAGCACGGAGTCGACGGTCCTTTCCGCGTAAGGCAGCGGAAGGCCGAACTGACCGTAGCTGCCCCTGACTGTCCTGTACCAGCCGTTCACGCGGAGGTTCAGGCTGCCTCCGCCCCAAAGGCCGGTCTGCGGACAGATGTTCCGTCTCAGCCAGCCGAAGAGCCTGTCCTCACGAACAGACTTATTGAATAAAGTTTTGTTAAAAAACATGGCCGTAGCCAAAATATCCGTATTGTGTCCGGCGTCCCACGGGTCGTCGGGCCACTTCAAGGACGAAAGATAACCCTCAACGTCAAGGCCGTCAACATAGGTGAACGGGCCGCTGAGCGAACCTCCGAGGGCGCACAAAGCGTAGCCAAGGGACATGACCGTTTCATAGCCGTGGCGGTCCTCCTCCATTGAACGGAGCCTTTCGATATACTTTTCCCGGCTCATAAAGGGCGGCTCCTCATTGAACATGGCGGCAATTTCGGCCCCGTCGCACCAGGGGCGTATCTCACCCGTCTCAAGCTCGGCCGCGCAATTTTCCGCCGCCGTCCTCCACTGTTCACGGGCGTTTCCGCCAAAGCCGGAAATCAATTTTTCGGTTTCCGTACTGTCCTTCAGCGCCGCCCGGCGGTCGCGTATCACACGGGCCGGATTGCCGCCGGCCAAAGCGTAATCGGGTATATCCTTCACCACGACGGAGCCGGCGGCCAGCACCGTATGGCTGCCCACCCTTACTCCGTCCACGATAACGACGTCCGCGCCTATCCACACGTCGTCGCCGACGACTATCCCTTCCCGGCGGTTGCCCTGCCGCTTAAACGGAATGTCGACGCGGTCAAAATTGTGATTTTCGCCGAACAGCTTTGCCCCCGGAGCGATGCTGACGCCGCTGCCCACGGTCACCTTGCCGTGAATGACGGCATAGGAGTTGACGGTGCAGTCGTCGCCCATTGTCAGCTCCAGCCGCCGAAGCAGGGCGTGGCTGGCGATCTTAACGTTATTGCCAACCTCCGCCCGCTGTACCTCGTAGATGTGAGCCTCCGGCGAGATCACGCAGCCCTCGCCGAACTCAAAGCCCGTCCGCCGGGTCAATTCCGCCTGAAAGTTTTTCTGCTCCTCCCGCTGGGCCTCCGTCAAGTTGTTCCACGGCAGAAAATAGTTTTCTTTTTCAAAATATCCGCCGTAACACATTATCCAAGATTTCGCTCGATAAGCTCCCTCAGAGCCTTGGCGTCGGCGGCGATCTCCTCGGTGTTCTCGCCCTCTATCATCACCCGGACGAGAGGCTCGGTGCCGCTGGGACGTATGAGCACACGGCCTCTTCCGCTGAACTTGTTCTCGAGCCGCTGTATCTCGGCCGTTATCTCGGGGTCAGAGGCGTAGCGGGTGTCGCCGCTCCTGGCCACCTTCGCGTTTTCCAGCACCTGGGGCAAAACCGTTATAATTTTACAAAGCTCGTCGACCGTCTGTCCGCTCTCCTGCACCACCTGGGCGAAGTTAAGGGCGCTGACAAGGCCGTCGCCGGTGGTGTTGTGTTCGAGGAAAATTATGTGGCCGCTCTGCTCGCCGCCCAGAGAATAGCCGCTCTTTAGCATCTCCTCCAAAACATAGCGGTCGCCCACCTTGGTCTTGGGAATGTTTATGCCGCACTTCTCGCCCATAATGAACAGGCCCAGATTGCTCATAATCGTGGCGACGATGGCGTTGCCCCTGAGCCGTCCCTTCTGCTTAAGATAATTGCCGCAGACGGCCATGATAACGTCGCCGTCGATGAGGCCGCCGTTGTTGTCCACAGCCAGTACGCGGTCGGCGTCGCCGTCAAAGGCGAAGCCCAGATCGCAGCCGTTTTCCTTGACAAACCTTTGCAGCCCCTCGATATGAGTTGAGCCGCAGCCGTAATTTATGTTTACGCCGTCGGGGTCGTTATTGATGACAAGCACCTCGGCCCCCATTCTGCGGAAAGCCGTGGGACTTGTAACAGATGACGCGCCGTTGGCGCAGTCAAGAGCGATCTTTTTTCCGGTCAGATCGACATTGACCGTGGAAACCGCAAAGTTTATGTATTCCTCAACCATGTGTTCCGCCCGGCGGACGGTTCCGATTTCTCCGTGAGTGGGAAGCTCGGGCATTTCGGCCTCGCCCAGAATAATGCGCTCTATCTCGTCCTCGGTTGCGTCGGGAAGCTTGTAGCCTTGAGAGTTAAAAAACTTTATGCCGTTGAACTCATAGCTGTTGTGGGACGCGGAAACCACAATTCCGGCGTCAAAGCCGTGAGTTCGGGTGAGATAGGCCACGGCGGGCGTGGGGCACACGCCCACGCAAACCACCTCGGCGCCCACGCCGCACACTCCGGCCACAAGGGCGGCCTCCAGCATAGGGCCGCTGATACGGGTGTCCATGCCGATGAGAATTTTAGCCCGTCCGTTCTTCTCCCTGCCGAGGACATAAGCCCCGGCCCTTCCTATTTTAAGCGCGAGCTCGGCGGTGAGCTCCTTGTTTGCCACGCCGCGCACGCCGTCGGTTCCGAACAGTCTACCCATTATATTTTTCCTCCCTGATAATTTATTGTTTTAAAAATATCCTCTTGTAAACAGTTCCGGGGTCTTGCCGCCGTTCCTGTACATTTCTATCACTTCCCGCACACGGGCCGGACTTTCGTCCGTAAAGCTCAGCCGCAGCGCCGCCGCCCCGCAGGAGCGCAGTCCTTTAAGCCTGTCGGCCATAAAGGTGGGGCGGGAGTTGTATACAACATTTATATGCGTCTCCGGATCGCCCATGACAGGAAACTCCGCCCCGGTCTTATCTTTCAGCGTCAGCGGGCGGCAGTCGCACTTACCCCGAACGCCCCTTATTATGCAGGCGCGGCTCACCATAAGGGTCTGGCGGCCGTAGGCCAGCACCTCCACCGGCACGGGAGAAGCGTTGGCAATAATTTTTATCTCACCCAAGCTGAGCTCCGGCGAAAGGGTCAGGCTCACGGCCTCGCGGGCCAGCAGATTTACAAAGTCCGGATTGCCGGCGTTAAGCCCGAAGTCCCCTCTCGCCCTCAGTCCGGCTTCATTTATCAGGCGCAGACCGCCAAGGGTCGAGGCATAGACCTCGGTTCCCTCGGGAAGCGCCGCGAGCCGTCGGCGGACAGCCTCCTCATCTAAAATTATCCGTGGCAGAGCCGGGATATATTTTTCCTTAAATTCCACTTTTTCCAGCAAACTCAAGGGCAAAATCACACGGTCCGCTTCCGTGGCGGCGGCAAGCAGTTCAACGGACGCCACCGACGCAAACAGCTCCTGCTTTCCAGCTGGACAGCCGGTGAATTTCGGCTCATAACAGCCTCTCTCCGGCGGAACGGCCGCGCTCCGAGCCTCGCTCAATTCCTCAAGACAGGCCCGGCGAAGAGAGTTCAGCTCCGAGGACGGCGCAAAAAGTCCGTCCCCGATTTCCGGCTCAAAGCCACGCACATAATACGGCGTTCCGCCGGTCTTTGTAAGGCTGCGGGCGGAACTCTCCGCCGTCATCGGAGATTTTTGCGCCGGAGACGGTTCGCCGCCCTCCGCCCTTACCGAGTTGCCGTCAGCGTCCGTGACCTCAAGCGCCATTTTCCCGCCCGCGCGGGCGAAAAACCGCATATTCACCGCCACGCGGCGGCGTTCGACGCCATCACGGTAAGAATTCCGGGCCTCGGTCAGCAATTCCCTGGGCACGTCGGCGGAAATATTGTCGTTTGAAATTTTTACGTTCATAATTTCCGGCGTGTTCAGGCCGGAAAAATAGCCCTCGGTAAAGCCGTCCCCACGGGAGAATATGTCCGAAAGCTTTTTCATATCCTCCGCCGTGACCTTTTCGCCGTCGAGGGCACGGCGATAAACTCCGGTGACGACGGCCACATACTCGGGGCTTTTCATGCGGCCCTCGATTTTAAAGCTGACAATTCCGGCGCGTCTCATTTCGTCCAGGCGCTTAACAAGGCAGAGATCGCGGGGGCTTAGAAAATAGCCGCTCTTCCCGCCGCATTCATACAGCTTGCGGCAGGGCTGGGCGCAGCAGCCTCGGTTGCCGCTGCGGCCGCCGATAAAGCTGCTCATCAGGCAGCGGCCCGAAAAGCTGACGCAAAGGGCCCCGTGGACGAAGGCTTCCAGTTCGCAGCCGGTCTCGCCGTATATTTTTCCGATTTCCTCCGCCGAAAGCTCGCGGCTCAGCACCACTCGGGAAAATCCCTTTTCCATCAGTGAAAGCACGTCGGCCGTATTGTGGGCGCTTAGCTGGGTGCTGGCGTGGCGGGGCAGATCGGCGTAAAGCTGCCGAGCCAGCTCCGCAACGCCCAAGTCCTGAATTATAAGGCCGTCAACTCCGCTTTCGGCGGCGGCGGTCACCGCCGTCGCCACGAACCTTTCCTCGCCGGGACGCATGAGAGTGTTTAACGTCAGGTAAGCCTTTGCGCCGCGAACATGGCAGTACCGCACAGCCTCCGCCAGCTCGCTGTCCGAAAAATTTTCGGCGTTCTGACGGGCGCTGAACCGTTTAAGGCCAAGATATACCGCGTCGGCGCCGTTCTGCACCGCCGCTCTCAGCGCCTCCGGCCCGCCGGCGGGGGACAAAAGCTCCGTCCTTATATCGCTCATATCATTTCTTTGTGTGCTTGAGCTCGGTCTCCAAACGGGCGATACTTATGCGGAGAGCCTGATTTTCGTTGCTGAGCTTTGTGTTCTCCGCGGTGCGCTTATCCAGCAGGAGCTTGTTCTCCCCCGCCTCGTCCGCCAATTCGACCAGCTTTTTGGACACCTCCGCGTGCTCGTCCCGAAGCTGGAAAAGCTCGTCGGCAATATTGACACAGGCCAGCACAGCCGCCATAGAAGTGGAAAGACGGCGGTCGTGCTGTGTCATTTCCCGGATTTTTTTATCCACATAATACGACACGCTGCGCACATACTCCTCCGGAGCCGTGCTGACAATAGTATATTCGGCGTTGTTGATTTTTACCACCGTTTTTACTCTCTCGTCTTTTATTTCATCCATGAGTCTTACCGCCTTATTATAAAATTACATCTTATATTATACTACAATCCGACACATAAATCAATAACTTTTTTTAAAATCATGTTTGCTTTTTTTGCTAATATGTGGTAGAATAAAAAGGAACTATATTTTAGGGGGAGATTTTATGCTGCCGAAGGATCCGAACATTCTTTTCAGCCTGCTGAACACGAGGCTGAGGGACTTCTATCCCTCGCTCGGCGCCCTCTGCGACGACCTTGACGAGGACGCCGGGGAGCTGAAGGCCGTAATGGAGAGGGCCGGATATAAATACGACATCGAAAGCAACCGCTTTATCAAGCGCTGACGGAGGTAACGACATGAAAATAGCAATGTTCACCGAGTGCTATGAGCCTTACATCAACGGGGTAATAACCCACATAAAGATCCTCACCCAGGGTTTGAGGGCCTTGGGACACGAGGTGATGATAGTCACCGGCGACACCGAGTGCGCCCACCACTATGTGGACGAAAATAACGTGCTCCACTGTCCGGCGGCAAAAACGGGGCGGCGGCTCTACGGCTATCCCGTGCCCTCGCCCATCAGCCGCCACCGTCGGGACATACTTCGGGAGTTCGGCCCCGACATCATACACATACACACGGAATTCAGCATGGGACAGAGCGGCATACGCATGGCAAAGCTGCTGAACGTGCCCATGGTGTACACCATGCACACCATGTACGACGAGTACGTTTACTATATCGCGCCCAAGACCCTTTCCCGCCCGGCCACAAAGCTGGCGAGACAGTACTTTCTTCTGGTGGCCGGCCACGCCGACGCCATCACCGGTCCCAGTGAAAAGGTGGCCCAGTACTGTCGGGAAATCGGCGTAAAAAAGCCCGTCAACGTAATCAGCAACGCCGCCGAACTGGAGGCCTTCCGTCCCGGCGCGGTCAGCATGGCCGAAAAGGCCGCTCTGAAAAAAAAGCTGGGCATAGCGGACGACGAGACGGTGGCAATTTTTGTGGGACGGCTGGGCCGGGAAAAGAGCGTGGACGTGCTGCTGGGCTTCTGGAAGGAGACCGTGGTTCCTGAGGACAGGCTAAGGCTGATAATCATCGGCGACGGGCCGGTGAGGAGCGAGCTTGAGCTGCAGGCCAAATATCTGGGGATAGACGATATGGTGATCTTCACCGGCAAGGTCGCCCACGAGGATATGCCGCCCTATGTCGCCATCGGCGACATATATGTAACGGCCTCCCTTTCCGACACAAACTCCATCTCCATGCTGGAGGGCATGGCCTCGGGTCTGCCGGTGCTGGCTCTGACCGACCCGCTCAACGCCGGTCAGGTAGTGGACGGGGTCAACGGCTATTCCTTTAACAACGCCGACGAAATGGGCGGCTATATGCGCAAAATACGGGATATGAGTCCGGAGGAGCGAGCGGCCTTCAGCGACAGCGTGGTCAAGTCGGTGCGCACCAGCGGAGCCGAGGATCTGGCGAAAAAGCTGCTGGCCGTATACACAAGCACCATGACACGCGGCACCGAGCTCACCAACGCGGTACGGCTCCTTGCCATGGAATTCTGCCGTCACAGCGGCTTTTCCGTGGAAAAGCTCACCCGCAGCAAAATATACAAGCTGTATGACAAATTCATATTTGCCTCCGAGTTTGACGAGGACGATAACGTGGAGCTTGACGGCAATTACTTCATCAAGGCAAAGCCCACTCTTATTTATCACATGGATCTGGGCAGATTTGAATTTACCGAAAACGCGGCGGAGGAGTTGGCCGACGGCAAATAATTGAAAATACCTATTGCATTTTAAAGCAATTTGGTGTATAATTAACTTAAGAAATTATAAAAGGAGAGATGCAACATGAAAATCGCGCTTATCAACGAAAACAGTCAGGCCGCTAAGAACGGCATTATCGAGGCCACCCTGCGGAGTGTGGCGGAGCCTCTGGGACACGAGGTGTTTAACTACGGAATGTACACCGCCGAGGACGCCGCCCAGCTTACATATGTTCAGGTGGGCATTCTTGCCGGAATACTGCTCAACAGCGGCGCAGCAGACCTGGTTGTGACGGGCTGCGGCACGGGCGAGGGCGCCATGCTGGCCTGCAATTCCTTCCCCGGCGTGCTCTGCGGACATATTGTCGACCCCACCGACGCTTATCAGTTCACACAGGTGAACAACGGCAACGCCATCGCTCTTCCCTTTGCCAAGGGCTGGGGCTGGGGAGCCGAGCTGAACCTCAAGTACGTGTTTGAAAAGCTCTTCGTGGAAGAGTGGGGCGGCGGCTATCCCAAGGAGAGGGCCGTTCCCGAGCAGAGGAACAAGAAGATCCTCGACGAGGTCAAGAAGGTCACCTACCGCGACATGGTAACAATTCTCGGTGAGCTCGACCCCGAGCTGGTCAAGGGCGCTGTCGCCGGCGAAAAGTTCAGCGAACTGTTCTTCGCCAACTGCAAGTGCGAAAAGATGGCCGAAGCCGTCAAGAAAATCCTCGCATAAACAAAATTATACACAAAAGCTCCCGGAGCCAAGGCAGGCTTCGGGAGCTTTAATGTATTTCATACTAATCCATAGGGAGTGCGCTTTTCGGCTACATCAGCACGCCCAGCTCACGCGCGACCTCCGCTCCTATCAGCTTACCTCCCAAATCGTTGGGATGCGTCCGGTCGAGAGGGCCGCCGGGCGGGTGGTAGAACAAATTCTCGGCTCCCGCGCCCAGCTCACGGAACGTTCGCGTGGTAAAAGCGTGGAGATCTATACACCGAAGCCCCGTCTCCGCCGCCAGCTCACGTACGGCGGCGGCGTAACCGTCAAGATAGGTGTTCAGCTCCCCGTCCACATAGATCAGCCGGTTTATGGGCGTGCAGAGGACGCACTCCGCCCCCTTTTCACCCACAAGGGCGGCGATCCTCCGCAGATTGTCCTTATATCCGCCGAAGGGCCGGAGACATTCCTGCTTTTGGTCGTTGTGGCCGAACTGCACGAGAACCTTATCGCCGGGCTTGAGTTGGCGCAGCACCGACGGAAGGTGACAGTTCAGGCAGTCGCCGGTGTGAGTGCCCTGCTCGGCGTGATTGCTGACGGCAATCCCGCCCCCAAGATACATGGGCAGAGTCTGGCCCCAGCCGCAGCAGCGCTCCATTGAGCCGCCGCCGTCATAGGTCTGGTCGCAGACGGTGGAATCGCCGAGGCAGTATATAACCGGCAGCTCCGCCTCCTCGATTTTTACCTCAAACTCGCCGCCGGTGACGGTGAGTTTTACTTTTCCGTCACGGTAGCAGGGCTGCTTTTGAAAATCCGCCTCGCCCAAGGCGGCGGCGAATTTACCGGTAAAGGTCTCCCCCGCCTTAAGCTTAAGGCCGCTTACCAAAAAGCGGCGGTGATTTTCATAAGCGTCAACGGCCGTATCATTTTTCGCATAAATTTTAAGATCGATTGTGCAGGTTTTCACGCCGTCATCTCCCGCGGGGTATTAATGTGCAGTCCGTAATGAGGGGCGACTGTCACGGTCTCGGTGACGCCTTCGTATGTAAGGGTCACGTCCCTGCCCGCGTCGGAATTGTTGAAAATATAGGCCTTTTCCCCGTTCACAAACAGATAGACGCCGTTCGTTATCCGAGTGACCTCGTAATAGCCGTCCGAGGCGATAAGGCCGCGCCCGTCGGCCTCGGCCGCAAAGAGGGAGCATATCTCCTTAGCCCCGGCAAAGGAAATGTGGAGCTTGTCGGCCATCTCGTTTTTGGCGCCGTCCCAAAGCTGATAGTTCCGGCTCACATAATCCCGGCCCACTTGGGCGAAGTGCTCGCCCGCCAGAGCGTAAAGGTCAACATAAAGGCAGCCTGTCTCGTCGGCTACGTCGGTAACAACGTCAAAGAAGCCGCCGTTGTTGCCGTTGGGAGCCTCGTTTTCTCCGGCGCTGCCCCAGGTGTAGCCCACGGAGGGCTGGGGCTTCACCAGAATTGGCGTGATGCCCTTCTGTGCCGCCTCGGTCACCATGTACCTCAATGCGTCGGCCATAGTCTCCTTTTTCTTGTCGTCGCGGTTGCGGTCGTTGATGCCGAATTGAATGATAAGGATGTCGCCGGGGCGGCCCTGCGCCATAACCGTGGGAAAGATGTTGTCCTTCCAGTCGCGTGCCCAGTCGCCGCTGGAGGCCAGATTTACTACCTCGTAGTCGGAGCCGACGAATCTGTTAAGGAGCTGTGCCCAGCCGGTGCGGCGTTCACCGGCGGGAATATCCGCCTCGATTACATCGGGGATTACAGGGTAATAGTTACAGAGAGTGGAGTCGCCGCCCACAAAAATACGGGTCTTGGGGCTGAAAACAGCGGGAGTTTTCACGGCCTCCACCTTGGCGAGGCGGGTGGTGCGCTGATCCACGCGGACGGCGGCTCCGCCCTCCGCGTCAAAGCCACGGAACACGTGAACCGTGCCCTCGGGCACGCCCACGGTGCCGTACATATCCACATTGGCTCCCACCAAAAGAGAGTTTATGTAAATGTTGCCCCGCTCGGTGTCGGATTTTGTGAAGTAAAAATCGTACGTGCCGTCGGGAATATCAAGAGGATAGTCCTCGGCGGCGTTTATGCCGCCCTCGGGGGCGAAGATCCACACGGGGCTGACCTCAACGGTAACGGGGCCGGAGGCGGCGACATTAATTCTACCGTCAACGGCGGCGGCGCGGGTCACAAATTCGCTTTCGGCGGAGTTTGGCGTCAAAACGGTATTTCCGTTGACCGTCACGGTGACGGGAGCGCCGGTCTTTACCGCAACGCTGAACTCACGGGCGAAGCCGTACTGTCGGACGTCGAAGCTATGCTCCCCTTCAAAGGAAGCGGTCACCGCGTAGCCGTCCCGGCGGCGGAGGCGGAGATCGTCGATCTGCTCCAGACCCTCGGCGACGATATTGGCAATTTCAAAGGCTCCGTACCAGGAATAATGGGTGTTGTCGGCCACCCCGTCGGGATAGCTCGCGTACTGTCCGGGGTCGGCGTAGAGGTGGAGCTTTTCGCTCTCTTTCACTCCCATGGAATTCTCAAGGTCGCGGCTGAGCCTGTTCACGTCGATAAAGGTCAGGTTCCAGCGCTCGGCGGCGTCACGGAGAAGGGAATCGTAGCTGACCGCGTCGGGGTCGGGCTCACCGATCTTTCCGTCCTCGCCGAACCAGTGGGGCTGGGTGTGGGAGGCTATTATGGGGATAAGTCCCCTGTCAAGGGCGGGGCCGATGTACTTTTCGTCCAGAAACGCCGGATAGTCCTCGAGGCTGATATAGCGCTCGGGCTTGTTCCACGCCCCGTCGTTGTGGCCGAACTGGATAATGACATAGTCCCCGGGTTGGGCGTCGTTAAGTATCGCGTCCCAACGGCCGTCGTCGTAAAAGCTCTTAAGGCTGCGTCCGGCCATGGCTCGGTTTTCTACAGTTACGCCGTCATTAAAGAAAAGGCCCAGCATCTGGCCCCAGCCCGCTTGGGGAGCGGCGCTTTCGCGGTAGGTCTGGGCGGTGGAGTCGCCGGCGACAAAAATCCTTTTTGGCCGGCTGACGTCCACGGCCGCCGAAGCGGCCGCGGTTTCAACATTCATTGGCGTTACAGTCACGGGTAAGTCTCTCCTTCTGACAGTCACCTTTTGAGTCTCCTGCTCCCAGCCCACATCCATGCCGAGGGCCTCGGACACGGTGCGGACGGGGACAAGAGTGCGCTCGTTCACCACGGCGGGCGGTACTGACATGGTTCTCGCCTCGCCGTTAAGGGTGTAATCGGCGCTGCCTATGTTCATTATTACGGTGTCGTTCCCGGCGGTGACCGTTATAACGCCATTGTCATACTCCACCTTTGCGCCCAAAGCCTCGCCGATGAAGCGCAGGGGCACAAGGGTGCGGCCCTCCTCGGCATAGGGGGCGGCGTCAAGCCTAACGGTCAGGCCGTTTATTTTGGCCGTGTCGGAGCCGAGAGTCAACTCCACGACGCCCGCCGGATAATAGCCAAGGTGGGGCGGCTGGTTGTAGGCGGAGTTCTGCCAAACGATACCCATGCGGTAAACGTGGTCGGTCATCAGCGGCATGAGCGAAAATTCCGTGGGAACGGTTGTTGTGTACAGTCTAAGGCTCAGGCCGTCGGCGCTGCGGAGCAGCACCTCCTCGCGCCAGTCGCCCAGAATGTCCGCCTGAAGGCAGGGATTGGACTTGGAGCCGTTGTTGGAGGCGCAGCCGGCGGCGCTGAAAATCAGCTCCTGCTTGCCCTCGCCGTTGATTTTGAATACCGAGGTTCCGTCCAGCAGCTCCTCGTAGAGGTCGCCGTCCCAGAATATCCGGAAGTTCATGGAATTGAAATCGTAATCCAGATTTTCACCCAGGGAATTGATCTTACCCGCGCCGCTGCCGGCCCAGGCAACATAAGTGCCGCCGAAGGGGCCTATATTCGCCATGACGCCCCGGCCCGTGTCCTTGCCGGCCTCTCTCTTTTGGAGTATCTCGCCGGTGGCGGCGTCAAATACGGTGAAGCCGTACTTCTGGTCGGGAGAGGCGTGCTCGTGTACCACAAAATATTCCAGTCCCGGTCTGTAAGGGTCGTAATCGCCAAGGTGCATGGCGTCGCCGTGGCCCATGAAGGAGCACCACAGCACGCTGCCGTCGTCGTCCAGCGTCAGGGCGCCTGTGAGGATCTCGTCCCTGCCGTCACCGTCCACGTCGGCCACGGAGACGTTGTGGTTGCCCTGACCGATATACTGCTCATTTCCGGCGTCCATGGTGTCGAAGCGCCAGTATTTTTCAATATTGCCGTCTTTATAGCTGAAAGCGGCGATAACCGTCCTGCCGGGGCCTTTGCCCGACTGGCCCCCGTAGTAGCCCCGAAAGAACACCATATAGGGGTTTACGCCGTCGAGATAGGCCACGCAGGCGTTATAACGCTCGGAGCGGTTGCCGTAGTCGTCGCCGAATACGGACGCTCCCGGCTCGGTGGTCTGAGGGTCGTAGGGAACGCTGGCCAAAGCTTTGCCCGTGGCGCCCTCAAAGACGGTTACCCAAAGGGGGCCCTCGAGGTTTTTGCCCGACCAGTTATCCGTCCAGAGGGCGTCCGGGTCGCCGATGACCGTGCCCGCGCCGTCCGCCGTGCCGTCGGCGGTGCGGAAGGCAACCTCGTCTTTCCCGTCCCCGTCAAGGTCGTAAACTATGAACTGGGTGTCATGTGCTCCGGCACGGATATTGGGGCCTAAATCTATGCGCCAAAGCCTTGTGCCGTCCAGCTCATAGGCGTCGATATATACCTTGCCGGTTCTCCCGTTTTGGGAGGCGTCCTTGGAGTCGCCGGGATCCCACTTGAGGACGATCTCGTACTCGCCGTCGCCGTCAAGGTCGCCCACGGAGGCGTCGTTGGCGGTATAGACAACCTCGCCTTTTATGGCCTTTACGGCGGTCATTTCCGCCTCGGATATGTCAAAATCAATGTCCGTCACCGTGAAGACCGAGGCGTCGGCCCGCTCCTGAAGGGTGACGGCTCCGTCGGCGGCCACGGACAGATAGAGCTCGCTCTGCTTACCCTTGATAACATAACCGCCGTCGGCGTCCTCAAGGTAAAACTTCTGGTTGTCGCCGTTGTTGAAGGAGTATGTGCCCACGCTGCCGCCGACCTCCTTGGACTGGGCGTTGACGTCCATGACGGCTCCGTCCTCACGGATGGGGACGACGGCTCCGTCCTCAAGGGGCGCAAGGTGCCACCTGGAGCCGATGTTCATCTCCGTTGCGGCCTTAAGCTCCACCGCCCTTATACCCTCGGTAATGTCCCCAAGGTTTTGGGCGGGAGCCTCGATGGGTATCTCCAAATATCCCTTGTCCCACACGGAAACCGGGGCGTTGAAATCAATGTGATATTGGGCCGTGCCGTCGGCCCCGGCGTCAACGTAGTTGGTACCGGCGGTCGTAACGATGGCCTCGTCTCCCCGGTAGAGGGTATAGCTTTCGGCGCCGGTCATGTTCCAAGACAGGTACACCCCGCCGTCCACCTTGACCGCCACAAGCCCGCCGGAGGCGTCGGCCAGCGCCGGAGCCGCCGTCAGCAAAATCAGCGCCAGCGTGACCGCCGCGATAGTCAAAAGCTTTTTCATTCTCAACATCCTTTCTTTTTAATTAGGAATTAGGTGCAAGTTTATTCCTCATTCCTAATTCCTCATTCCTCACTTTTCACACTCTCCGCCCCAGTAGCGGGTATTGTTGTACAGCCGCTTCGGCTGGGGCAGCGGGCCGTCCGCGCCCTTATCGAGATCGACGGGCACGGCGGAGTAAATTACCGCCTCGGTTTGGGAGTAGACTATGAGCTGGTTGGCTCCCGTCCCGACAAGGTCGCCCCAGAGGACATAGCCGTCGAAGGGGAACTCAAAAACCGTGTTCAGGTACCCGTCATATACCGCGTTGGGCAGCCCGCCCCGACGGTAAGCCAGAATATTGTCCGTGTCCCTGCCGTCAAGGTTGTTTATCACAGTGCAGACGCTGCTCCAGCCGGGAACCGTCCTATGCTCCTTATACAGGGATTTTCCCTCGGAGCTGACGATGAAAATACCGTCAAGGCCGGGGTTCCCCCGGTCTATGCGGTCAAGGCCGCAGATTTCCAGCCCCGGCAGCTCCGGCCGAAGGTCGCCGATAGCCACGTTCTGGCTCTCCACCGTGTCGGTGAACCGCCACAGCAGCCGTCCGTCGTTGGTGTAGGCGGTGATGTCGTCGCCGCCGATGACCGCCTCGGGCCTGCCGTCGCCGTTGATGTCCCCTATCCAGATGCAGTCGGCGTGATCCTTCATGTCGACTGTCCACAGTGGCTCGCCCCTGCCGCTGAGCACGGTGTAACCGGCGATGAGTTCCTCCGCCCCGTCCCCGTCAAGGTCGTGGGGCCAGGGATAGTGGCCGACGTTGCCCTCGTGCTCCCACATAACGTTAAAATCCCTGTCAAGAGCCCAAAGCTTGTGATAGCGGTCCTTTACGATAATATTTTCCGCCCGTCCCCGACCCTCGAGGTCGGCGATGATTATGCAGTCGTGGGCGTGAGGGTCGGGCAGAGGATGGGCGGACTTCAGTTTTCCCGTCCTTCCGTCGTAACTACGGAGCTCGTCGTCCATGGCGCAGATAAACTCAAGCTTCCCGTCCCCGTCGATGTCGTATATTTGAGCGGGTATGTCGCTGCCGCTGGGCTTCGCGTCCGGGTCGGGCGTCCCTATCTGCCAGAGCACTTCGCCGCCGAGGTCATAGGCCGTGGCGCAACGGACGCTGTGGGGCCAGTAGCGGTCGTCGAAGCCCGAGTCCGGCTGAACCATGACTATCTCCATGCGTCCGTCCCCGTCGATGTCCCCCAGCCACATACGGCAATAGCGTCCCGCCGCCGAAATGTCGATTTTGCGTATTTCCTTAAGCTCCATAAGTCACCTCATAAACAGCGAGTAAAACTATCCCTATTCCATGGGTATCGTTCACACGCGTTGTCAATTCATATTTGTAGTAGTCCGGCCGGAAAGCGAACTCCGAGCCCCGGCACACGCCGTAAACGCTGCCCTCGCCGTCGGTGCAGTTTTCCACTATGGAGTTTACCGCCCGCCGTGCTTTTTCGGCATATTCCGGCTCCAGCAGGCCCATCTTCACCCCGCGCGTGAAGGCGCAGGCGAACATGGCGGTGCAGCTTGTTTCAAGATAAGCCTCCGGGTCGTCCAGCACCTGGCGCCAGCGGCCGTCCTCGCTCTGACGTGCGGCGTATCCGGCGCAAAGCTCCTTGAACATGGCCTCCATCTCCGGCCTGTCGGGGAAGTCCTCCGGCATGAAGGTCAGCAGCTCGCTGAGGGAAAACAGTGTCCAGCCGTTGCCCCGTCCCCACGCCACGCCGTTGCGCAGCCCGTGGCGGAAGTCGTACACATGGCTCATCAGCCCCTTATCCTCCATGTAAAGCAGCTTTTTGTACTGCCTGAACTGGTTGGCGGCGTCGGTCAAAAAGCGTTCCTCCCCGGTGATTTTGTACCGTCGGCACAAAAAGGGCACGCTCATGTACAAATCGTCCAGCCACATAGTGTCGTTGTGGAAGCTGTGGAGCTGGTTTTTTCGGTAAAAGGCCCCGCTGTCCCGCCGGGGCTGGCGGTTTTCGATATAGTCGGAAATATAGGCGCAGATTTTTTCGGTATTTTTCACGCCCAAGGTCAGAGCCGCCTCCTCCACCAGAGCGCCGAAGGCTCCGCAGTCGTCAAGGCTGTCGATGCCGCAAAGGAGGTTGTGCAGGCTTGCCGCCCCGCCGTGGCTGTCCCTGTCCCAGAGGGCGTAGTCGAAGGTGTTAAGACACCGCTCCACATGGGCGGCCACATAAGCCTTTATTTCCCGGTCGTCAAGGAGCTGACCCAGCCGCAAAAGACCGTACAGAGTGACGCCCAGAGGATAGCTCCACCGGCCGAAATTCCCAGCCCCGTAACAGGGTCGGAGCCAAAGGTTTTTTTCCTTAAAGCGCCAGTAGGTTCCCTCGGCGGGTCGGGCGAAAAGGTCGCCCCCGTGCTCCTCCTTCAGGGGCCAAAGACCCAGCCATGCCCCATGGCCCTCTATGCCGAACAGATTTGAATAATTTTCGTCCGGCGGGAACGCAGCCTCCGTTTTACGCACCGTGACCGGGCCGTTCCCGTCCGACGCGGCGAACAGAGCGTACTCGCCGGGCTTGAGTTCGACGTTCACCGGCTCGGACTTGGGCAGCCAGGGGCCGCCGTTCAGCCGGTATTGGCAGCCCTCCGCTTCCGGCTCGTCGGGCCGCATGAAGATGTAATCCCACTTCCCCAGCCAAGTGCCGAAGATGCAGCCGAAGCCCAGAGGAGTTTTTGTCAGCTCCAGCTCGAGCAGATTTTCGCCGGGGTTCATATGTATATCCACACGGTTGTCCGTGTGATTGTTCCGTTCGGTAAAAATATTCGAGCGAAAGACCTCCGCTCCGTTCACCCTCAGTACCGCCGGGCCGAAAAGAGTTACCGTCAGGCCGATCTCCTCTTCCCCGTCCGCCGTATAAAGGCAGCGGACAAAGGCCCTGTCCCCCATTTTCGCCTGCGGAAACAGCCTGTCCATATCCGCGTGATAGCGGTAATCCGACCCGCGTCGTACGCCGCCGTCATAGAAAGCCCTCATCTTAAGAGGGACGGGAGGATTTTCGTCCATATACCTGCGGGCGATTTTTCTCGCCCGCTCAAGAATGTCCATACACTCACCTCACGGTTTAATAATACATTAAAAACCGTAAATTATCCATAAGAGTTTGTTGTAAAAATATTAGGTTTTGTGACATAAGTATTGACTTATCTCTCCAAAAATACTATAATTATTTTGGGAGGCGAGCCTATGAGAAAAACCGTCATTAACAGATTTCGTGACTTTGTGGACTTCAACGCCGTTCAGTACGGCCACGAGGACTGCCGGCCAAATTATTCCATCGGCAATTTCGTGCGCTCCAACCACCTTATACACTATGTTCACCGTGGAAAGGGCGTATACAAAACTGACGGCGGGGAGTTCGAACTCGGGCCGGGGGACGCCTTTCTCATATATCCCAAGGATGTGACCTTTTACAAGGCGGACGGAGAGGAGCCATGGGAATATTCGTGGGTGGAGTTTTCCGGCTCGGCGGTGGAGGGCTACCTCAGCTCCACGGAATTCACCCGTGAAAATCCGGTCGTCAGGAACAATCCCGCCGCCGGCGAGGCCATGCTGCGGCTGGCGGAGACCGAAACTCTCAATCCCTACGAGGTTTACGGGCGGCTGATGGACGCCCTGTCCGCTTTCGCAACAAAAAAGCCCCAGCCAATGACCATGGCCGAGGACTATGTAAAATTCGCTCTGAACTACATTCATACCTTCCACTATCACAGCGCCATAACGGTCAGCGAGCTGAGCGCCTACGTGGGCGTGAACCGAAGCTACCTCTGCCGCCTGTTCAAGGAAAAGCTGGGCGTATCGCCAAAGCAGTATATCCGCACCTACCGAATGAACAACGCCGCCCGGCTGCTGACGGAGACCAATCTGCCCATCGGCCAGATAGCCCAATCCTCGGGATATGAGGATCAGCTTTACTTTTCCACGGCCTTTCGGGAGTTTTTCGGCCACAGCCCCACCGAGCACCGGAAGCTGGCCGGACGGAACAAATGAGATCATATCAGCGCCGAAATATTGCTCATTATCTGCCCGGCTATCTTGGGCTTGTTCATGGTGTAAATATGTATTCCGTCCGCATCGTTTGAGATGAGATCCACGATCTGCTCCGTGGCGTAAGCGATGCCCGCCTGGAGGAGAGCCGGCGGATCGTCCTGATATTTTTCCACCATTTTCATGAATTTCGGCGTCAGCGACGCCCCGGAAAGAGCGCACATACGCTTGATTTGGGACGCGTTCTGCACGGGCATTATCCCCGCGAGAATGGGTACGTCGATTTTCCTGGCCGCGCATCTGTCACGGAAGCGCAGGAAGGCCCCGTTGTCAAAGAAAAGCTGAGTTATCAGAAAATCGCAGCCGCAGTCCACCTTGTGCTTCAAATTGTTAAGGTCGGTCTCAATGTCGGGGCACTCCACGTGACCTTCGGGATAACAGGCGCCCCCGATGCAAAAGCCGCCCTGCCCTTTGAGCCGTTCGATCAGGTCGCAGGCGTGGAGAAAGTGCCGAGGGTTGGGAAAGTCCCCGTCCTCGGGAATGTCGCCGCGCATGGCGAGAATGTTCTCTATCCCCTTTTCTCTTAACCGCGACGAGATAACGTCTATTTCGTCCTTCGTGGACGCCACGCAGGTCAGGTGGCTCAAGGCGGTCACCCCGTGCTTATCCTGAATTTCCGCCGAAATATCGGCGGTGTAAGCGCTGGTGCCTCCGCCGGCGCCATAGGTAACGCTGATAAAGTCGGGACGCAGTCCGGCCAGCTCCGCCACCGCCGCCCGCACGCCCTCAAACATCTCTGTCTTTTTGGGCGGAAAAACCTCAAAAGAAATATTAAGCTTTTTGTTTTTTAAAATATCGTTTATGTACATAATCACTGCCTCTTAACGCGTAATTGATTTCGCACAGGAGCTCTTCCGTGCGCGGCATCAATATTATTCTACCACATTACTGGGAAAAAATCAAGTCCCAAAAATGTCTTTTATTTATTTTGTATAAGCTCATTGAGCAAACTGCAATTAATTGTTGACTTTTTGGACAGCGTATGATAAAATAATATATTATAAGATATTTGTTGAAGATATTCATTGCGAAGAACTCGGTTCGGCCTGTATTTTCCAAAGGTTTAAGGAGCGCATAATCATGAAAAAATGGTTTAAAAAATTATTACCGTCTTTTTTGATGTGCATAGTTGTTATTGCCACTGTCTTAATAGGGGCTTTTTATTTCAACTTTATTTCCCGCCGCATATATGAGGACAGCGCCGACCATCTTGAAGAGATCTACGGTCAGGTCAACCGTTCCTTCGGAGCCTTTATCGAAAGGAACTGGGGGCTGCTGGACGATTGGGGGCTGTATCTTTCTCTCGAGAAAAATTCGGAAATAGACACGGCTCTTGACCTCATCGAAAAAGAACAGAATTACTGGGGCTTTTCGGAATTTTATTTTCTTTCATCGGACGGCAATTGTATGTCGCCCCAAGGCGGCGTAAGCGGCGTCGATCTTGGCCGAGACATGGCCGGCCTTCTCAACGGCGAAAAAATCATGGCGGGCGTCGCTCTTGACGGCAATCGGGAAATAACGGTTTTCGCCGTTCCGGTCGAGCACGGCGTGTACAACGGCTTTGATTTTGACGCCATAGCGGTGAGCTATACCAACGCCGCCCTCGCCGACTCGCTGAACGTGGACGCTTTCTCGGGTCAGGCCAACTGTTTTGTCATTCACAACGACGGCAGCGTGCTGCTCTCCACTCAGGAGGGCGGCAGCGTGTTCAGCAATTATCTCACGTATCTGCGGGCGGCCTCAAATCTCGGCAACGGCAGGCTGGCCGAGATACAAAAGGACTGGGAAAACGGCAGACACGGCCTTTTACAGTGCGGGATAGGCGGCGTAAGCTACTGTATTCTGTATCAGCCCACAGGCTATCAGGACTACATGATGCTCAGCGCCGTGCCTCAAAGCGCTCTCAGCGGCGGTTTCCTTTCCGTACAGAAGGCCACGATGAACGTGCTGCTGGTAATATTCCTGCTGGTGGGCGCGGCGGTGATAACTTTCTTTATACTCCGCGGCCGCAAGCAGTCCCGGCTCAACCGTATGGAGCTGCAATACCGCGAGCGTATGTTCGACGTGCTTTCCAGCAGCGTCGACGACATATTCATCATGCTGAACTCCGAAAATCAGCACGTGGATTACATAAGCCCAAACATCGAAAGACTGCTGGGCATTCCCCTGGACGAGGCAAAAGCCGACATAAAGGTTATGGAAAAATGCGCCGTCAACTGCAACGTCGTCATTCCCAGAGACGAGCTGTCGGCCATACCCTTGAACGGCAGCCGCTACTGGGAATGTGAATATATGCACCAGAACACCGGCGAGCGCCGCTGGTACAGAATGACGGTATACCGAATGGATATTCAGGGCACCGAAAAATATATCATAGTGCTGTCCGACCGCACTCTTGAGCAGCAGATGAACCAGAAGCTGACCGAGGCCCTGAACGCCGCCAAGAGCGCCAACGAGGCCAAGAGCAACTTCCTTTCCAATATGTCCCACGATATACGCACGCCCATGAACGCCATCGTAGGCTTTTCGGTGCTTTTGGAAAAGGACGCCGATCAGGCCGACAAGGTTCGGGAGTACACCCATAAGATTATGGCCTCCAGCCACCACCTATTAAGCCTGATAAACGACGTGCTGGACATGAGCAAGATAGATAGCGGCAAGACCTCGCTGAACGTGGACCGCTTCAGTCTGCCGGAGCTTCTCGAGGAGCTTAATATCATACTGATGCCGCAGGCGAAGGCCAAGACCCAGGACTTCACCGTCCATGTGCTGGGGACTCCGCCGGAGCAGATAGTGGGCGACAAGCTGAGACTCAATCAGATATTGCTCAACCTTTTATCCAACGCCATAAAGTACACGCCCGACAACGGAAAAATCGAATTCACGGTAAACGAGGTGCCGCAGCCCGCGCCCCAGTATATAAAGCTGCGGTTCGCGGTGAAGGACAACGGCATAGGCATGAGCGAGGAATATCTCGAACACATTTTTACGCCCTTCAGCCGCGAGGTAAGCTCCCTTACCAACAAGATACAGGGCACGGGTCTGGGCATGGCCATCACC
The DNA here is from genome assembly GCA_947630975.1 of uncultured Clostridia bacterium. GTDB lineage: Bacteria > Bacillota > Clostridia > UMGS1883 > UMGS1883 > JAFLUQ01. The sequence continues at coordinate 44,735 of CANRJP010000003.1, forward strand.
AAAAATCTGGTGGATCTCATGGGCGGCATAATAACCGTGGAGAGCAAGCTCGGCGTCGGCAGCACCTTCACCGTCGAGCTCACCTTCGCCCGTCCCGAACAGGAGGAGGGCGACAGTTGGTTCCGGGGCAGGATAACCCGTATGCTTGTGGCCGACGACGAGGAGGACGTCTGCCTCAATATCAGAGAAATGATGCACGGCACCGGCGTCGACGTGTCCTACGTCACCGACGGAGCGGCCGCCGTGGACGCGGCGGTTCGGGCTCACAAAAGCGGGAACGGCTTCCATGTCATTTTGCTGGACTGGAAAATGCCGGGAATGGACGGCGTTGAGACCGCCCACGCCATCCGTGAAAAGGTCGGTGCAAACGTACCGATTTTGGTGCTCACCTCCTATGATTGGAGTGAAATAGAGGATCAGGCCCGCGAGGCCGGCATCGACGCCTTTATGCCGAAGCCCTTCTTCGCGTCCACCTTCTGGCATACCATAAAGCCCCTGTTCACGCCTCATGAAGAGCGGCCGGCCTCGCCGGAAAAGGGCGTTATCTCGGGTATGCGCTTCCTTGTGGCCGAGGACAATGAGCTGAACGCCGAAATACTTACCGAAATGATGAATATCGAAGGAGCGGAATGCGAGGTTGCGGTGAACGGCAAGGCCGCCCTCGAAGCCTTTGAAAAATCGGAGCCGGGGCGCTACGACATGATACTTATGGACGTGCAGATGCCGGTAATGAACGGCTACGACGCCACAAGGGCTATTCGGGCCTCCAAGCATCCCGAGGCGAAAACCGTTCCCATTGTGGCAATGACCGCCAACACATTTGCCGAAGATGTGCGCAACGCCCTTGACGCCGGTATGGACGGTCATCTGGCTAAGCCCATAAACATGGACGCCGTGCGGGAGCTTATCGGCAAAATCATGAGCAAGAGGAGAAAGTAGGGCTGTAAAAAAAAGGTTATGCGGGTGCTCTTAGCCTTCCCCTTTGAGGGGAAGGTGGCACGAAGTGCCGGATGAGGTGTAGGATGCGTAGCATCCGTCATGCACTTACATTCAACGCCGCCTGCGGCGGCTACACCTCATCAGTCGGCTTCGCCGACAGCTTCCCCTCGAGGGGAAGCCTTTTTTATCTGGCATTGTTACCGTAATAAACTCGTATATTTATGTTTTTAATCAGGGAATAGTATTAAGCCCTTGAACGTTCTGCACGATTTTTTCGACCGGCTCCCGTGCCTCCAGATTACATAGTCAGTTTTTTTACAGCCCCATTTTACCATTACCTAAAACACCGTATTTTCGTCCAGAGTGCCAAACTCGTACCCGGCGGCCTCGATAATCGAAAGTATCTCGTCCAGCGCCTCGGAGGTGCTTTTTCTGTCGTGGAGCAAAATCACCGCCGTCGGCCCGGCCTCCTCAAGGCCGGAACGCAGATTTTCCAACACGGCGCTACGGTCTACCACCGCGCCGATGGAGTCCCGAGGATCCACGTTCCAGTCAAATATTTTATAGCCCGCCGTTTCCAAAAGCTGACGCTGTCTGTCTGTCAGGTTCGGCTTGCTGCCGTAGGGCGTCCGCACCACACGGCTGCGGCGGCCAAGCAGCTTGTACAGCGCATCGTTGGTTTCGTTCATTTCCGTGAGAGGACTGGTGGGAGTGGCGTAAATGTCACCGTTGTGGCTCACCCCGTGCAGCCCCACCGTAAATCCGGAGCCGTCCATCATTTTTATGTAGTCCGGATAGGTCTCTATTCTGTCCTTCAGCACAAAAAACGCCGCGCCCGCACCGTGCTTACGCAAGGTATCGATTATGTGCGGAGTGTTCAGCGTCGGGCCGTCGTCGATGGTGATATAGGCCACCTTTTTTTCCGGAGCCGCCCCGTCTACTATCACCGAAAAAATGATTATCACCGCCGCAAGTGAAAAAAATACAAAACGCCGCATAAGCTCACCTCGATACAGCCTATGACGGGAGATATTTTTTTATGTTTACCCCTTGCGCGGACGGGTTTTCTGTGATATACTATGTGCAGAATTTTTTCGACAAGGAGTAAAAGTATGAAGATCGCCACAAATGAGTTTGCCCCGCTTAAAAACGTAAAAATAACCGACGGCTTTTGGAGCCGGTACACGGATCTGGCTAAAGACAGGATCATCCCCTATCAGTGGCAGGCGATAAACGACCTTGTTCCCGACACGGAGCCAAGCCACGCCATCGCCAACTTCCGCATCGCCGCCGGCCTTGAGGAGGGGGAGTTCAACGGCTACGTTTTTCAGGACAGCGACGTCTATAAATGGCTGGAGGCCGTGGCCTACCGGCTGACCATCGCGCCCGACAAGGAGCTGGAGGCCACCGCCGACGGGGTTATCGACCTCATGGAAAAGGCCCAGGACGGGGACGGCTACCTCATGACATATTTTCAGATAACGCAGCCGGACAAAAAGTTCACCAACCTTCTTGACTGCCACGAGCTGTACTGCGCCGGTCACATGACCGAGGCGGGAGTGGCGTATTACGAGGCCACCGGCAAAGATAAGCTGCTGAACATTGTCCGCCGCTTTATCGACCTGATAGATACAAAGATAGGCCCGGAGGAGGGCAAGCTCCACGGTTATCCCGGCCATCCGGAGCTGGAGCTGGCCCTGATGCGGCTGTACGGCGTCACCGGCGAGGAGCGCTACCTCAACCTTTGCAAGTACATGATCGACGCCCGCGGCACGGAACCGAATTTTTTCGAGGAAGAGCTTAAGGCCCGGGGCTATGTGAACCACTGGAACGGCCGTCAGGAGCACGTGGACAAGCACTACAACCAGTCCCACAAGCCCATAAGAGAACAGACCGAGGCCACGGGCCACAGCGTCCGTGCCGGCTACCTTTACACCGGAGTAGCGGCGCTGGCCGCGGAGACCGGCGACCAAGGCCTGAAAAAAGCCGCCGAGGCCCTTTGGGACAACATCACTCAAAAGCAGATGTACATAACCGGCGGCGTCGGGGCGCAGGTGTACGGGGAGGCCTACAGCTTCAACTACCATTTACCCAACGACACGGTTTATAACGAAACCTGCGCGGCCATAGCCATGGTATTCTTCGCCCGGCAGATGCTGCGCATGGACGTGGACGGCAAATATTCCGACATCATGGAGCGGCTGCTCTACAACGGCACAATATGCGGAATGTCTTTGGACGGCCGCCACTTCTTCTACACCAATCCCCTTGAAATGTGGGAGGAGGCCACTCAAAAGGCCGGCCCATGCCGCCATATCCGCAGCAAGCGTCCCGGCTGGTTCGGCTGCGCCTGCTGTCCGCCCAATTTGGCCAGAATGATAACCTCCCTCGGCGGATATGTGTATTCCTCCTCCCCCGACACGGTATACACCCACCTTTTCATAGGCGGCGAAGCGGAAATCGAAATGCCCTTTGGGCGGGTACGCATAGAGCAGAGCGGCAACTATCCCTGGGACGGCAAGATCTCCTTCCGTCTAAGCGCCGGAGACTACACCTTTGCCGTACGCATACCGTCCTGGGCTCGGAGCTTCGAGCTGAAGGTCAACGGTCTCAGCGCCCAGCCCGTATTGAAGAAGGGCTATGCCTACATAAGCCGTAAATGGAAGGATGACGACAGCGTTTGTCTGACCTTGCCCATGCCGGTTGAACTCATGGAGGCCAATCCACTCGCCCGCGAGGATAACGGCATGGCCGCCGTCATGAGGGGGCCGGTGGTCTACTGTCTGGAGTCCGCCGACAACGGAGACTGCCTGAGCGCCCTGCGCTTGGGCGATCAAAAGGACTTCACCGCCTACCGTGACAGCTCGCTGTTTGAAGGGGCCGTCAACATAAAGGGCAAAGCCTACCGCCGTCCGAGCTGGGCTGACAACGCCCTCTACCGTCCTCTCTCCGCCGCCGAGGACGAAACCGAGGTGACCGCCATACCCTACGCCTTTTGGGGTAACCGTGAGGACACAAGGGAAATGACCGTTTGGGTCAGAAAATAGTAGGGGCTGAAAAAAAATGGCGCAGACCGTTCAAGGGCTTAAAGCCTTTATTTAAGGCAAATGTGGAACGTTATATATTCGTTTAGTAAAAACAAAATAATGAATTAATGTAGAAAATTCGCCCTAACGAGCGAATTTTCTTGTTTTTATGCCCTTGAACTACGAACGAAAATCACCCTCGGCGTACCTATGTACGCCGTCGGGAGGGCTTTCTCGGCGGCAGGCATTCGCCTGTTTACACGCCGCTTCGCGGCGCCGCCTGCGAGAGCTGATTTTCGTCCGTTCTGCACGATTTTTTTTGACAGCCCCCGTGCCTCCATGTTACATAGTCAGTTTTTTACGGCCTCTTTAATATAAAACAGCCTCGGCCAAAGCGTTCACGTCGATTATGCTCTCGCCGTTGCCGATATTCAAAGCCGGAATGGGGAAGCCGTCAAGCATGAATTTTATGTCGCTGCTCACTATATCAACGGTATCGGGTTCCAAGTTGGCGCCAAGCTTTACGCTCCATTGAACATTTTCCGGCTTTGTTATTGTGGTGGTGCGGGCCTCACCGTCCCAGTCCATATTGAAGCCCAAGGGTTTCAAGGAGCTTTCGCTGACGTATACGCTGCCGTTCAAGGTGTACGCGGGAATGGCGGCTCCGTTGATATACACGGCGGCGTTTTGGAGGGCATGAGCCACCACGGTGGACTGTCCGCCGCGGGGTATTATCGACGGAATATAGTGTATGCCGTGCTTTTTCAGATATTCTGCCGCCGGTGTGCCGTCCACGCAAAAGACCGTCAGCTTGTAGTTGTCCTTGAACACACAGTAAGGGTTCTTGGTTCTTTCATTATCAGGCGCCACGCCGTCAATGGCGCAGTATTCCTCATAATGACTTGAATACCGGTTGTCCACTACATAGGCCCCGCATCTAAATTCGAAATCAGGCACCGGTATAACAAGAGTACGCAAATTTTTACAGCCGTGAAAAGTCCTGCCGTGGGCTCCGAAAACATTGTTGTCAAGACAGATATAATCCAGCGCCGTACAATCTTTGAAAAGCTCCTTCGGTAGCTCCTGATTAAAATAATCTCTGGCTATATAATTTAAAGTCTCATCGTCTTTAATATTATGATAACGCTTGGCTACTTCAAGTAAGGCTTCAAGGGAGGTATTGAAGTGAACCGTTCTCAAATTTTTGCAGTTCTCAAAAATATCCGACGAAATCAAATCGTTGTATGTGACCTCCTCGATTGCGGTATTGCTTAGAGCACCGCTGCCGAGACCGGCATTGATTATATTTTTTCCGTCGGAGGAAACCGTATGCAGCTTAGGGCAGCGCGCCAATGCTCCCGACTCCACAGAAACATGGGTATCAAGATTAATATACTCCAGATTGGGTAATTTAAACCATCCCACAGGTACATTACGACCAAAAACGCCTAAAATCAAATTATTATCCGGCAGAATAAGGCGTTTGAGGTTATCGGAAAGAAAATTGTAAGGCTCAACATGATACACACGCTTTCCGTCTATTTCCGCCGGAATTACAATTTCTTCCTTTTCCTGACCGGCTTCCGTAAGGCCCGATATTACAACACGTTCATCAGGAATGGTGATATATTCTCCATTTTCACCTTCCTCGTAGCCGTCCTTATAGTAATAGACAAAATCCCCGGCCTCATGATATTCCCTTGGCCTCAAATCCGCCGACGCCGGTATTGACAAAATGAGCGCCAACACTATCAACAATGCTTTTTTCATATACTTATACCCCCATTATTTTAATTCAATTTTTAAGGCAATACCGCACAAAGACCGCCTGTGAGCTTTGTACCCATCTTGCTTGCATCTTTTCCGACGTATCTTACGAAAACTCCTTGAAATACGACAGGTATCCTATGGTCGTTTTCGTAATTCCGTCAAAAAATCTGCCGCGCAATATGGGCACAATCTCTGTGCGGTATTGCCTTAATACTGCACCGCCTCGGCCAAAGCGTTCACATCGATTATGCTCTCGCCGTTGCCGATATTCAAAGCCGGAATGGGAAAGCCGTCAAGCATAAATTTTATGTCGCTGCTCACTATGTCAACGGTATCGGGTTCCAAGTTGGCGCCAAGCTTTACGCTCCATTGAACATTTTCCGGCTTTGTTATTGTGGTGGTGCGGGCCTCGCCGTCCCAGTCCATATTGAAGCCCAAGGGTTTCAAGGAGCTTTCGCTGACGTATACGCTGCCGTTAAGCGTGTACGCGGGAATGGCGGCTCCGTTGATATACACGGCGGCGTTTTGGAGGGCATGAGCCACCACGGTGGAAGGTTCGCCGTTATTTATGACGGAGCCTATGAAGGGAATATTCGCTTCCCGCGCATAATCCTCAACCGTTGTACCCGCCTTGCCGAACACGGTCAATCTTGGGCAATCCGCGAAGGGGTCTATCTCTAAAGCCACGTCCGACGCCGGGAACACCGCCGTTCTGACATTTTTACAGTTTTTAAAAACTCCGTCCCTTACCGTCTTAATGCTTTGGGGAAAGTGCAGATAGTCCAACGATACGCAATTTTTAAAACCGCCGCTGTTCAAAAACGTGCAGTTTTCCGTCATATGAACGGCACGGAGATTTTGACAGTCGGCAAACACCTCGCGCTCCAATGTGGCGGTATTCAGCTTTCTGCCCAATGTGCCAACCAAGTCCCTGTCGAGGATTATCTCCTCAACAGCCGTTCCCTCAAAGGCATTATCGCCCAGCAGCCAAGCCTTATCAACAAGATTTTTCCCGTCGGAGGTAAACGTCTTAAGCTTCGGACAGCCTTTATAAGAGCCTTCGCCGCCGAACACCGACGGGAAAAGAGTGACGTGAGGGTACATTCCCTTAACCGACAATTCGACCTTTGTGTCCAGATTTATACTCTCCAAATTCGGGCACTCCATTGACTGCCTCATAAAAACATCTACTGTTCCCGGCAATGTCAATTTTTTCAGTTTGCCGCTTCTTATGCCGTCGGTTTCTATGCCGAGTACGACAATACCGTCGATTTCTCCGGGAATGGTTATCTCTTCCAGCTCCTTAGCCCGCTCGGTAAGGCCGTGTACATACCAAGCTTCAATGTCGTTTAGATACACCGAAAGGGAGCGGGTATTACAGTCAAAGTATGTTCCTTTTCTGTAAATTATCCCGTCACGTTCAACAAGCACGGGCGTTTCGTCCTCGGAAAAACAGGTGCCGCAGGTGAATATAAGCGCGAATAATAAAACATGGGCTAATATTTTTTTCATATAACGCGCCTCCTTTTATAGTATAGACGTAAAATATTCTAAAAAAGTTCCATGTTTTTCAAATTTTTTCAAAATTTTTTAAAAAATTTTGAAAAACATTATAAGCCCTCGGCGCTAACCGGGGGCTTATAGAGTTTGTTTATTCTTATTTAACGGTAGTTTCAACGGCGGTGTCGGGGCCGTAACCCACGATCTCCAGCAGATTGAACCAGTTGGCGCGGTCGCTGTCGTTGCCGCGGTTTGTGAGCCGGATATATCTCGCGTCGGCGCCGATGTCAAGGACGTTCACCTGGACTCCCTTTGCGGTGGCTCCGTCGCAAACCTTTGTAAAGTTTACTCCGTCGGAGGAAATCTCCACAGAGAAGGAGGTTGAGCGCTCGTTGTACATCCAGAAGTACAGGCCCAGCTTGGCGACGGTCTTTACCTCGCCGAAGTCAAAGGTGGCGGTAGTACCCACGGTGTCGTTGGCGTAGCGGGTGGAGGGATCCTTGTCAAAAGCCATTTCAATGCAGTTGAAGGCTTCGGGTTCGCAGTCCGTGCTTGCGGCGACGGGGCTGAATGCCGCCGGGTCGTGAAGCTCGGCCACGTAGTCAACAAAGCCCTTATCCGCAGATTCCCATGTGGGTATTTGACCGGTGGTAAGGATGCCGTCCAGCATATCAAGCATACCGGCCTCGCAGGGATAGAACAGGTTTTCCTTTTGCCCCACGGAAACTATCTGCCTGTCGCCGTTCCAGTAAACGACCTTGCCAAGAGCCTCGCTGACCGCGCGAAGGGGAACGAGAGTGCGCTCGTTCACAACGGCGGGCATGGCGTCCATGGTTTTGGCTTCGCCGTTGACGGTGTAATCCGTGCTGCCGATAGTCATCACAACGGTGCGATCCTTTTTGGTTACGGTTATATTCTGGGTCGCGCCGTCGTAGTCCACAGTCGCGCCGAGAGCCTCGGCAATGGCCCTTACGGGTACATAAGTCCTGCCGTTTTCGGCGTAGGGAGCGGCCTCGATCTCATCGACCTTATTGTTGGAATAAACATAGGGCGAACCCAGCTTCATGGAAACCGTAGCCACGGTGCGCTTCTGGAGGTAGGGATAGAAGCTGCCCACCATGCCGCCGCTGTAGCGTGCCATCTCGCAGCCGGCCAGAAGGGTGGCGCCCACGGCGAAGTCCTGAGTGTTGTCATAGACGGCGGCCTTACCGGCCTCGCCGCCTACCCACTGGACGTAGCCAACCTTGCCGTCGGGCTGTATGGCAACCTCGGTCAGGTACTTCCAGCCGCGAAGGGCGCAGTCGATGTAGTCGGCCTCGGGCAGAATACCGCTGTTGATGCCCCAGAGGAAGCCGTAGGTGAAGAAGGCCGTTCCGCTGGTCTCATAGCCCTGAGGATTGTCGTCGGAGCAGGAATAGCTGTGGGCCAGCATGGACTGGGTCCAGAAGCCCCGACCCTGACCGTCCACCTTCTGGCAGTCGCGGATAGCGGCGGCAAAGTCGGTGTATATCTTAAGGAAGAGAGGACGGTGCTCCCAGTTGTCGGGGGTGTCCTGAAGTATCTTGGCAAGGGCGGCGAATACCCAGCCGTTGCCCCTGGCCCAGAAGTTTTTGGTGGAGGCCAGCTCACCGGGCAGAGGATTGCGGGGGAACACATAGCCCGCATCGCGGAAGAACAGATGCTTAAAATCGTCGGCTGTGGAGGGCTGTGCTCCGTCGCTGAGCTTCGCGGAGCTCTTATAGGGCTCGCCCGAGGTGGGTATGCCCTCCTCGCCGTCGTACATCAGCTCGATGGCGTAGGTGAAATACTCATAAAGCTTGTCAAGATACAGCTCGTTGTCGGTCACAAGGTAGAGCTTGGCCATGACGGGCATAACCATGAACAGGCCGTCGGCCCACCACCAGAAGTCGTCGTTGTCCTTGCTCATCTCGTACTCCATGACCTCGCGGGCACGGGCAATCTTGCTTTCGTCCTTCACGGTGTCAAAATTGTACAGGTCAATGTAGGTCTGGAAGCAGGTCTGCCAGTCGCCGAACATGGCGCCGGTGGAGTTCACGTCGCCGGTGTAGCCCCATGTCCACTTGCTCTTGTCGCCGGTGTTGCGGTTGCCCATCCACATATTGGCAAGGGCCCACTTCTGGCTGTAAAGCCGGTAGGACTCAATGCCCGTGAGCATATAGGCCTCCATATTGCCGGCGTTGTAGGCGCCGCGCTCCCAAAATGCGGAGCCAATGTCGTTTTTGTGATTGTTTATCCAGTAATCGTTGACCTTTTCGATGTACTGAACGACCTCGTCCCGGCCCATGACCGGGAGCTCCGCCGCTCCGGCCATGGCGGGGATAACGCCCGCCAGCATGGCAACGGCCAGCAGAGCTGACAACAGTTTTTTCATTTCAATTTACCTCCTGTGTTTAGTGTTACTACCATTATATCACTATATCTTACAAAAATAAATGTATGGATTAGTGTTTTTTTCGGCAATATTGACAAGAAAATAAAAGTATGATAAAATAATATAAAATGTGAGGTGTATAGCTATGAAAAAGCTTTTTATTACATTTTTTGCCGTGCTTTTCAGCTTATCTCTCTGCTCCTGCGGCGAGAGCCGCGAGCTCGTTGATATGGAAGGGAGCGACACGGGGGAATATTACGCCGTTACGTGGGAGGACAGGACTTATATCCCATTCTGTGTTGTGGACAAAAATGACCGCGGCGGCCAGATAGGCTATGTAAACGGCGACAAAGACAACAGGATAAGCGAATATAAGGAGTTCCCGGCCGAGGACTGGCTTGTAAGCTGGATGCCGACGGACGGCGGAGCAATGCTGCTAAAGGAAAAGAACGTGACTGAAATACCGGAAGGGCTGACGGACGAGTACGGTTACTCAGCGCTGCCGGACACGGAGTGAGAATAAATGATAGTTAAGACCTACTGCGCCGCCCTGAGCGGCCTTGACGGAAATATCGTAACCATAGAGACCGACGCCTCCGGCGGTATACCGAGGCTGGACATAGTGGGCCTGCCCGACGCATCGGTGCGGGAGTCGCAGGAGCGGGTGCGCTCGGCCATATTCAACAGCGGCTTTGATTTTCCGCCCCGCAAACTGGTGATAAATCTGGCTCCCGCCGACCTGAAAAAGGAGGGCAGCCAGTACGACCTTCCTATAGCCGTATCCATTCTCGCGGCCACGGAGCAGCTCAAAGGAGACCTGAACGGCACTCTCATGATGGGCGAGCTGGGGCTTTCCGGTGAGCTTCGGGCCGTGGACGGAGTGCTTTCCAGCGTGCTTTGTGCCCGCTCGAAGGGCTTCAAGGCCGTAATCGTGCCCAAAGAAAACCTGGGCGAGGCGTCGCTGGTGGACGGGATAGAGATCTACGGGGCCATCAGTCTGGCCGAGGTGATACTTCATCTCTCCGGCTACAGCCCACTGCCCCGTACGGAATGCTCGGCAAGGGAGATGCTGCGGCAAAATCAGAAATTCGAGGTGGACTTCGACCAGGTGCGGGGCCAGCTTGCCCTGCGGCGCGGCGTGGAGGTGGCCACCGCCGGAGGACACAACGTGCTGCTCATCGGCAGTCCCGGCAGCGGCAAGTCCATGATTGCCCAGCGCATACCCACCATACTGCCGGATATGACTCTCGACGAGGCGCTGGAGGTCACGCGCATATACTCCGTGGCCGGGGAGCTAAAGGGCGGCACGTCCATCATAGCCTCCCGCCCCTTCCGCACGCCCCACCACACCGCCAGCTCCGTCAGCATCGTGGGCGGCGGGACAAAGGCCAAGCCCGGCGAGCTGTCGCTGGCTCACAACGGAGTGCTGTTTCTGGACGAGCTTCCGGAGTACAGCAAGGACGTTATCGAGGCCATGCGCCAGCCGCTGGAGGACAAGACCGTCACCGTAACACGGGCGGCGGCCACCTGTACCTACCCCTGCAACGTCATGCTTGTGGCGGCCATGAATCCCTGCCGCTGCGGCTATTACGGGGACGGGACGGGGCGCTGCCGGTGCAGCGAGAAGGACGTCCGCCGCTATCTCGGCAGGGTCAGCGGCCCCATGCTGGACCGTATCGACATTCAGCTCGAGGCTCCGGCCCTGAAATACGGCGACCTCATGGCGGAAAAGGGCGAAAGCTCGGCAAAAATAAAGGCCCGGGTCAACGCCGCCCGCAAAATACAGCAGGAACGCTTCGCCGGTCAGGGCATCACCTGCAACGCACAGATGGGCACCGCGCAGATCGAGGAATACTGCCGGCTTGGCCCGGAGGAAAGCGAGCTTTTGAAGAACGTTTTCGACGTTATGGGCCTGTCCGCCAGAGCCTATTCCCGAATTTTGAAGGTGTCGCGCACCATAGCCGATCTGGCCGGACGGGAAAGCATACGGGCCATGGATATAACCGAGGCCGTGGGGTACAGGAGCCTGGATAGGAAATATTGGAACTGAGGTTGATATGGACAATATAATTTTTGAAAAAATAATGCATGATGAAGATGATTTTATAGCAATCAACGTTACAGCTATCTCCGAACTTGCCATGGCGAAACAGCTTTGCTATCTTCTCAGTAAAAACATTAAAAAAAATTCAAAGTTGCTGATAGATTTTTCTTTGGGTGCAATGCATGAATGCTATGTGCAGTTTGGTGATAAGGAAGGTGGCTATACACCCACTTTTTCACTGAAATTTATAAAGTCAGACAAATGCGGCCATGTCCTAATTGAAGTTGACATTGAAATTAACGACAATAACCAACATGCCCACAGGAGCTGCTTTTATGTGACGAGCGACCTTGGCTCAGTTGAGCGGTTCGGCAAAAAACTCATTGATCTAATAAACGGCCCTATATGGATGGAAATCATTTTGAACAGCAAATAAGATATAAATTTAATTTAAAACAATCTATATTATTTGCATAAATTTTCTACAACTCTGAAATGGGCGGAGTTTGGGAAGCTGCCGAAAAAGTAAAAAAAATACATAGGCCCGCCGCTGGTGCTTGTGCAAACTTCAAACTAAGTGAAAAAAATATTCTCAAAATAACGTTACGGAAACACAAATACCCGCGGGGTGCGCCCCGCGGGTATTTTGTCATATTTTTTTTTACTTTATCTCGTGTCCGCCGTCGCCCACGTTGTCCACATAGAAGGACGCGGCGTAGCCTATCTTTTCCTCATAGGCCTTGCCCACCTTTTCGATGAACTCGTCCACGGCGTCCTCACGGACGATAGATACCGTACAGCCGCCAAAGCCCGCGCCGGTCATGCGGCTGCCGATGGTGCCGTCGATCTTACGGGCCTCCTCAACGAGGGTGTCCAGCTCAATGCCGGTGACCTCGTAAAGATCACGGAGGCTGTCGCCGCTGCCGTTCATCAAACGGCCGAACTCGATGACGTTGCCGCTGTTGAGGGCCTCGATGCTGAGCAGCACCCGGTTGTCCTCGGAAATAACGTGCTCAACGCGGTTGCGGATAACCTCGTCCTCGATGAGGTGCTTGTACTGAATGAACTGCTCCATGGAGATGTCGCCAAGGCAGTCGGCCTCGGGGATAGCCTGCTGAAGGGCGGCAAGACCGGCCTCGCACTGTGCCCGGCGCTCGTTGTACTTGCTGTCCGCAAGGGAGCGCTTTTTGTTGGTGTTGGCGATAACTATCTTATAGCCGTCCATCTCAAGGGGAACTATCTCATAGCTCAAGTCCTTGCAGTTCAGGAAAATAACGTGGTTCTTCCGGCCCATGGCGGAGGCGAACTGATCCATTATGCCGCAGTTTACGCCGCAGTAGTTGCACTCGGAGCCCTGACCCACCTGTGCCATTTCTATCATGTTCACGGGCTCGGTGATGCCCTTCTTCTCATTTGAGAAGGTGGCGAGAGCCAGAGCGGTGGAAACCTCGATGGAGGCGGAGGAGCTGAGACCGCCGCCGTAGGGAAGGTTGCCGTGGAAGAGCATTTCACAGCCCAAGATCTCATAGCCCCGCTTTTGAAGCTCCACGGCGCAGCCTATCTGGTAATTGCCCCAGTTCAGGTCGCGGTAAGCGTCAAGGTTGTTTATGTCGGCCTCCACATAGTCGGGCAGGTCGGTGGCCCGCAGACGGATAACGTTCTCGGGTATGCGGCGGACGGCGATGGTGGTGCCCATGGTAAGGGCGGCGGGGAACACATAGCCCCCGTTGTAGTCGGTGTGCTCGCCTATAAGGTTCACACGGCCGGGGCTCATGAATATGCGGACGTCGCTCTCATCCCCGCCGTAATACTTTACAAATTCCTTCTTAAGTTCGGCTACGGTCATTTATTTGTCACTCTCCTTAAATCTCTTGTAAGCCTCTCTCAGCTCGACGCTGGTGGCCTCGGGGGCGGTGGGGTTGCAGTGCGCCCATGCTCCGGTCTCGCTGGAGGCGTTGAACTTCTGCTTGTCGGCGCTGCGCATGGGAGGATAGAAAGCGATGTGGAAGTGATAGTAGTCGCTTGTGTCCTCGTCGGCGTTCACGGGGCCGTTGTACATACACATCATATAGGGGAAGGTGTAGCCGAAAAGGCTGTCCAGAGTACCGGCGGCCTCGCGGACTGCCTTGGCAAGGTTGGTCTTTTCGCTGTCGGTGAACTCGCTGATATACTGCTTATGCTTCTTGGCGGCGATATAAATGCCGTAGGGATACTCGCTGAAGAAGGGCAGGAATACCACAAAGTCCTCGTTTTCAAAGATTATGCGGCGTCCGTCCTCCACCTCGTCATGTATCATGTCGCAGATAAGGCAGTGACCGGTCCCGTCGTGATGCTCCTTACAGGACTGAAGCTCCAGCTCCAGCTTCTTGGGCACCACGCTGTAGCCGTAGATCTGGCCGTGGGGGTGGGGCATGGTAACGCCGACCACGGCGCCCCGGTTCTCAAAGATGAACACATACTTGATGTTCTTGTCGGCGCGGAGAGCCTCGAAGCGCTCCACCCAGAGGTCAACCAACTTGCGCACGTGATCCTCGGGAAGCTCGGGCAGGGTGACGGTGTGCTCGGGAGAGTAGAGAATGACCTCGCACTTGCCGTAGGCGGGCCGAACCTTATAGATATTTGTCTCCACGTCGTCGGGAACGGGAGGATTTTGCATCAGAGCGGGGAAATCATTGTCGTACTCATAGACGTCGAAGGCCTTGGGCACCTTGTCATTGTCCGGACCGGGACAGAAGGGACACCAGTCCTTGGGCATCTGGGGCCGGTTCTGCCGGTGAGACGCGATCATGATCCAATCCTTAGTGAGTGGATGCCAACGTAATTCTGCCATAAATATCACCTCATATATAAATTTTATCTGTTAAAACAAAGCTCTGCGGAGAAAAATGCGAAACTTGTCCCCGCACACTATTTCAATTATAATTATACTATTAATTTTCCTGTTAGTCAAGAACTATATTTAAACATTTTACAAATTAAAAGAAATTTTTCATTGACATTTATACGTTATAATAGTAGAATTAAATTATAGGAGGCGAAAATAATGAAAAAAGCCATGTGCTCCCTGCTGGCGGCGGGGCTGCTGTGTACGGCGGCCTCGGCGGCCAACCCCGTAACCTCGGGGCCGGGCGAGGTCTACGACCCGAACACCGGCGGGAATATTGCCGTCGACTCCGTGTACTGCGGGGATCCGGCGGTGCTGCTTGACGACGGCGGAACGGTCTATCTCTACGCCGGCGAGGACACCGGCGACGGCGGCTACTACAATATGCCCAATTATCTGTGCTACTCCTCCACCGACCTGATAAACTGGAAATACGAGGGAATACCCCTGCGGGCGGCGGACTTCGGCTGGGGCAGCCCCAACGACGCCTGGGCCGCCCAGGTGGTGAAGCACGGCGGAAAATATTACTTCTATAACAGCAAGAACGCCACCGGCATCTCGGTGGCGGTAAGCGACAGTCCAACCGGCCCCTTTACCGACGCACGGAACGGGGGCAAGCTCATCGAGCCCGGCTGGACAAAGGGCAACGTGAGCTGGGACGACATCGATCCCACCGTCTGGGTGGAAAACGACGGAAACGGCGTCGAGCACCGCTACCTTTGCTGGGGCAACGGCAACGTCTACATGGCGGAGCTGGAGCCGGACATGATCAACCTCACCGACCGCAGCGGCGACGGCAAAATTGACGGCGGCGACATCGACGAGGTGTTTATCGAAAATATCCCCACGGGCTACACCGAGGCTCCGTGGATATACAGGCGCGGCGGACTGTACTATCTGTTTTTCGCCAGCGGCTGGCGGGAGGATCTGAGCTACGCCACAAGCGATAGCATATACGGCCCCTACGACTACGGCGGCCTCGTCATGGGCGCGGGCGCCAGCAGCAACACCAACCACCCCGCCGTTTTGGACTTCAACGGCGAGACATACATATTCTACCACACCGGCGCCCAGGAGATGGGCGGCGGGTATCTGCGCTCCGTCTGCATTGACCGCCTGATTTTCGACGAAAAGGGCGGCGTGGCTCAAATCGAAGAGAGCAGTCTCGGCCTTGACGGTCAGGCGGTGAAGCTCACTCTGGGCGGACGGCAGCTTTGGCACAGCCACTTTGACAACTCCCACGCCGACGCGGATTACCCCATGGCCGGCACCCTGAAGCTTGACGGGGATCCCCGGTACGAAACCGACGGACTGTGGCAGCTTGTCCCCGGTAAAATCCCCGGCGAAAATCACGTTTCCATTCAGTCCGTGAACAAAATGGGCTATTATATTACCGACTTTCGCGGCTTCCCCCGCCTGACCCACGACGGCGAGGGCACCGAGGAGTCCCGGACGGCGAGAACCTTTATCCAAATTCCCGACGGCGAAGGCTTCATCTTCGGGAGCCTGGCCTCCCCGGGCAAGTATCTTTCACTGGACAGCCACGGGAACATCGTGCTTTCGGAGGAACCCGCCGTGTTCGGCGTTGAGACCGCTAAAATCCCGGCGAACATAAGCGCCGCCGTCACCGACGGAAAAATCACCGTCACCGCCCAAGGCACGCCCAACATCAGGGCGGTGATAACGGCCGTTGGCCCGGCGACCCACGCGGGTATCGGGGCCACCGACGAAAACGGCAGCCTGACCTATACCTTTACCCCTCCTGTCCCCGGCGAGTACACGGTCTACTGCCTCGGCAGGACGGTGAAGGTGGATTTCGGAGGTGAAGGCCAATGAAAAAGCTGATATTTTGTTTGGCAGCGGCATTTTTACTCATTCTGTCAACCGCCGCTTTTGCCGAGAGCTGCGACTTCGAGGGCGACGGCGGTCTTGAAACGGTCACAAACAGCCTTGAAAGCGGCGGCGAGGCGGTCTTTGACGAGGGCTTCGAGGGCCGGGGGCTTAAGCTGGACGGGAGCTACGGCCTTAAGCTGGGCCGAGTGAACGGCGACTTCACCGCCTCCGCCATGGTGAAGGTCACCTCCGGCGGCGACAACCGGACGTTGTTTTTCAAGAACATGGGCTCCCTCGAAAACGAGAACTGGACGGGCGTGATCTTCAACGGCGGCGTACCGACCTTTTGGGTGCGCGAGGGCTGGAGCAAGCGGCCCACCTCCGCCAAAAACGTCATGAACACCTGGGTCTGGCTGGCCTACACCGAATTCGGCGGCACGGGACGGCTGTACGTCGACGGCGAGCTTGTGTCCGAGGGGGCGGCCTTAAGCGACCCCGGCGAAATATATCTCGGCGTCACATATTGGAGCGCTGACGCCCTGTCCGGCGGAGTTGACAACGTGGAGCTCCTTGACCGGGCACTCACACAGGAAGAAATAACGGAAATATACAAGACAAAGGTGGTTCCCGTCCGTTTTGAACGGTACGAGTTTCCCTCGAAGCTAATAGTCAGCGACCTTGACCTGAGTGTTGTTCCCGGCGGCGGCGACGTGGAATGGACCTCCGACAATGAGAGCGTACTGAGCAAAGGCGGAGTTCTTAACCGACCCGCCGTTGACACGGAGGTCACTCTCACTGCCGCATACCGTAACGTTCCGATAACGGCTCCATACAGGGACATTACGCGGGAATTCACCTTCACGGCCCTTGGCGGCAGCCCCGGAACCAACGGGGACACCGTTCTAAGCTATCTCCCCACGGAGGCGGAGGGGAGCGTCCTCACCGATCTGAGCGGCAACGGCAACCACGGTGTGATCCACGGAGACCTGACCGGCGGCGGCTTCGACAGCGGGGACTGGGTCGATCTGCCAAAGGGGATATTCAGCGGCCTTGACGGCTTCACTCTTGTGCTGCGGCTGACCCCGTGGAACAGCACCGTAAATCAGGCGGCCTTCTGCATAGGCAATTCTGTGGACGAGTACTTTCTTCTCAACACCTCCGCTCCACGGACCAATCTGCTTCGGGCGGCAATCACAAACAGCGGCGAGAATGGCGAAAAGGAACTTGTCTCCGCTCCGGGCATAAGCGGAATGCGCTATGCCTCCGTCGTCATAACCGCCGAGGACACCCTTTATAAGATGTATGTGGACGGCATTCTCTCGGCGGAGGGCGATTTGGGAATGAGCGTCGCCGACCTTGGCGGCGCGGTGAAAAGCTATCTCGGCAAATCCGTCCTTGACGCCCCGAATTTCAGGGGAACGGTCAACGAGTTTACCGTCTATCCCTACGTAATGGACGGGGACGAGATCTTCGAAAAATATTCAACGGGCGACGGCGGCATAAGCCCGGGATATATAACGGCGCTCGACGTGAGCGGCGACCGTCTCGACGTGTCGCTGAGCCGCGACTGTATGCTGGCGGTCAGCCTTTACGGCGAAAACGGCGGCCCCATAAGCGCCGAGGTGCGTAAGGTCTCCGGCGACAGTCTCGAGGCCGGCTTCGATATGGGCGATGCCTCGGGAGCGGCGGTCATCGCTTTCGACCCCGCCTCCGGCGAGTTCAAACAGCAGAGCTTCATCGCCTTTGACGGTGATATAAGCGCCGCCGCATTTGACGGTGGGCGGGTCACCGTGACCAATTACGGCGACGCTCCCGCCGGGGCCGCCGTCACCCTGTTCACCTATGAGGGCGAAAGAGTGACGGCCATAGATTTGTATGAAATAACGCTGCCCGGTCTTTCGGCCAAACAAATTCCGTTAATTTTGGCTCCGGGCGGACGCTTAATTATTATAGAAAAGAGGTAAACGAAAATGAAAAAGTTACTCTGTCTCATGCTCTGTCTTTCACTGCTGCCGCTGGCTTTACCCTCGGCGGCGGAAGAAGGAACCGTGACCTTCGACGGCACGGTCTACGTTACCGCCGGGGACAACCTTTTCAAAAGTCCCGGCTTCGGCGGCGAGGCCGGACGTGAGGCTCCGCAGTGGTACGTGGGCGCCAACACCGGCACAAGCTGGGACGGCAAGGCTCCCGACCCCAACACTCTCGAAAACCTCACCCCTCTTGAGGACGTGGTTCTGGGCAGCGAGGGCGAGGCCAACGGCAAAAACGCCTTTTACTACTCCAGCGGCGGAGCCCTGTCCGCCACGGGCAGC
>CANRJP010000004.1 GCA_947630975.1 uncultured Clostridia bacterium
CATTTTATTTTCCCCTTTCTTGTCTTCTATTATATCATTTCCCTTTTTTCTTGTCCACTTTTTTAGTATACATCCAGAATTTACATACAAATACATCAGCGAGACAGAGGAATGCCCATTTGACAAAGAACTACGACGGCTTGGCATTGGACACAAGCTGATACCGCCGAGGACGCCATGGCACAATGGGAAGGTTGAGAGAAGCCACAGGAACGATCAAAGGTACTTTTACAACTGGGAGACATTCCGCAGCGTTGAGGAACTGAACGCGAAACTGGAGGGACATTTAGCATGGAGCAACAACAAACCGATGCGAACGCTGAAAGATAAGAGTCCGATCCAGATTTTAGATGAGAAGATGAGGGAATAAGGGCGCGGCATTGAGTGGGCTTTCTCGCTTTCGCCCTACGGGCTCAAGCTCAAAAGCCCACTCAATGCAAATACCATACCGAATATTTTCTTTTTTTGAGGAAATTGGTTCATATCTATTGACATCACAGACGAAAAATAAAAAAATGATAAAAAAGGCTTGACAAACCTTGAAAAATTTGCTATAATAAATCTCGTCATGCGGGTGTAGTTCATCGGTAGAATACCAGCCTTCCAAGCTGGCTAGGTGGGTTCGACTCCCATCACCCGCTCCACATTTATGTGCCTGTAGCTCAGTTGGATAGAGCAACTGCCTTCTAAGCAGTAGGTCCTGGGTTCGAATCCCCGCAGGCACGCCACTTTTTTCGCCGCAAAGCGGCACTCAGGCAGACCTTCCTTTTTGGAAGAGGGGGATTATGAGCCTGAGGATATATGGTGGGTATAGCGCAGTTGGTTAGCGCGCCAGATTGTGGCTCTGGAGGCCCTGGGTTCGAATCCCAGTACCCACCCCACTTTTGCGAGATTCCGGCTCACCGGAGTTTTAACGGTGACTGTTTCATTCTTTAAGGCGGTTCTGCCTGAAATGCCGTTCAATTTTGGGCTGTAGCCAAGTCGGTGAAGGCACCAGACTTTGACTCTGGCATTCGCAGGTTCGAATCCTGCCAGCCCAGCCACCGGTTAAGAGGGACGTTGCAGTTTTGCTTGTCTCCTTAACCATATGAGCCATTAGCTCAGTTGGCAGAGCACCTGACTTTTAATCAGGTTGTCCCGGGTTCGACTCCCGGATGGCTCACCATTGCAAACACTCACGAACACCAAATTGTGTGGTTCCTTCACGTTTTTGCATTAAACGTGAAAATACCAGACAGATGGTAGGTAAAAAGCACCCAAAGATGATTTGGGTGCTTTTTATCGTTATTTTTGACCTTTTTTTGTTTCCGCAGATAATACCTTGTCCACGAAATCCGTTTTAGGGTTGTAATACCGATTTTCAAGTTTTCCTTCAGCTTTTCGCACTTCTCCCAATAACCGTTGCAATGCATGAATTACATCGGTGTTATCGGCCACCCATGCCCGTATAGGCGCTAAGACTGACAAAGTATCTTTAGCTGTCCTACGTTCTTGCCTTACGGTTCGCATTGCCTTACCTAATCGGGCAAAGTCGTAAAAATGCAAATCTTCGAGTTCAATCATGTGTTCTATGTCACACAATTTGTTATTTGCGTCTTCTAAATCCGCGTCAATTGTATGTTCAGTGCATGACCGCAAAAACGAAAGAAAAGATGCTATGTTCTCGCTATAACTCATACGCTCCCTTCCTTGTACACAAAAGTAGGGTATCCAGCACGTTCAAGGGCTTGCACGTATTCATCCGGCTGCCCATTTTTTGTGTAGCCCTCCTCCACCAATTCGCAGTCAGAAATTTTAGCAACTGAAGGAAAAGGATAGCCGCAAGGAATAAGATATCCCAAATCATTATTAATTCCGCACACGACCCAGGTTTCCCCAGTAGGCCGGTGGTAAACAATATCATTCGGTCTTATCATCATCTGTCCTCCCACCTCCCAACTATCCTCAGCGGACAAAAATCTTGACGTCTTTTTCGCCAGCTCGTGTCCTCAAACTCGAGCAACGTCAACTTACAAAATGCTTTGGTGAGATAGCTATAGGGGCAAATGAGACAGCTCGTGGGCATTTCGTCCCATTTCATCACCACTACCACCTTGCCAATCAGCTCCGCGCTGGTAACTGTGTCATTCATTTTTTCGCTCTCCTGTTCCATTCTTCTATCGCTACTGCCTTTTGTTCTTCCCTCACAAATGAAAAAATCGCTTCGCATTTACTGCATTTGAACGTTATCATGCCCATGAACGGCGTCATATTTATTTTGCCCCCGCAAAAGGGGCAGGGCTTTAATTGTTCATTCATTGTCTGTCACCTTTCGCTTGAATTGCTCCGATTGCGGGCAGGTCGCCCAGTGAGGGACAAATCCTGTGCCGGTGGCCTTGCTCGGGTCGTCTGTGTATTCGCAGGATATAACTTCTCCGTTTGGTGTTACGATTTTCTTTTTTCCTGAACGTGGTTTTTCAATGTAGTATACGGGGGTCTCATTGCATGGCATCGACTTCCCCGTGTCGGTTTGTATCCATACAATGGCCGCTCCGCAGCCCTTACAGTTTGATGTTCTCATCTCTTATATTCTCCTTTCTCCCGTGTAGGGCGGGCTGCCCTCAACCCTCCGTCTGCCTTTCCTCCCTCTCCGGCAGCTCGGCGATCTGGCGGGCGAGGGCGGCGGCTTCGGCCCAGTCGCCATTACGAACTGCATCCGCCCATTTATTATAGGCACCGTCTCCCATGCAGAAATTATCATTCCTATTGTTTTCTGTCCCCCATAATACTGGACATAATGTACATCGCGATCCAAGGTCCCCCTTTTCAATTACATATTGACAACAATAACAATGGGCAAATGGCGCGTTTTTTTGCCCAGTTCCAATGAATATAAAATATTCTATTTTCCCTATTGCGCGTTTCCGATGCGTCGTCTCGTCCGCTATCCACCGCCACATCTTGCGGTGGTTGGCTATTGCTTCCTGCTTGGTCATTCTTTCACCGCCTCTTCCAGCCGCCGAAGTTTGACGGCCACGGCCTTGCCAAGCGTTTCGTTTGAGATGTTTTCTATCAACTGAATGTACCGTATGCCGATCAGCACATCGGCACATTCCTCTACCAGTCCCAGACGGCCACCCTTGCCGCGAAGGGTTTTGGAAATCTCCTGACTCAGCTCCGCCAGTTCTTCCATGGCAATTATCATTTGCAGGTGACCGCACGGATTGCTGCCATCGTCTGTGGACATGATACTCGCCGTTAAAATGGCGTTGGCTTCTTTTTCAGACAGCCGTTCGGCGGAGCGAAGCAATTTTTCAAATTCTTTCCTGTTCATTCTTCCTCCACCATCTTTCTTACATCTTCATAAAATTTCACCACATCCGGTGCGGCTGCCTCGGCGGCCTCTATCGTAGGGAAGCAGTTGCCCATAAGAATATAACCAAGCTCAACCTCTCCCCCTAAGTATGTTGAGCTTTGAACACCGGCAGGTTCGCCTTTGTATATACAAACCGTCCAATACTTTTGTCCCATCTTCGGTCTCCACGGTCGGCGGACAATTTCTCTTTCGCCGCATAGTAGTTTTACGAAAGCAATCAGTTTTGATGTATATTCGGCGCCTCCTGCTGTCATCATTAATCCTTCTTCTTCGGTCAACCTGTACTTTACACCCTTCATCCCCTCAACCTCAAACTCTTCCCCCGGCTCCACGCCGAGCATTTTTGCGATCTCAGGTATATAATTTTTAGCCATTATCCTCATCCTCCGTCAAATATACTTGGCGTACTGTGTGCTTATACCCCTGATCCATTCTTCGTCCACATTGTTCAGGTATGTACTCCACGCGCTCTCGTTGCCGTTCCACCACCAACCACGGCTTTTAATTGCTACAATTAGCTGTCTCTGCGGTCGCATAACAAACTTGATGAACGCCCTGTCCTTATATCTATACGCCGTGAAATTCGCGTCCTCAAAGAACGTCTCCCTTTTCGCTACAACAAGCGTCCCGGCTTTTGCCGCCTCATACAGCTTATAGATGTTGCTGTTTTTACGCCATTTTGTTGTAGGTTGATATTTCTCGAACAACTCCGCGAAATTGTCCGGGGCAAGCAAGGCAAGTTTTATCAAGATAGTGTCAAGCCCAAAACCTCCATTGTTGGCACAATGCTCCGCCAGTTCGACAAGATACTGAGCGTCGTCCGCGTCTCTGTTTGCGTCCTCGTTTGCCTCCTCGATTTGGCGTTCAAGATCATCAAACCAATCACAAAAATCGCTCGAAAGTTTTAGAATTTTATCACTGCGGTCGAGCTTCTTTGCGTTATAGTTTGAGAAGCCAGCCACCATTACGGACACGTGCCGGGCTTCGTGTGACAGCATCTCCGACCACTTATCGTGTAGCTTGTCCAGCAGCTTCCGCTTTTTCTCATCGCTTATGTTCCAACTAAGGATTTTTTCAGCATATACGTGATAATCGTGGTTACTCGTGTCACCTCTCGTCCCACTCATACTGTTGTTATTTGCCGACCAAATGTCGTCTTTGTTTAATTCTTTTATGGTTAAGTCAATCATAGTTATGCCCTCCCTTTTCGTATAATGATAATCCCATTAGATTTGTCTGTGTATATTGCAACCATATTTCCCCATTCAATACCGCATTCCTTCAAAGCGGTTTTCGGAATAGCAACTCGACCCAGGTCATCTATTTGACGTATTATGCCTGTGTCGTTCATACTGGCTGGACCGTCCGTTTGTACAATGTATAATGGACAATTTGCCGGGCAAGTTTGACAATCAGCAAGTGAATGATCCCATCCACCGCCACCAACTACACAAAATTCTCCTGGACGCCTGAAAAACGGACAATCTGTGCAGCTCCCCGGTAGGCTGCCCCATCCGGGCACGACAATAACTTGACCGAGCAGGGCGTTCGCATTAATTTCATTTGTCATATCTCGCGCCTCTCTTTTTCCCAATATATAATCAATGTTAACACATCTGAATTACCAAAAACGTCCACAATTATGTCTTTAACTCGTTCCCAATCGCCGCCCGCTATTCCGCATCCAATATAACCAGGTATGCACACCGGTAAATGCCGTTCTTCTGCCTCACGGCGTAAGTCCATAAAACAAGTGCGCATGGCGACATAATTTGTAAGGCACGGGTCTAATCTGCGCATAGTGCTGTTTTGACAAAACATATTTGCCACGATAAGTCCGTTTGGACAAACTATATATTGATTTGTACCAAGTAAAGAGGAGCCTTTTGTTTGGCATAATTCAGCGTACTTTGCATACTGCTCCGGTGTAAAAAGCTGATCCTGAATTGCGTAAGCTATCCCAGCGCCCATAACACCGTGAAAATTACACTGATGGCAAATTATTCCCTGTCCATCACGGATTAAATCACCTGTTATCTCTCTTATCAATACAATCACCCTTCCAATAACATAACATTGCTTCCAACAACCGGGGCTAAAAAATATGCGGCCCGTGTTAAGACTTTATTGTATGCCGCTTCGCCCTGAAAACTATCCACTACCGTTTTTTCTTCTGTATCCATCTCCGTGTAGCTCTTTTTCCCATAGCTCGGAGGAAGCCAGCCGCGATGCTGTGCGGCATGAATATTAAAGCGTTCGATTAGATCAGGACAGGTAAATGTTAGGTGAACAGTCCCTTTTTTGTAAAACGTGGCATCGAAAAATCGGCATTCGATTTTCTGTGTAATACCGGCAGCAAAATGCGTTTGCAATTGCCGCCATAGGTCAACTTCACGGGTCATGTGCCCGTCAAAATAATTTAAAATTTTTTCGATGTCTTCCAGTACGTCGCGCGCCCTATATGCGTCAGGTAGACCGCTCCACGAGCTAAAAATGCCACTTGTCGGTATAATAACCTTTTTACCTATTTTGTGAGCAGCGTTTGTTTTCCAGCCGTTATAATAATGCCTGTTTTTAGAACATTCCGGATACCATGTATGCTCCGCGGTCAACCGGTCAAACATAACCTCGATTTCGTCTTCTATACCGCTTTTAACCTTTGCATTCATTTCGGCAACAAGGGTTTGGATATTAAATTCGGTAAAATCATAATCTTTTAACCGGTCAATCTGTGTACGATATTCATCCTGTAATTTGCTCGTCAATTTGCCAATAAATTTAGGATTGGCTAAAAGTGCTTTCCAATATTTAAACCGAATGCCGGTAATATAAGAGTTGACAGTGACGTCATCGTGGTGCCGACCCGCGCGCATAGACAGTTTCAGTATGCCGGGAGCGTTTTCCTCAAAACGGGAAGTAATATACGGTTGAAGTGCCCGGTATTGACGTATAATTTCTAATCCGGCTTTCACTTCCATGTTAAACCTGGCTATCGCGGCTTTTATGTAATCGCTGACTTCCAAATCTGTTACATCTTCAACAGAAAAATCTTCATATTTTTCTGCCTGAACAAGTTTGTCCCAAATGCTACTATCCTCATGCGGCGCGTCTATATGCACACGCACTATAGCAATCTCTACATCCGTCTGTCGTTCAGCATGGGAAAAAGCACCGTTAACGTATTGAATTTTTGCACCGTATTTAGCGAGTTGCCTTTTCAATTCTTTCCGTGTAGCACTCCACGGATTTTTAATCGTCTCGGCATTGAGAATACAAACAATGCTTCCACCATAACGCTGTACCTCCAATGCCTTTAACAGGTGTTTATCTCCCGTGGAAAACGGCGGATTCATGACAATCAAATCGTACCGTTTATATGAATTAAAGGTTAAGAAATCATCATGTATCACGTGAATACCATCCCTAAAAAAGGTTTCAAGCTCTGTGCCACGATCATATTTAGTGCGGCGGTCTGGACCTTGTAGCTGGTCCCGCATTTTCTGTTCCCGCTCTGCTGAGAAATTATATTTAAGTATCTGTCTCAGGTTCGGGTCAAGTTCTATACAGTCTACGTCTAAAGAGTTATAAAGATTTTTTTCCACACGGGCAATTTCGCGGAGTATATCGCCCTTACCTGCTGAAGGTTCCAAGATGGTACGTATGTATCTCCAATCCACGTCTTCTAACATCTTTTTAGCCAGTTCGCAGGGCGTGGGATAAAATTCACTGGTTTGCGCATTTTCAACGTAGGTCAACGTATTCATGTAGCACCCTCCTTTAACATTCCTTTGCCCAGGGTACAGATTTACTACTGATGGGGCAAATTAGGGCCCTCCGTGTAGGGGTTGAAACAACCATTGATCTGTTTTCACCGTATAACGAAAGTTTCACAGCGCGTTCAGTGAGAAACGCGGAAAAAGAGTTGACGAGCTTTGCGGGATCAAAAAAAAGTCGTAGCTATAGCCGGGTCTGTCGGTATTGATTTTAAGAGATCGGGAAATCGATTTACAGACACAGGGTAGGTGGTGCAGGTTTCCGCTGTTTGAACAGTGACACTATTTTCCGTAGCAGATATATCTGCGTATACACCTTTTTTCCCAATAGGTTTAATATACGGTATAAACATCGTCCCTTCATCTCCGTTTACGCAAGATACTGTAACAGTACCAAAAGCAAATTCGTTTGTTGCGATTGCTGTTACGGTATTACCGTTGCAGCATAATTTAATCATAGTCAATTCCGGTCGAGTGCCAGCCAATTTTTTATTAATGAAATTTTTGCTTGTCTGCATTATAGCATCAAAAGCATCATGATGTAAACGAATTGTCATTGTAAATTCCTCCTGTTTTCGATTTAAAAAATTATTTGAATACTCTTAGTCTTCTCACGGAAAGTAATGCCGGTGCATGGGCGTCTATCGGTAAGCTCTGGCTTCCTAATGAATTTGAGGTATACGGTTCGGGCGTATGGGCCAATACCCCTTACGCGACACTCTCCGCGGTACAGTACCCTATATTTGCGCATAACATTTACAACCGTGTTAAATTGCGCTCCGGTAGCCGAGCCGGGTGGTGGCTGCTTTCACCTCGCGCTGGCAGCACCACGATTTGGACGAGTGTCTACTACTACGGCACTGCGGACAACGCTACGGCATCCGCTACTTGGGTCGGCGCGCCCGTCTGCTTCCGTATCGCATAAATCTTTTTGTATCCGCGCCCCGATAATTTATTCCCCTCCGCTTTCTTCAATCGGAAAAAGCCGGTCGATAAAATGCTTAACAGGTGCAAGAATGGGAACACGTTCTATCAACCACATAACGGCGTTACTTATGATCCCCGCCGCACCAAAGAATATAGCATAATAGCAGATAACCATAAGTCCATCCAGCATATCCCGTTCCATGCTCACACCGCCTCTCCCATTTTTTGTGTAGCCCTCCCCGCAAATCTGGGAATGAACAAACCAAAGTCAGTTGCCGGAAATTCATCACGCACAATATTGTCGCAAATACCGTAAAAATCGTGCATGAAATTAAAGTCATCAGCTTTCAACCAGTCGTCCAGCCGTAGATCAAAAACTAAATCTGCGCTCTCGATGTCCATTAAAGCATCAATACGTTCACCGGAATACAACTTCAATTTTTCCACCCGTTCACAGATTTTAACGTATTTCGTCATTTTGTTTTTCTCTACACCAATTTTTTCACACACAGTCCTCGCCTCCCATTTGTAGCGTCATATAATCATCGCGGGCCTCTTTAAGTGCGGCCAGTATTTCTTGTTCAGCACCAGGCTCACAATCTGTACACACCCAAATAATGGTTGCAATTTCTTCCAATGTATAGCCGTTTGCATTGGCAAAAAACAACTTTTCATACTGTCTATTAGTCCCTGCGGAAAACCAATGGTGCTTAATGCACAACTCTCGAAGGTCTTCCGGCGTCGTTATACTGTATTTTTGTATCATAAAGCAATCCTCCTCACTCTAAGACTATTGTTGATATGCCCCTTCGACAAGGGATTGCTTCGCCAGGTTCCCAGTCATTTGCTACTCCCGCGACATATTCGAGCGTAGCGACCGGGTAAAACTCGTCTTTTTCCGTATCAAAGTCTGCTATTGCTACGCCCTTAAATGCGCCTTTTCGCCTGTCTTGTACTGTAAACGTCTGTCCTTTTTTAATAATCATTTTGCTTTCCTCCTGATATTTTTTGCCCTCGTAGCCTCCGGGGCGGGCATTCTTGTTAGCAAATGTCTTCATGGGGAGCTACAGCCATAACAGTTTTCACGTTTCCGTCCTTGTCCATAAATTTCTCCTCAACGCTGTTGTCTGCGTAACGGTACGTACCGATTTGTTTCCATTGCCTTGATCTCTCCGCTTCTTGTTCCTTTTCCTGCGCCTGTCTTTGCAGCTTTTTAAGGCGAACAAATTCATTTCCCGTAAGGCTTTTGCGCGGTTCAGACAGTGCATAATCGCTGATGTAGAAAGATGTAAACTCACGGTGCCATCCTGCGTTGAGCCAATGGTGTGTAACTTTTTCCGCATAGGCAATTAATTCTGCGTCATTTTCAATCGGCCCAAGATGACGTGCTTTATAAACAAATTCATCACGGCTATATGTGGGTTGACCGTTAACATACCCATAAACATTGGATTCAAATTTCATCATTGCTTTTCCTTTCTCCCCGAAGGGTCGTTACTCTGTGTTCGTTAATTCATTACCCGCAATACAATGACGTTTTCCAATTTCATAGGGTCAAAATCCAGTTCATGAATTTGGTTAGGATAGTCGCGGGCAATATCCGTAATCACGTCGCCCCAGTCATACAAATCGGCGCTACTGTTGTATGCGTTAATCAGTTTTTTGTATTCCGCTTCGCAATCGGGATCAGTGTCCCAGCCATAAGCCCTGTCCTTGACATACGCCTTGACTGCGAACAGGTCAGCACCGGAAAGACAGTCCCTACCGTTAAACAGTGACGGGACTACCCGGTACTGCTCGCCGTTGGTGCAAATTATAAAGTCGCCAAAAATCGCTGTGTCTGTGGTAAAATAGTATTTAGTCATGGTAAACGTCCTTTCTTTTTTTACGTTATATGCCCTGCCATCGTCAGATCAGGGGAGGGCACCCTCTGATGACGGGCCGTGCGGCCCGTTTCGGCTTATACGGATGGTTCAAGTTCAACGTCAACTTCAGGTTCAAGTTCGTCATCCACCGCAAGATGCGCGGGAATAACCAGAGCAGTTTCCGCTGTTTCGTCCGTTCCTTGAAGACGCCTGTCATGATAATTCTTAAATGCTCTCGCTGCCAGTTTTGAAAAATCCTCTATCGTGTCACGATAAAGCTGTCCTGCCGGGATTTCTTCAGCCAAGCACTGACGGAATAAATCGGGGTCTTGCGGTTTGCGGCGTTCAATTAAATCTTCCAACATTGCGTTATAAATTGCGCCGCTTGCTTCCTGGTTAATGTCATCCACCTTTTTTAAAATGTTGATGCTGATGTTTGCCATAATTGATAGCCTCCTGTTTTTTTGTTTAGTGAAATATTTTTCACTGTGGTTACAGTATAGCACAGTTTATTTTACTTGTCAAGTGCTTTTAGTAAAAAACTTTTCACTTTTTGTGAATTTTTTGTGAACGCCCAATAGTTACACTTTTTACGCGCGCGTATAGACATATATGAATTAGGCAGATTAGGCAGTTGTGTATCCCTCTAATCTCTCTAATTCATAGGTATATTAGGAATTTATGTAACATTGTAGACAAGAGCATTTTTTCTGTGCAATATCCGCATTTATAGCGTCTACATAATAGGTAACTTTTTTGTAACACCGTAACAGAAAAATGTTACACGTTACATATTTGTAACGCCGATGTAACGCCATTTGTAACATAAATAATGCACGAAAAAAGCCGACAGACGTTAATTCTGTCGGCTTTTGGCTGTGTTTATTTCCTATTACTTATTTGGGCCACATACTGGCCATAGCTTAAACCGCATTTGCGGGCTTCAGCATTTATTTCTCCCAGTGATTGAGATTGCAAGGGCGGTTCAGTTGCAAATTCGTATGGAGCGTTCAATCCCTGACGGTGTAATGTTTTCCGCCTCTGAGCGCAGTAATTACCACATATTTTGCGTCTATTACTGTTAGCAGGTATTTTTCGCCCACAAACAATACAAAATTTAATCTTACCGTCACCCGCCATAACTCATTCTCCTTTGATGTATTTGATGGCTTTTCTTACCATCGCCGCTACTTCAGCACGTGTAGCCGCCTCATCTGGCTTGAATAGACCGGTATTCTGACCGTCAACGGATGTGCCGCTAACGATGCCCATATTGGCAAGATCAGTAATATCCTGTTCTGCCCAATGCCCAGAAATGTCACTGAACATATTCTTTTTTGCCCCCTTTACCAATCCAGATAAGCAAGCATAATAACGTGTGCCGTTTTGAACAAATCGCGCCCAAGCGCCATCTGTTTTATCAATATTAAGTACGGTTCCTATAGGAGCCTGTTCATAAATACTGTAACTCGTTCCGGCACCGTTGCGAATATTAAGGTAGCCGTCCGGATCAGTCACGGTGTACGCCTCAGTAGGCTGCTGGGGCGTGAGAAACGTCGGTTTATGAATGACGAAATAGTATTTGACCTCAGACTTAAACACGCTCCAGGAGGCGCAGAGCCGGTTTGCTGCGGTGCTGGCAGGGTCGTTTATTAGAACATTATCGTTGCTGTCTATGCCGTACCACAATATAAAATGACCGCTCGACGTCCAACGCCCTTTACCCATACAGGCGATAACATAGTCGCCGCCTTTAACCGCATTATAAGCAGTTAAGTGCGCCGCTGCACTTGCATTTTTATATAGGCTTGAATAATTAAGCTGGTCACATATCAGCCCAAACCGTTTAAAATACGGTGCGAAGAAAGCGTAATAGGTTCCTTGTCCGGTGGCCTTATAGCCGTTTGCCATTGCCCATTGACACGCGGTAAGTGGATTTTCATCTGATTTGGCCCATTCCGCAACTACCATTGACGCGGCTGTAGGACCACAACCGGACCCTCCAATGGTGGTGTTTTCCGCTTGTGTAGCGTACTTCGTGTTTTTCCATCGAGCGTCTGTCTGAAGATAGGATACGGGTTTAAAGCTCATCGCCTATTCCTCCTTTTTGTCGGCCTTGTTTTTTAGCACCTCTATCGCCTGAGTAATGACGGGCGGTATAGGAACGCCCATCAATCCGGCATTTTCAATAATAGAAATGGTTTCATTGGCAACAAACGCAATAACTACGGCGTCTCTAATGAAGTTAGAGCCAATAATTAAATCCAATCGACAAGCGACTAATACAATAAGCAGGGTAACACCTTTTCTGCAAAGGCCCTTCCATCCGGCGTGACTTTCCAGCGTACCGTTTTTTGTTTTTTCCGATTTATGGAAGATACCGGCGACTATTAGTCCCGTTATGTAGTCTACGCTCATAAATATAACAAGAGTTATGAGTGCTGCGTCCCATCCGCCGAACATTGCTGAAATGATACCCCCTATAACACCTATAATTGCTGTGACTGTGTTTTTCATATTCTGCACTACTCCTTTCCCCAATAGTGATGCACCCGTGTACGGGAAGCTCACGGCTTTGTACACGGGCACATCTTAGACGTATTTTATTCTACGCTGCTATCGCTGTGGCCGTCCGCGTCATCGTTGTGACTGTCGGTCTTATCAGCAGGGCTGTCGGCTTCGTCGGTGTCGTCAGCAGGAACGGCATCAGCGTGTTCAAGCTCGCCATCTACGGGCGTTTCGGCGGCTGTGATTTCTTCAAGCTCCGCCTCTAACGTGTTAATACTTGCCCGCCAAGCGCGACGAGATTTTACCAGCTCGCCGAAGCCCTCCAAGAACGCCTTAAAACAGGCCACAAGGCCGGTAATATTGGTACAGTCGGTTAGGTTCTCAACCAATTTCATGAGCTGATAATCGGAATTGCGTAAAAGGGATTTAAGGGCGTTAATTTCACCCTCAATGTAGTTCT
Source organism: uncultured Clostridia bacterium (assembly GCA_947630975.1). Classification (GTDB taxonomy): domain Bacteria; phylum Bacillota; class Clostridia; order UMGS1883; family UMGS1883; genus JAFLUQ01. Next base: position 12,889 of record CANRJP010000004.1, read on the forward strand.
TTCGGTTTTCATTCATAATAAACGCTCCTTATTTGTTATTTTTTTCCACGGTTTAGTACCGAACAATGAAACAAAAAGCTGATCCAAACTGTATACAGAGCGATAGGCGTTTCTTTGCATAAGTGCCCCGCGTGATGACATATAGGATTGCGTAATTTGGTCTAAAGTCATAACACCATTATCTAAAAAGTGTTTAAACTTTTTCAATTTGCGCCGTGTACGTACAATGCTGTCATGGTCGGCCTTTTGTATTACCTTGCCGGTAGTGGTTAGGAAATATTTAGTTTTTAAAAAGGTGAAGCCCCGACTGAGTTTGACAATCTGGGTCTTTTTGGTATTAGGAATAATGCCTACTTTTGCGTATTCGTCATAAAGTATTTGTTGAATACGCTGAAGAACGGATTTATCCTGATAGATGATATAGGCGTCGTCCATGTAACGGCCATAATACCGTAGCCGTAAACCGTCTTTGATAAGGTGGTCAATGCGGTTAGGATATGCCACGGCATAAATTTGACTGTCCTCCGGGCCAATATATAGCCCCATACCGTGTTCATGCTCCGGTCGATACCTGTCCGGTGAAGATACAAAGGATTTACATAAAGCGTTAAGTTTTTTATCAAAAATATATCTATCAAAAATACCATACAACGGTTTATGTAAAATGTGGTCAAAGTAGCCTTTAAAGTCGATTATTAAGATATAGCCGTCATTACTGCCTGTTTCCCTGAAATACTGATGAAGATGTGTTTTACACCGGCCAGCGGAAAAACTGACACCCTTTCCGGCCAAACTCGCACCATTATCATAAATCAGATTACTGGATAAAATAGGTACCAGTGCATTTACGCATATTGCACGACGTATTACACGTTCCGCATAATGCAAACTATGTATATTACGTTTTTTGCCGCGTTCAATAATGTCAAAACTGTAGAAGCCTTGCCGCACATCTTTTCCTTCGTGTAGCTCTTTTGACTGCAAAACGGCGTAATGCGCAAAGTGTGCGTTATATCTGGCGACACTTGCCTTAAAAAGGACGCCCCTTCGGGCGTCCCAATTGGCTCGACGTAAAGCCTGCGGAGAAGTCGCTCTGTCAAAATTATCAAATAAATCTAATTTGGCTCGACGTTTTTCTTCTCGCGCAGCTTTACGTCTTTGGTAACGTGCTTCATGTCGTTCCGCACTGTTCATTTCATAATCATACCTCGCAGAGTGTTATTGTAGGGGGCGCGTTGTATGCTCCTTTGCGACAATGACCATGAAACCTGGTACTTTACTGGATTCCGTCAGTTATATATCGCCCATCCCAGGCCATGCAAGAAGCGTCCGGTCAGTCGCGTCAAGGTATTTATTTACCCGCACAAGAGCACGGGAGGGTCATTTTCTCCTTCCGTTAAAGGAATTGTACATAAGAAAACCAGGGGCATTGATTTCCACTCAAAAAGTGTACTCTAAGGCTTGCCCAGGAATGTATCGGAATCAGCTTTTACGGAATCAGACGGGCGCGCCGACCCACGTATTGGACGCCGTATTGTTGTTCGCATTGCCGTTGTTGTTGACATTCGTCCAATTCGTAGTGTTGTCAGCGCGAGGACTGAGCAGCCACCAGTTGTTACGGCTACCGGAACCCCGATAAAGCAGAAAATAACCCGTGCGTTTATGTTCTCTGAAGAAGTTTAGTTCGTTTCTTCCAGCCTTTTAACAGAATTTCTTCCCGGCTGAGAAGTTCACTTATACGGTTTATGTGATATTCCAGTCGGCGTCTCTCAGCGTTGTTTTCGTCTTTGTGCAATGTTTCCCACCAAAGGTCTTCCATCAGCTCTTGAAGGCAATCGAAAAGTTTTTCACACATAATGATACAACCGTTTTGCAGCTCATGACGCTGCGCCAGCATTTCAACGGTGTACGGATATATGGCGTTGGCCTCAACTATGTCATCAAGAAGCTGACGGACCTTTTTCAAAATGGGAACGGTGTATAACGCTCGCCATTTTTTCGGGACGTTTTTCTCGTTACGCAAAAACAGTGACATTTCGTGCCGGAGGTCCACCGCATTGCGGTAAAACTCCATTTCGGATATGCCTCGCTGCCGCTGTAATACGTTACTCATACACTTTTTTCCTCAACCGCGCCCACAAGGGGCGCGGATACAAAAAGATTTATGCGATACGGAAGCAGACGGGCGCGCCGACCCACGTATAGGACGCCGTAGTGGCGTACGCACGGCCGCCGCTGCCGACATTCGTCCAATACGTAGTGTAGTCAGCGCGAGGACTGAGCAGCCACCAGCTGTTACGGCCACCGGAGCGCAATTTAACACGGTTGTAAATGTTATGCGCAAATATAGGGTACTGTACCGCGGAGAGTGTCGCGTAAAGGGTATTGGCCCATACGCCCGAACCGTATACCTCAAATTCATTAGGAAGCCAGAGCTTACCGATAGACGCCCAGGCACCGGCATTACTTTCCGTGAGAAGACCGGAAGCGGAATACCGCTTTTCAAGATACAGCTTTTTCTCAGCGATAACACTTTTCAGGTTATCAGGCAGGAAGTAATACACGCCATCCTTTGTGTAGTCCACCTCTTTCATCTCAGGAGCAAGCGTCTTTGCGTTGGGAACAGAACCGGACAAACTGTTGAGCCAATGATACAAGTCGGACGCAAGCCAGGGATGCTCCTGCGTGGAAACGCCGTTGTTATAGTCAACAGGATTAGCAGGGTGGAGGGTGGGCCATAGCTCCCGCGAGATGAAATCAATATGGTGGCCGACAGCGGTATCGGCAAAATTACGATATGTGTCAATACCTGCGACTTCCATTTTCAGCGATACGCTGTTAGTAGTTTTGAGGGGAATATAGTCCTTTACGTGAATACCGATGTAATTTCCGGCCTTTATACGCGCCTGTATCCATTTCCACGGATTGCCGCTATATGTAGAACCGTTTATCTCATCGGAAAATTTTACCGTCAAGTCTTCGCCCTCATAATACCGATCTCCATCAAAGCCCAGCAAAGGCTGGGCTTCGCTGTTATTGATATTAATTCTGTCAATCATTAGATTTTTACCTCCATAGGTTAAAATGATACAGTGATACTGAGGGCCGCGTTATTGACGTCTGCCATAACTTTTGGCCCCCATCGTAATTCACTGTTTGATATGGTGGGGTATTGTATTTCCGGCTGCTGGCTGCCGCCCCCACTATCTCCAAGCCCTTTTGTGAGGGCGATAAGGAGCTTAATAAATTTGTTGCTCATGAAGCAAACCACCTTTCTACTGCGCTATAAACTGTCCAGCCTCATTTGCGATATAGACCTTTGAGGCGGCTGAGGCATTTACAACAAAAAGGACACTGAATGGGGCGAATTTGTCTGTCGCCATAAGGCCCAGAATGTCTTTTCCCGTAGTTGGCAGCTCGTCGGGTACGTCATCAGAGATTAGTAAAACGTCCATAACACGCGCGTCCCCGTCATTACGCACCAGTGTAGCACTAACACACGTCATAAGGTTTCTCCTTTCCGAATATGGCTATTACTTTTTAGAATAGCCCGCTATAAAGTCTTCAGTTTCCTTGATACTCGCTTCAATCTGAGCCTTTTCAGCGCGCAGTCCTTTAATGTTGGTATCTTCTGTTGCGTTGTCTATCTGTTCGCAAACATACTCATACCGGCGCTGCAAATTTGCCAGAGTGTACAGGTCATCTGACCGCTCGTAGGTAACGCGCTGTATTTCTATACGCTTACCGTTTTCATAGGTGGTGCTGGTTCTTTCTGTAGTCATGTAAATACTCTCCTTTATTATTTTTTTATCGGGAATGTTCCCGATTTAAGCGTTATTATTCGCTCTCCGTGTCTTCCAATTCGATTATGCCGTTCAAAGCGCAAAGATCGTTGTAGGAAAGGGTTATGTTTTCGGTTGTCGGCAGACAAACGGTTTTTAAGTCTTCCTGAATATCAACATTCGCCAATTCCGTCATACGATCTGCAAAAAGGTCGCGATTTTCGTTTGTCACCTGCCATTTTCCAGGCTCGGTTTCCGTGCCAAGTTCTTTTATAATTCGGGTACGGCCCTCATTATAAATAGCAAGCTCTTTGTCTATTGCGGACAAGAGCTTATGCACCCTGTATAGTGTTTTTGGTGTTAAATTTGCGTCTGCCAGTTTTTGAAGAACGGGCAAAGCCGTTACAAGTTGACCCAGTTTCATAAATTATGCCTCCTATTGTTATACAAGTCCATAGCTATGTAATGCGTTAATAAGGCTATTTAAGCCGCTTGCAACACTTGAAAGGTCTGATGTTGAAGATACAGTTGATACGTATTTTCTTGCCGATCCTGATGAACCAAAAAAACCTATTTTGTCACTACCTGTACCAACTGTAGTATCCCCTGCCAACTTTAATCCAGTGCGGCTAAACGAAATTTGAGCAATATAGGATGAATCTCCTATTGTAATATTAGTCCCGCCTATTCTCAGTGTTTCAAAATTCCATTGAGTGCCCAAAGATGATGCAGTTAAGTTTTTTATTGTAACTTTGTTAGCGTCGATTGTGCCACCGCTTATGCGGTCAGCCGAAAGTGTGCCGGTAGATATGTTTGACGCATTAAGATTTTTTATTGTAACTTGACTTGCGTCGATTGTTCCAGTTGTAATATTACCGCCGTTAATCGTTGTTGTAGTGCTGACGGTTGATAAATTTTTGAATGTAACATAACCATTAAATGTAATGTTTGCGCTGCCTAAATCTATGCCCGCCCCTGTTAATTTGATTGTGGAAGACGTACCGTCAGTATTATTTGTAACAGATAATTTAATCCCTTTTACCGCATTGGCAGCGATAGTAGATGCACCACTTTCTGATACGCAGTCAATAGTCGTTGATGATGATTTTGTACCGGCTTTCAACGTCAGTGTAGCCGACGAGCTGCTAGTCGTATGTGACAGCGTTATACCTTCTACTGCGTCCGCTACAATATCGGCGACTTGTGCTTTTGTTGTGCCTGTAATAGATACAGTGCTTATGGTAGTACGTCCGGACGTTAGCGTTATTTTAGACGTAGTTTCATCTGATAGAGTTGAGCTTGTGACCGAAAGTTCCAGGCCGTCTGAAAATCCTTCGATGGCGCTTGTGATTTGTTTTCCGGTTTCTGTTGTAGTGGAATAATCGGACAAGTCAAGTCGCGCGGCTTTGATCATACCGGTCGTGATGTTGTCGCCACTGATAGTAGTAGAACCTCCGGTTTCCAAATCAGTAAACGTGACAAAGCCTTCAAAACTTATAGTCCCGCTGGATAATTTTGTGGCACCTGCTTTTAGTGTTAACGTACTGGAAGTGTCGTTATTTGATACTTCCAGTGTAATGCCGTTTACGGCATCAGCGGCAATAGAGGCGGCCTGAGTTGCTGTTGTGCCCTTAATGGACGTGCTCGTGATAGAGACTGCACCGCTGTACATAGTAATTGTTGACGTAGTTTCATTACCATTTACTGACGAGCTGACACGAAATTCCAGGCCGTCCATCGTATCGCTGATGGTTTTTGTAACATACGTTTCTGTCTCATCAGTTGTGCTGTAGCTGGACAAGTCCAGAAAACTTGTACTGATTTGGCCGGAAGTAATAGACGCGGCACTCAAATTAATGATATTTACGTCATTTGCGTCTATAGTACCTGTTGTAATATTACTGCCATTAATAGTAGTAGTACCGGCCCCCTCTAAATCGGTAAATGTAACAAAACCGTTAAACGATATGGAACCGCTTGACAGTATAATTCCGTCCAAAGTTAACTCAATGGTGCTTGACGTATCACCGTCTGTTACAGACAACGCTAATCCATCTGAAAATCCTTCGATGGCGCTTGTGATTTGTTTTCCGGTTTCTGTTGTAGTGGAATAATCGGACAAGTCAAGTCGTGCGGCTTTGATCGTACCGGTCGTGATGTTGTCACCGTTTATAACGGTAGAACCTCCGGTTTCCAAATCAGTAAACGTAACAACACCGTTTATTGTGACGTCAGCGGTAATCACGTATTTACCTTGTTTAGTGTCAAAGTAAATACGGTCTATCATGTTACCTTTACCGTCATCGGATTGCATGGAGAAAACAGATGCGTTTGCGGTTAAACGGGCTTTTACGTTGTCGCCAACTAAAAGTTCACTAACAAAACCTTCAGAACGGGTAATACGGTTGCCAAAGTATGTCTGATCTGTACGCACTGTACGAGAAACGGCTAAATCCTGCATTGTATAATACGGGTATTCGTCCTCTGTTTCGTCTTCGGCGTCTGCAATAAGTGTACACGTACCGGCAACTGTACAACCCATTTTTATAGAATACACTACCACGTTATATGTTTTACCGTTACGATCCTGAACCATAACGGTGTCTCCTAATTCTGTCAGGGGATCAAGATAGGCCCCGGACAGCTCATACGGTAAATATGTTGCGCCGTATAACGTAGAATTATTGTTAAAATATAATAGTCCTTTTGACGCGCTTCCAGTACTTAAACGTAAACAGTCTTTGTTGATGCTGCCACTCGGTACGCGTAACCGGTCTTTATTGACATATATAGTTGGCACAGAGCATATTTTTTCCACCATCGCCTGTGTAGCATAATCACACATAACTCCGAGGGTTAAGCCTGTATCATCACCGGATGTAAATTCATTTTTTGCTGTATCTGTTAATACAACACGTGTGAACATTTGAGCGGGACCCGTCAAAGAAAAGCCGCTGTGTGTACGTGATAGATTTTGGCCGGTGGAAATAGCGGGGGAGATAAACGGTATTAAACGCAACGCCCCGTTTTCTGTTATGATCCAGTTGCCGCCATGTGCAGCCGCAATCATGCCTAATACTTCAGACATCAGCACATCATCGTTCGGATAGCTTACGACATAATCTTTACCGGTATTTATAACTGTTCGGCTATCCACGCTAACGCCCATGATTTTTGCGATTTCGGTAACAACTGTTTTCATCGGCGCTGGCCATTGCGTTATAGCTGATTTATCCCTGTACGTCTGACCGGCCTTGATCATATTGTCACAACAAGTTAATCGTACATGACTATTGCCGCTTCGTGAGGTTATATAATATTTACCCTGCGGTACCCACGTTGTAACAGTTTTACCGTCTATGGAACATAACCGGCAAAAGGCGTTTACCGTAGCGGCCTTCGGTATTACAGACGTTCCGGGCGATACCGTAACGTCTAATGAACCTGTACAGCATCTTCCTATTGCCGGTTTATCTAACAGTGGTTTTGTAATTTCCGGTGTTCCATGAACATTTTTGCCGTCATAATTGACCCCGTTAATCACAAAACGGTATTCAGTTTTATGAGGGGCAACAAACAGTGACCCCCAATTTGCGGGCCGTGTTTGCATTACACAGTTGCCTCCTTTACACTTATGAGGGTAAAGTTTATATCGTCTATAACAATACCGTCTTCCCGAAACTGCTCTTGCGCGGCAGTTATAGACGTGTTATAAAACAATCGAGTGCAAAGACCGTCCTTTAAATCTGCGTAAGTTACACGAACGCCGTCATCTCCGCCTTCAAGGTCTTTTTCAAGTTGCATAGCAACGTCAAAAGGCATAGGTCCGAGTTTTAATGTCAGTTTACGCTGGTGTGAGCGGACATTTGTGTGCATGGTGTCGTCTTCATCACGTCCAGCGTCACTATCACTTGTATTTTCACGCGCCCAACCGAAACCTGTTTTTTGCTTCACGTATTGTGTATAATCGTGTCCGTTAATCTGAAATGTGCCTTGTACTGCCATATTATACACCTCCGTAATTTCGACCGTTCAATCTGTACAGTGACGTCAGTGCCCGCATAAGGCTGTCACCGTCAACGGTCAAATGCAATCTTGAAAGCAAATCAAATATTTGCTGTAAAATATAATTTTGAGCCGATAAAACTTCGTCCAAATCAGATGACATGGCGAGAACATTTGTAGCACCCGTCCCACTATCACTGATACGTGTTTTATACGGTATTTCTGCGCCGGTTATAATAGCCGGGATTTGTATGTCCGGTAAATTTGCCGTTATGCCGCCAATACTATGAAAGATACTTGCAATGTCCGAAAGTTTATCCGCAATAGTAGACAAACCAAGCAGCAATTTATCTGACGTAGTATCTATTTGCAGTGTAGCCTTATTTTCCGTTAATTGATCAGTAGCGTCGTGTGCCAATTTGGAAACTGTATTTAACACGGTCTGTCGTTTGGCATTAATGCCCTGCATAAGGCCCGCGTCCAGATATTCGCCAATTTGCGCCCACACCTTTGACGGAGAATGTATAGAAAAAGCACTACGTAAGGTAGAAGTAAGGCCGGAAGCAAGTCCGCTGACAAAGCTTGTTAAGCCGCTCCACGCATTTGAAATACCGGCGCGTAATCCGGATACCAAATTAGAACCTACTGAGTGCCAATCCGTGGTAGAAAGCGTAGTTTTAAGCCCGCTCCACAGTCGTGATACGGTAGATTTTATCGTACTCCATTTTTGACTGGCCGTTGAATTGACATTTGTCCAAACATTTGAAATTGTGGTTTTTATATTGTTGCCGGTATTTTGTAAGGACGTTTTTAGCTGCGTGAATTTATCACCGACAGTCTGCTTAACTTTACCCCAAATATCCGATGATTTTGTTTTAATATTATCCCAGGTGGACGAAAGTTTGGTTTTGATATTGTCTCCGATATTTTGTAAGGATGTTTTTAGCTGCGTGAATTTATCGCTGACAGTATCTTTAATTTTGCCCCAACTTTCCGACGTTTTAGTCTTAATATTGTCCCAAAGACCGGATATTTTGTCTTTCAGTTTAGCCCCGGCATCACTGAAGAAATCGGTTATAGAAGACCACAGACCTGAAATACCATTTAATAAACCCTCTATCAAAAATCCGCCTAATTCGGCCATAACCGTTGACGGCGAGTTTATACCAAATAGCTTTTTGAAGCCATCAATAAAAGGTTTTGCTATATTATCGTAGAGCCATGACCCTATATCCTTAAATATGTCTAAAATGCCTTCCAAAAGGCCCATTATGGTAAATTTGCCGTCCTCATAGGCAACATCACGCCACCAGCCCGTGATGCTGTCCCATGCTTTTAACAGGACTTCCGCTATGCCGCCTGCAATTAATTCGCAGCAAGCAAAAAACGCATCAATAATTCCCTTGACCAGTGTACCAACTAACCCAATCCAGTCAATGCCAAGTAAAAAATCTATTATGGAGCGCCCAATTCCGATCCAATCAATTTCTTCAATAGCAGTGATAATAAATTGAAGTACACCGGAAAATGCATCACTTAATGTTTTGCCGAGAGCGGCCCAATCCGTGTTAGTGAAAATTGCATTGATACTCGCGGCAAGTTTGGCACCGGCACCGGACCAATCTACCGTATCAACAAAATTCAGTATTATTGAAACGAGACTGTTTATAGCCGTAGATATGGACTGACCGAGAGCGGTCCAATCGGTATTACCGAAAATGCGATTTACACCGTTTCCAAGTGTTGTACCCAGACCGTCCCAATCTACGCCGTCGAAAAAGTGTTGAAGTAGAGTAACGATACCGTTTATGCCATTAGAGATTGTATCAGCCAGTTTTTCAAAATTGAAGGTGTTAATTGCGTTTTGGACAAATTCGGCAAAGGAATCGCCTACATTTGCCCAGTCAAGATTTGTTACAAGACCGTAGATAAAGGACACAAGTGCATTCCAATAATTTGCGAAAGTCTGACCGAGTAAATCCCATTCAATGCGGTCAAAGAGGCCGTTAAAACCATTGGCAACACCCGTTCCCAGCGCCTCAAAATCAAATTTTGTCAGGAACGTATTGAATATGTCAGCAATAGCGTTTATGCCATCGCCCAATGTAGCCCCTAAATTTGTCCAATTAAATCCATAGACCAAGCCGTTCAATATTTCTGCGAAATTTCCAGCCCACTCAACGCCTTTAGGCCGGAAAGTGCTGTTAATCCAGTTGTCTACGGTATCTACAATAGAATTTAAGCCGCTTGCGAGTTTTTCACCAACGCCGAACCAATCTCCGGCGTCTACAAGAGCCTTTAATTCGTCAAGAAATTGTTTTATTGTATCGGGCAGTACGGAGCTTATAGGAACTTCTTCAAACAGATCAGAGCCGTCCGAACCGGATGCACCCTTGTCTGACGTGGAGCTATTATCACTGCGTCTGTTTAATTCGTCAAAACCGTAAACCTGTTTGTTGTATTCTTTAGTCGCTTCAGCGGCTTTATCCGTGCTATCCGCCGTTTTATCCAGAGAAGCAGCATAGGAGGCGGTCTGCTTTTTTGCGACTATCATTGTTGACTTGCCGCTCAACATAGCAATAAAGGCGTTAAAGTACGTAGCAACACGTGACAGCATATCCATAAGCTGAGTTAAAGCAGGAGCAACGGCATTTATAAGCCCGCTGAGGGATACTGCAAGATTACCGGAAAAGCGTTTTGAGCTGTTCGTAATACTTGACATGGACTTGTCAAATTCAGATGAAAATTTTGCCAGCTCGTTTAAACTGTCTTTAACACTGTTTATTATTGCGCTGATAAACATACGTTTAATGCGCGTTTTTAACAGTGTTTTTACGCTGGTAAGTGACTTTACAAGTGCATTAGAAGATAAGATGGTCTGCTTTGCCTGTGACGCATAGTTTTTTAGTCCGTTTATTGCATTTTTAACACCTTTCGTAAATGTGTTAAACGCTGCTTTTGACAAATGTGCGATAAGTTGAGCGGCCTTTGCCGCGGCCACCTTTGCGGCGGCACCAAATGACGATACTGTACGGGCAAGCCTCTCCCAACCGCTGATAGCGCCCTCACCGGGCCCCATATTCCCACCTTTCATGGACATTGACGACGCCACGTTATTTAATTCCTGCTGGGCAGCTTGCAAGTTTGCCAATGCTGTTTGCCTTTCGCTTTCAGTTTCGGCAAGGTTAACCTTTTCTTGGGCCACTTGAACATTTAACCGCGCCTGCGCCAACGCCTCTGCGTCAATCAATGCTTTGTTTCGCGCTAACGCAGCTTCGGTATTGTTCAAGGACTGTTCCATTTGGGCGTAAGTCCCTGTATTCGTACCTTGGACAAATGCTGTACCGTTATTTTCCATTGCCGCTTGTTGTCTTTCGTAACGGTCAAGCTCGGTTTCAGTGTTTTTTATGTCCAGTGCCAATCGCTGCCAAGCCTTAGATTTAGACTTGACGCCGAGGTCCTTCATTTCATCGCGTCGGTCATACAGTTTAAAAAGGGACTGTTCTGTTTTTTCTATCTGCTTAGAAAGCTGTTGATAGTCTTCAGTTGGGATTTTCGTTGCACCAAACTGCGCTAATTTTTCACGAGCAGACGCTAATTTATTTTCTATATCAGATAGTTTTGCATCAAAAGTAAGAACCGCTTTGCCGTTAGAAAAACCGGCTTCCGTACTACTTGAAATTGACTGCATTTTTTCTGCTAAAGAATTAACCTCCCGTTCGAGCTGGGAGGTTGTATTTTTCATGTTTAGCGCGCCGGTAGAAAAATCTGTCGCTGCTTGCTGCTCTTGACCCACAGCCTCCGCCGCTGCTTGTGCTGCCTGAACTACCTGCTGTTCGGATGAAGCTATTTCAGTGTTAGCTTCTGCCGCCTGTGTAGCCGCTCCCGTTATCCGCTCAGCGATTAAAGATGTAGAATTAGCTATATTTGTTAGCAGGGGAAGCATTTTTGAAAAAGATTCCATCATGTTGTCGCCCATATTGTCAACGGAAGCCGTCACATCTTTTATGGCTTGCAACATTTTTTCCGAGCCTTTTTCAAATCCTGTATTATCTAATTCGGTGTCAAAGGTAATGGAACCGTCATTGTTTTCCGCCATTTTCTACACCTCTGTTTTTTTCTACTTGTTTTTTGTCAAATCATTAAAAATGTCTAAAAGTGCGTCCGAGCTTTGCTCTTTTGATGATTTGTACTCATCAACGTCGCAAAGGGCCTTATTAGCAAGATAAAATTCTTTTTCGTATTTTTCCAGTGGCTTATGCTTTGCTCTTTTTTGTCGGATAGAGAGGATAAAACTCCATGTGTCGTCCTTATCGATGCCATGAAAATATCCCATAAATGTCCACCAATGAACGTATTCCGCTGTCCGTGTCTCAAAACCTGCCACCTTATTAATCGCGGGAAATATGAGTTGTTCATCTTTCACCCAATTGACTAATCGAGGTCGCTTTTTAACGTCGTGTTGATGTTCACATTCTATAAATGTTAGCGCCTTATTGAATGCCTCCGTAAAATCAGCGCGCGGGATGGCCTCCACCTCCACATAAATTTGTTTCATGCAAACATATAATTTATCTTGATCAGTCAATTTTGGCGACTGATAGGCTGCGATTATTCTTAAAATATCGCGAAAATCTGTACGAATATCATAAACGCGGCCATTTACTTCAAGCGTTGTTGGTAGCGCCCCCAACATCGGCAGACGCCTCCTTTGCGGATGAAGGTACAGCAGGTGTAGACCGTCGAGCTGCCCTATTATTAGAGGGCGTTAAAAACTCCTCTACGCGCGCCTGAGATAAGGCCGCTTCACGATTTATGGCGTTTGTTATGTACTCACCAAGTTTGTCAAAAACATTTATACAGAAAAATGTACCATTTACAGAAGAAAACGCCCGCCGTGTCGCAAAAATCTGATCTGCTTCATCCATATCGAATAACTCATTTATTCGGCGTTTAAGGTCGTTTTCTACGTCAGATAAGAGCTGCCAGTCTTTATCAAATGTCGGTGTGCCGTCCCGTTCAATACTGATACGTGCCAATGGCGACAACACCGTTTGCAAATTTTTTATGAAGTCCTCGTATCTGTCTATGATTGACAGGTCTGCCGGACGGAAGTAAATAGTACAAATTGTTTTGCCGAATTTATTTTTTATAGGAATTTCCCTTGTACCGTCATCAACAACAATACAAGTGTCGTCAAATTCAGGTGCCACCGTAGAATTTACACGTTTAATTTGTGATTTTGCCATTGATAATTAGCCTCCTACAATATAAAATTTAAAGGCCGCTGTAAATGGTGCAGCGGCCTTATTTGCTTTTTATTTTATTAACCAGCCGGGGAAACGGTAACTTCACGAGTTGCAATCTGATATGTAACCTGGACATCTGTCATGGGTCCAACAGGATTAACCGTGAACGGAATACCGACGCCGGAGGTGTCACCACCGGTAGACTGGGGAACGATATATGCAGCCCGTTTCTTTCCGGTTCCGGTCATAGTACCGGCTTTAGCGTCTGCCTGATCGAAAAATACCTCAATAAAGTAGCCCTTTGTATCCTCGCCGTACTTTTCTTCAAGTGCAATCTCTACCAGTTTTTCATAGAGAACGGATTCACTGTCAGCATAATACGGATCAACCGATACAGACGGCTCATAGCCGTTGTGCTTAAATGTAGTTTCTCCAAGCACATTTTTCGACGTTTCGGTATCAGGATTAAGGTCTTTAGACAGATCGTCATTATCTCGACCCAGAGCCTCATATTCTGTACCGTTAAACGAGGCAAAATACATATTACGGTTTCTGTCAAGTTTTGCCATAATCATGCTCCTTCCTATAATTTGTACGCCGCCATTAGACAGCGTTATTTTTGTTCGTTTATCAGAAATTAATAGGGCGTCATTAACTATGCTGCCAAAAGAAAGATAAAGCCGCCCGTCAACTTTATAAGTCAAAGAACCTCCCTCACTTTATACTGAGCGTTTATAGGTCATTCGTAATTGAATTTGGTATTTTGCGGCATCGCTTCCAATTTCCGCTGGATACGCGGTTAAAGTTGGAACTATAGATTTAACATATCCGGCATTGATAGCGGGAAAATTGCGTTTTGCGTTTTGTTCCAGTATCCACAAAATAACTTCATCATAAAATCCCATATTAGCAAGATTTTGTTGAATATCAGCACCGTATGATTCTTTCGATGCAAATATGAAATTCAATGTTTGAATATCGGCAGGGACTTCCTCGCCCAAAACATTTTCACGATAAGTCATAGTGGACGGAACCGCGTAAATCGCGTATTCCGTGGGGTCTTTGTCTAAGTAATCTATGCGGAAACGATTACTGTCAAGGATAGCGGGGCAAGTGCGAAACCAATTTCTTAATTGCTCCACGTTATTTAATTCCGGCAACAGATTTCGCCTCCCTTAGAATGTCTGCTGAATGATCCGCTTTCATACGTTCAAACCAAAATGCACCGGCAAGCGGGTTTACATCAGTTTTAAACTGTAAGTCGCGCCCGGTCAGGTGTTTTGGCCGACCAGGTGGCGAAAAGAATCGAGTGGGAACACCGCTGTTATCCTCAAAAACAGGAATGTTAGGTCCCATAACCTTACCAAAATACAAATACCGCGCATACGGACCAGGATAGATTACTTTACCGCTTCCAATTTGTGTAGCGGCATACGCACTTTTTGCTAATACACCCGTTTCCCAGGGACAGTATTGAAGACACCATTCAATAACAGACTTGTCTATAGTTTTTTGAACAAGACCGCCTTTTTCGATATTGTGTTTTTTTAATAGTGCAGTAATACCAATCCAGTTGAAATTTGCTTTGATGATAGTAGCCATTATGTTCCCACCACCTTCCAATGTGGGGATCGTCTGATGCGGCGATTATCGGTTACTCCCAGTATGGTTATTGCTTCGTATTGTTTGTGCAATTCAGCGGGTTTTACTGAACCGCTGGCAGTACCGCGTACAATTATATCGCCGTTTCGCAGCGTAAAAGACGAAGCAGGATCGCTCATATCGTAGTCTTGTGGACTGACAAAAGATTTCCCACTAAAATCAGCATTTGTCGGTATACGAATTACGCAGCTATCTGTAGCTTTTAGGCCAGACATTATTACAGATGATGCAATCGTGTTGTGCCATGATACACCAGATATAACAGTTGCAGCGTATTCGTCAAAACCTGTATTTTCAGCCATACGGGAATTAAACACCGTAATTGTTTCACAGCAGAGCTTCAATAGCCATACACCCCCCGATAAAGGAGAGGTACACCGAAATCGTCCCTAACGCCGTATAACATTTCGCGGATAGTTGTGTCTGCGCTTTGCCGTAGATTGGCTATTTGTGTATCTGTGTTACCATAACTTTCAGAATACCCGTCATTATTAAATGACGCAATGAGCGGATTGTCGGCTAAAGCGTCGGAGCCGATTTTACTGTCCACCTTGATAAGCTCCATGATACACAGTTTAACTTCCTCCGGCACTTTAGCCATAAATTGTACGCGACAATCCGTTAAATAGTCAATCCTCTTGCGAGCTTTAAATTCAGCTAAGGTAAAATCCGTTTCAGGTAAATCACCGCCGTGCTGTTGGTATTCGGTATAAGAAAGATATGTTGCCACATTAAGAGCCTCCCATCATTGTGATTTTGCCGCTTTTTTCTTTGTCGCGGCCTTTAATGACCGGGCCTTTACAACTTTATCCTGTGTAGCCGCAGCCTGTATTGGGACATCGCTTGCTGCTACTTTTGAACCGTCAGCCATCATATCACGCACTTTCACGGTACCGCTTAAAAGGCTCTGATCGCTTGGAAAAAAGTCTATACGATCAGAGCCGTTTATTCCCCCTCGGTAATGTTAAACTGAAGGGCATCCTGGCGCTGATTGAGGATAAATACATCCTCGTCGCTCTCCTCGAAATAGATATACTTGCCTTCGGTGACAGCGGAAGGGGAATCAAGCTGGGCAAATTCATAAGAAACGGGAGTAATGACCGCGGAAGGATGAACAAGGAACAGATTAATCTGCTTGGCGTCTTCCGCCACTTTCCATCCCTTTGTGAAGTCATATTTTGTTTTCATGAGGGTAGAAGGAACAGAAACGACTTCCAGTTCATCAAGACGGGAAATTTCTCTGTTGATGGCGGAGCTACTGTTGCCCTTGACGTCAAGCTGACGAGCGATGCCGTCAGCGGTCTTAAGAAGCTGCCGAACCTGAGACGTGACATACAGGATGCGTCCATTGACGGGTACACGGGCCTCATCCATTTTCACCATAAGGCTGTCAATAACGCTAAGGATGTTTGCGGCGGTCAAAACCGTCTTGTCAGGTTCCATAGCCTTTTTGCTTCCATCCTTTTCATCGGCGGTAGTCGCCAGCGTATAAAGTGTAGAAATGGTATAAGCGTCCATCTCAGGGAATTTCTGCTCCTCGTTATAAACGCGGGTAACATTGGCTATAGAGGCAACCTCATTTGTCTGATCAATGTCTTTAGGATGGACCAGCGTAGACCATTTCCGATGATGGGAAAGTGTCTTAGGCTCCCAGGCGTTGTCATAGTTGCGAGTTGCCATCGCGATTGTATCACGATCAGAATTGACACGGCCAGTCGTGGTAATGTGGGGGATATATACGGTTTTGCCGTCTTCTCCCATACGATAGCGGCCATTGTTAGGTGTGGCGTATAGCGCACCAAAGTTCAACACATAAGGGTACTGCTGCGCTAGTTCACTTGAATACTGTTCTGCATAGTTAATACCAGGCATATAAAAATCTCCTTTACAATTTTATATTGCGTGGCGGTTTACTCATTTTTAGGTCTTGGATGAACGCTTGTAAATTCAAAATTAAACAAGCCTTTTTTTTCGGACAGTGCCCCGTTTTTCCCCAATACGATCTGAGGAGGAGGCGTGTTCTGTTCTCCAGCCTGTGTAGGTTCAGGCGCATCCGCCACAAAAGCAGACGGGTCATCTGTTTTATATTTCTGTACATAGTCAGAAAAGCCCATGATGGTGTCACCGTCCAGCTTCAGGTTTGCGTCAATCGCCCCGCGGATAAAATCTCTTTGTGCCGCCGCACTGGAAAATTTCAACTTACCCGCTTCGGTTTTAATTGCAAACTCATACGCCTGTTTTGCGGTTTTGTTCTCCCAATCATTTTTTTCAGTCTCATACTTGGACTGGAGATCGGTAAGAGCGGTTTGCGCTTCAGCCAGTTTCCCGGCATCAGCTTGCGCTGCGGTCAGCTTTGCACTCAGGTCATTCATATCAGTATCACGCTGGGACAACTGCCCTTGCAAATCTGTAACCTGCTGTTTAAGCTGATTGGTCGTATCGTCAAATTTGTTCCGACTGACGTACTGGCCTTCCGACAGATCAACATAACGCACGTGCTTCAACTTGTCAGTTTCTTTTGCGTTATGTTCGTTGATGGCCGCTTCAACCTGTGAAAACAGGTCCGGGGCCAAAAGGTCTTTAAGTGTCATCTGCACTCCTTTCTCAGCGGTAACTATTGTACCGCTGTGAACAGTTTTAAGCCCGTATTCAGGGGCAATTCCGGCAATTTATAGCCCGTACCGGTCGGGAAAATATATGAAAGACCGATGGTTAATCGGTTTTCAAGCCTTAAAGGTTGCACGAAAAAAGCGCCTCTCGGCGCTAAATATTAAACTTTCACCATTCGGAAGCCATCAACAACCATTCTGTCTTTACGCGCCGCAATACCGGAAGCCATTGACGCCCTTTCGTATTTTTGTGCTAAAGCGTTAATACGTTTTTGACACTCACGGCGCAGCTCCATGTCGTCTACAGCACGAGCGGCATTTGCCGTATCCTTTTGACGGCGAACCTCGGTTTCTATTCGACGCATGAGCTGTGACGCCTGATAAATGGTGTAGTGCTTACCGTCTATTTCACAGCCCTGTTGGTTTTCTGTGGCCCATTGATTTAATTGTGTGTCCGTATACCGGCGAACAGAATGTTGCGTTGAAAAACTCATAACTATGTGCATACAATTCCACTCGCCAATTGGACGATTAAAGCCCTCATAATGCCTACCGTCTACATCTACAAACGGTGCGCCGATTTGCATTTTCTCAAATTCCGATTTCAAAAACACGCGCCCCTGTACCGGCTCATGGTCGGGAGCACTACGAGCGTGTGCGGATATTTCATAGGCGTCAAAACCTAATTCTTCGCCCATCAAAATAGAACCATTTTGCGCTATTTGATTTGCACCGTCAATGACATTTTGACGGACTGCGGTATCTAATCGACGATGATACCCGCTGGGATATTGAATTTGCATACCGCCATAACCTATATCGCGAACCACTTCTCGTGTAGCTGCCTTGTAATCATCTAATCCGGCACTGACCGCTAACACTGCCTTATCAATAGCTTGCCGGTAGGTGTTAGAAATAATCGTTGTATTAGACAGATTTTGCATTGTACCCGCCGTTTGCATACTAACCGTTTGTGCATAATGCTCTAAACGAGCGCGCGCATCAGAGGACAAAGGACGCATGGTCAGCACTCGCGAAAAGCGTTTGTCTGTATATGTGTCATTCAGGGCAGTATTGTATATTCTAAATAGGTCTTGCGTACCTAACTGAGCCGCACGTGCTAATCGAGAATTTATTTCCGCCATGTCGCTATTCATTTCAGCCATGATAACAAGCCTGTTTATATTTGATTGGGATAGCTCTCCGATTTTTTTGATTTGAGCCGCAATTTTCGCAATAAAAAAGCTGTTTACTTCATCAAACCTTGCCATTAGCAAATCAACTTGCTTTTGCAACTCCTGAACCGTCACCGCTTATCACTCCTGCGTAGAAGACATTCCTTGTTTAGACGGCTCATCTTGGATAGTAGGAAGTATATCGGGCATTCCTGCTAACGCTTCCTTTTGGACGGCCGCAATAGCATTTTCTGCCTGAGCCTGCGTTTCGCCTAAATACCATTGGCGCAATTCGGCTTTGCCTATAATACCGGCGTTATACAATAAAAGCCGTTCCTGAAGCTGCTGCTCGGCGTCTGTGAGAATAGAATCGTCCCATTCAAATGACACATCATATTCGCCCTCCGGTGCTAAGTTATAGGCGGTAGCGTATTTATCCATAGCACGAATTACGTCACGTAAACAAGTTTCCAGAGCCGCTTGATTATCAGCGATAGTTGCATAGGAGCGTTGTTTAATGATTTTTAATTCTGTAGCCGTCCGGGCGTCTACATTTGCATCGGATAACGTGCCGCGGGACAAGCCGGTTAAATCTTCTATACGAATAAATAGTTGATTTAAACCATTAAGCAAGCTGCCATCACGAATAGCGGGGGAGAATACTTCATACAGATCACGGTCGCCTTTATCTGCGTCAACAGACCGGAAAAGACGTTCATTCAGCTTTGGCATTTCAACACCGCCGCCCTCGGTCTTTTTGGGACGAAGGACTGTCGGGTCTACGTCGATTGCTAATTCTGAACCTTCAAATTCCCACAAAAGCCGGGAATATTGCAGGTCTGCCTCGCGTATTACGTCAACGGCTTTTGCAAAAACAGAAGCACCCAAAGGACTATCAACGTCAATATTGTTTGCCGACGCTACTTTATACCAGCCGAATAACGGCCCTTCAGTATTCTGTACAGTAGCCTCAGCTTGCAGCGCCGCCCAGCGTTCCACCTCGGTCAGTTGTATTTCTGTACCGATACTGTCACGCATATTTGATTTAAAGGCGCGTTGAGAAATTTTCACACCATCTTTTGTAATGGTGTGTCTTTCGAGACGGGTATATGTTACTTTTCCCTCAGTAAAAACGTCAGGGATAATAACATCGGACAAATTACCGTCATCATCAAATGCAAGCGGATAAAAGGCCCAGTCCATAGTCCAATCAAAATATATATGACCATCAGCGGGATTAGGATATGGTTTAATTATCATGCCGCCAGCTGCGCAGCCTTGCTCCAACTTAAGACGTAAAATATTTACGAGTTTTTTAAACTCCGTTTTAAGGTATTCGGCCCTGGGATTGGTCATCTCTGCGCCGTCCGTTGTTTCTGTCATACCGTTTCTTGATTTGCCGGTTATGTTCCATTGCATTTCCAAAACTATTTGCCGGGCTATCTCAGAGCTTATAAAGGCCGGTAGATTAAGAGATTTAACCGTTGTCGGTTTTAACCAGTCCGCTTTGTTTACGTATAGTTGATACCACATATCAAGGGCCGTTGTCATTTCAGAGGACAGCGGGGTGTCTATATGCTCTGCCTGTTCAATACTTCTATACGGTATCATTCGCCTTATCACCTGCCTTATCATGGAGAGTAATCTCGAAAAAATATTCACGTTTACACCTGCCTTTTCGGGCATGAAAAAGGCGCCGTTTCCGACGCCTTTAACACTATTCAATTTCAGGCACCATGTCTTTCACGGCGTCTATGATGATTTGCGCCCGCTGAAGCGTTGGGACGCTTTGACCTGTGCGGATGCGTGTTATTTGTGTTGTGGCAAGGCCGGTCGCTTTTGCAATGCGGCTTAAGCTAAGACCGTGCTCGTTTACCGCTTTGTTAATTATCATAGCGCACTTGCCATCGTCTTTGGGAGATGAGGGGAGAGCGCATATCTCCGGCATGGGAAAACCTCCGCTTTTGAGGAAGCCAAGCACATACGGCAATCGCTCATTCTTACAGGTGGCGACAACTGCCGCCGCTTTTAGAAAATCGTCAACAGTGATTTCCCTCTGTGGAACCTGCTTTGCCCTTTCTTCCTCTTTTGTGTAGCTCCCTGTCCGTCTTATCGCCGGAAGCACCTCGCTCGTAATCCAGCGTTTGAATCGCTTTGCGGAAGGCAGTTTACTTGACAGGATAAGTGAATACATACCACTTTCGTTAATGATGTTGATTTTCTGCGTCCCGCCAGGGGTAGATAAATCACCCACCCCTTTATCCTCATCGTCAACGTGCATTTTGACGGCTTTGGCCGTGTCTTTGTACCCTAAAGCTGACGCAACGTCCTTACCGACAGCCCACGGCGTATCGTCGATCAGTACAGTGCGAAGCTGTCCAAATTCAGGATTATTGAAAACCTGCATTTCATTCATGCCGGACACGCCTCCTTTGTCGGGCGGGTCACGCATAGCTCTGCGGCATGACAGGTTATATCCTCGGCCAGCTCAAACATATCGGCGTAAAGCTCAGACGGCATATTTCCCGTTTCCGCTGTTTCTCGGCAGATTGTGAACAAACTGCCCATGATCCGCAGAGTATCTGTTAAATCTTTCATGTTGGTTACTCCTTTTATCAAAATACTGCTTGACAAAGTAACCAATCTGATGTATAATAGATTTCAGATAAGGTTTACCTTGTCGTGGATATAAGGCGTTGATTTGTTTGCGAGACGGACAACGCCTTATTTCTTTAGGACTTTTTATTAAAATATTCTGAACATATAATCCTGACCATAGAAGCTAAAGAAATATTTTTATTCTCCGCTTCTTTTTTTAAGGCATTATACAATTCAGAGGATATTTTAATATTTAAAGTCTTATCATTCAAGTCATTCACCTCCTGTGCTACTACAATTATACTACAAGTCTTGTAGTGTGTCAAGAGGTTTTATCAATTTTTCAGTAATTTTTTATTTACTATACATGGCATTAGCAAAGTATTTTTTACTGGATAACAAAATAGCAGAGATGTGATCTCTGCTATTTTGTTGTTGTGCTATTTTACGTCATCCACTGTAGCGGAAAAGTAGTATTCAAACTTCGAGCTGTCATATTCCGTGCCGATCATTTCGTTCAGCTTATCAGCCATAGCCGTGCCCAATTCTTCGGCGGCTTCTGCATCTTCGACCGCTGTTCGTTTATAAGAAGTGAATATGTTCGCCCATTCTTCCTGTGTCCCAGCATAATATATACTTACCTTCTCACCTTTACTTGGGTGAAGATATGACAGTGTGTAATCGTAGACAAGTGTCAAGGACTTTGGAAAAAACACTTTTTTGACGTTGCTTGAATTGAAGATAGACGTTTTTATTTCAGTTATGCCCTCGTCTAAAATAAGAGTTTTGACATTGTGGTTGCCAATGCCCGCTTGAAAGTCGGATATATCAGTCTGATAGATTTTTCCGTCGATTTCATATGATGCGGCTACCTCTAATAGCTCTTTTGAACCTGTGTATGACTTCAAAAGGATTTTGTCCCCGGAAATATCATAGGTAAAGTCCTCTATGGCAGGTTTTTCGGTCCCGGCGCTCGCGTCGCCGCTCGTCGTGATCTTGTTGCCATCCTTGCCGCCAAATATCGTACCTATTATTCCGATAAATACAAGTATACCGACAAAGATAAGAACGCCCTTAATTATTTTCGACTGGCTTCCGCTTCCTTTAGCTGTCCATGAATATCCGCAATTTTGACATACGGCCATAGTATGATTTATTGATTTATCCGCCCAAAAGCCTAAACCTCCGCGATTGCGTCTATGAAAGAATAAATTCCACCACCAGCCGATAAGAACCCAATATACAGGTTTCCACCACCAGCCGATAAGTGTCCAGTATAGGCAACCGTGACTTTTTTTCGCCGGTACGACATAAACCTTGTTAGTTTGCGCTCCGACTGATCCGGACTGTTCGCGTTGAAAAATAATATTTGTGCTGCCGCAATTCGGGCAACTAACCACATTGCTCAATGACCGTTCCTCCCTCAAAAACATTTTAGTTAAATAAATTATACTACAATATTTTGAAGATGTCAAGAGCCTTATTCATTGTCCTTTTCGCTTATACACACGTTCCATAGCGTAACGCACACAATCAATAGAATGGTTGTCCGCATCCGGATAGCGTCCTGTTAATTCGTCGTCTTTTGTGCGTTCATATTCATAGTTTATAAATTCTTGGGTCGTTGCCGGGCACCGAACAGGATCAATAACGATTGATTTAAGGGATTGCAGCCACTTCATGCCGTAACGTACACTGTCAGGGCCTTTGATGGCCGGTCGGCAAAGAGCGCCATAATCGCGATAATCGCCAATAGACTTAGGCTCGGCGCTATCCGCCGTAATAAGGTCGGTACCGGTCACGCCTTTAAGCATGACAAGACTATTCCAAGTATCGGCGTTGCTCATCTTTTTTACCCTAAATTCGTCATAAATATATAGTGTCCGGCGCGCGGCGTCATAGTGCATTTTACCCCAATGAAACGGGTCGGGATACCAGCCCCAGTCAATACCCATATAGATGTTATCAAAATGGCGTATTTCTTCGCCCGGTATTTCGCGAATGTCGAGATTAGTAAAGACTTCGCCGCCCGTGCCGATAGCGTCACCTAAATATTCATGCTGATAGGCCCTCGGATTAGTTTGACGCAAATCCTCGGCATCGTCTATAAATTGTTCGCCTAACCACTCTTTCGGCACGTCTAAATAACAGGATTTATGCCGTAAAGCACGGCTTTGCGGCTTCATCACATATTGATTAGCCCAATTGGATTTACTGATTGGCGGATTAAACGATTTGAACACAACGTATTTCGGTCCGCCTCGTAGAACAGATTGTTGCACGGAACGAATTTCTTCCTCACCGTCAAACTCGTCGAGCTCTTCAAACCAACAGTATTTTAAATAACCACGGGAAACCTTTATAGATTTGATCTTTTTTGCTATGTCCAAACCACGAAATAAAATGACCTGCCCTGTTGGAAGATAGGTCATTTTCATGGGATTAACTGTACATTTCCAAAGATGCGTTACACCTAAAGCGTCGATACCCCACATAACCTGGGCAAATACCGACGTACTTAATGTACTTGCAACCTTACGGAAAACAATAGCATTGGCTGACGGGTCTTGCATAATGCCAAGCGGTATCATGATGCCAATAAAAGACGATTTTGTACTGCCGCGTCCGCCATATAAATCGTAGTATGTGTGTAGCCCTTCCATCACATCCCAATATACGGGGTAGAAGGACGGGGCAATAAGATCGGACAAGCGTACACCGTCTGTATTAGCTGTCGGCATCAGGCGTCACCTCTACAGTAGGGGCGGATACCTGTGGCGATTCTTTGGGAATATCACATACGATATTTATTGTTGGCGATTTAACTTCATCCGGTTTATCCTCGCGCCAGCGCTTAAAATTATACTGAAGACTAAATTTAGCGCCATTTGCGCCATCCTTGTCAAATAACCGTTCTTCAGTGTATTGTTCAATACGAGATTTCGCGCGTAATATCGTTTCGCAAAATTCTTCTTTGCCTTGATAGTCTAATAGACTAATCCGCGTGGCAAAGCCCAAAGCAAGCGCTAAACCTGTCACGGTAGGCGGATGCCGGTCCACATAAACCGGATAGCCCCATTTATCATAAACCGTGTTACCGTCATTATCGGTAAGGATATGCCCCTCGCAACTTTTAAAATAGTCCTCGATAAGGCCCTCTATCTGTTCTTTGCTCGTGTATTTTGGCGGTCTGCCGATAGTCTTTTTCTTTTTCGCCATACGGCATACCTCGCTTTATGAACGTAAAAATCCCTCTGCCGGTTAAGGTGAGGGATTTTTACTTTGATTTTTTTGCCGGTTTCCTTTTCGCCGTAGATTGAGCCTTGCCATTTTTAATAACGGCGTCATTTCCGGCTGCCAGTGCGCGGGAAATCGCTTTTGCACCGGCGCTGTCAAAATGTTCTTCCTTGTAAGCCATAAAAAAGCCTCCTATCTATCATCTCGCCTATAAACAATAGCACGACGGTCTATAACATTGTGGTAGTTATTATGACTTGATTTAATCACATTATACCCCATAGCCATCGCATAAATGCTTAGATTATCATTGCCGCCCCTCGTAAAGAAACCTGACCCGCGTAAACCGCCAGTTGCTTGTGCAAATTTTGGATGGGACTGCTCAAATGCAGGTATAGCCGCCCTTAACTGCGTATCTGTAATAACACGTGCTGTAGCTGGATTAAGTACGGCGTTAATAGTTGTATTACCATAGCCCGTATTACCGCCACCATTCATAGCAAAATATGTTCCAGCACCGTATAATTGGCCACCATACTTACCGCCAATGTAGTTTAACCGACTGTATTTTAGTAGTCTGCTAACACGGTCTGCCGTCATTTTGATGGCTGTACCGTCATTGTTGGTATATGTTATATCATCTACTGACCGAGATAGAATTTCTGACTGCCCTATGTTGTTATCTGCCATAAATTGATCAAAGGCGTTATCATCCAGGACCAACGGTTTTTCATTTGCACCAATAGTATAAATAAATCGCTGTGTGGCGTCATCCACGTCACTAAGCATATTAGGCATTTGAATTGTCCGTGAATCAATTACAGCTTGGGCCAGCGCATCATCACTCCATGTTGACAAATCAGGTACGGCACCGGACAGTACCGGTGTATTGTCGTCTGACGGTGGCTGTGTCTGTATTGGCATAGGTTGCGGCTGAGGTGGTGTTATTGGCTGTGGAGATGCGTATTGCATACTGCCAAAACGCCCGCCTGTACCAGAGCCGATCAATCCGCTTGAACTGCCTCGACCTCCCATAAGCCCACACCTCCGTTACTTCTTTTTACTGCCAGCGGGCTTTTTACCGCCCTTAGCTGGGGCTTTCGACGGAGAGGATATTGGACGAATGCCCGCCCCGTCATCGTCGAAAAAGAAGCCGGGTAATCTTGGCTCTTTAGACTTTCCTGTGTTTTTCTTTGTCGTTGCCATAAATAAAACCTCCTATTTTTTAGCCTATTGTTACGTCAAACTCTATCCGGTCATAGTAAAATGCGCCGGATCGCCCTTGTACACGTCTGCCATTTGAATCCGTGACAAAATGGACACCTGTAATAGTATAACGCTGATTAGGCGCTAATACCATTTCACCCAAAGCACCGCCCGGACCGTTACCCGGCATCAGCGCCTGTGTAGCTGCCGGTGCCTTATAGTTGATCTTAACTGCCTTGTCGGTAAATGGTGCGCCGCCATTAGGCGCTGTGCGGAAATCATTGTAGGACGTACTAATAAAACCGTCTTCAGTAAAACTCTTGCCAACAAGCAATTTCTGTATTTGCGTTTCCGACATACCGGAATAGTTACTTAGATTTTGTCCGGCAATCTTACTGAGATTAGACATAAAGTCTACGCGGGCATAACGAGTTAAATTTACGTTATAGCCTATATTGTGCATTCCGTCCATCATAGCGTCACGCATAAACTGTTGGTTGGCCGTCAAAGCAATACCCATCTTCATGGCATGATTGAGCTGTTGACTGGGGCTGTACATACTCCCCGGTGTGGCCTTATCGCTTAGATAATCCTGCAAAGCCATTTCAGTGTCAATACTGAATTGCTGTTGCTGATAATATTGGCGGCCATTATATAAGTCGTGAAAATCTGCGTCATCTGTCGCGCTAAAGCCTGTTGTATCTACGGCTAACGGTGCGACAGGCGGTTGCTGCGGTTGTGGCTGCGGTTGCTGTATTAAGGGCTGCGGCGACGCATTTTGCATGGTGCTAAATCGTCCACCGGTACCAGAACCGATCAATCCGCTTGAACTGCCTCTACCTCCCATTATATCACCTCATCACTAATTAGTCAATCCTGCTTTTTAACGCTTTGTGAGTGTGGCCTCTGCTTCGGCAATAGTTGTGATACCGAGGCTTTTCATACGCCGCATCTCGCTTTTTGCCGCGGTCATTGACTGTTTTTTTGTCGGCATATAAGATGGCGTTAAATTCTTTTTACCGTTTCCCTTTTTAGGCATGATAAAACCTCCCTTTAGCCCAATTCTCGCTTTAAAATATCCCACACCGCGACTGATAACGGTTTAGCCGCGCGTCCGTTTGCCTTGTAATCAGCAACGCATTCAGCTAATGCCTCCGAACGATTTTTAGCGGCGTATCCGGATACATCCGTAATTAAAGTCTTTATACCCTTGCCCTTTTCACTGGGTAGTTTTTTCACAATTTTACTTGCTTCAGATATGACTTTTGATGCGTATGTACACTTTTGCCAAGCGTTTCGAGCCTCCGCCGTGACGAGAAAACTATTTCCCTTGCTTAAAACATATTTATCAATCAGAGCGCGCTCCAAAATGTGTCCGGCTTCATGAACGGCAATATGATCGCCATCCGTACCTTCAGGATGCCATTTAGCACGCACTGAATAATCATACGACCGCTTATACTTTTTCGTGCTGTCAAATGCGTGTTGCGCCAATGTTATAACGCCATTATAGGAAGCTGTGGCCTGTGCTGAGCCCGTATTTCCACTTGTTAATTCGTGGAAATTTAAGGCGGCACCTGGAAAATCAACAATAATACCTTCAATTCCTGATGCCGCGGTACGAACACTTTCAAAATCGCATTTGGATAAAGCGCTTACGTTAAGCCGCATAGCGTATTTGTCGGACATATATGTAGCTAAAGCGTCAAGGTCACTTGCGTCTGACGCCCGTAATGGCGACGTAAAAGAAAATCCGCTTGAACTGCCTCTACCACCCATTATACCACTCCGATCTATCGCTGACGCCATTTAGACTGAAAAGCCCGCACGGGAACAATGTTTCCATGGCATTCATCCGGCACGTTACCATACATAATAATTTTTGACGGCTGTAAACGGGCCAACATTTCGTTATACCCATCCAAGAAAAGCCGCTGCGTTTCAATATTGTTTTGTGTCCCTACGCTGGATACGGCCACTGTCGCGCCTTCCGGCTCGCCGGTAAAGCACCAATCATAACTGCTTCGGTCTGACCAGCTAATAGTTGGGATTACCCGAATACCGTTTAGCTGCCAATATGCGCCTAACCAGTGTTTTCTATAATGGTTATAAACCTGTATTGCTTTTGGAAAATCTGTATAGGTAGAAAAGTCCGGTGTTAAAACGGCTTGAAATTTTCTAAGCATTCCAAGATACGTGTCCGGCTGTTTCCACACACGAATAAATTGATAATCGTCTATGAAAAAATGAATACCGTGCTGCTCCGGCTCGTCACACGTCAAGGCATAGTTGAAGCTAATCCAATTATCGACGTTATAATCTGCCCCGGCAATGACCGGGATGCCGTATTCTCCGGCACCGGTGAATATGGCCTTGTTTAAGTTTTCATAGTGACGCTGCTGTCTGTACACGTGTCGTACCTCCTGTATAGATAAAAGGCCCCCGGCATGGTACGCATTACCAAAAGCAAGAGGCGCGCCGGGAACCTTCCATGAGGGGATTTTATGAGCATAAGCCAATGGGTATAGTGTGAGCCGGGGAGGAGGCGGAACCCCGCATCAGCTTACATAAAATCCATGATATATTATAGCACACGTTAACGGGACATTCGGGACAACTATTTTTGTTTGTGCAAATACCGGTAACATATTTTTTTAACGCTGTCTTCCGTATTATTCCCGCCCACGCTATAAGCCACCTGTAACCAGGGTAAACCGTTTACAAATCTAAACGTAAATATCATGCGCGTTAAGCTGTCAGGGATTGTATTTATGTATCTTTCCAGGCGTTGACGTTCATGGATACACTGTATTTGTTTTGCCGCTATAATCGCCCTCAGGTCCGCTATTTCCGCGGCCAACTGTTCAACCTTACTATGCGGCATACCCTTCACGTGCGGCATTCCGTCTAAGATCGGTGAACTGGGATAGCACCTACTTTCTAAATCAATCAAACGGCGTTGATCTATTTCAATTTCACGGTTGAGATAGTATAACTGCGATAATTCTTTAACTGTCATTTTTGCATATCCCCCTTAATTTGTTCAATCCGGGCTTTTAGCGCCGTCAAAAGACTTTCCTGCCCTGCATCTTTCGCTTCAAGAGATTGTATAACGTCCTCGTCCATACCGCCCTGTACAATCAGTCTGTGAATTATAACAGGGTACTGTTGCCCCTGCCTGTGGCACCGTTTATTAGCCTGTTGATATTCTTCTAAATTCCAGGTCAAGCCAAACCAAATTACATGATGCCCGCCGTCCTGTAGATTTAAACCGTATCCGCATGACGCGGGCTGCGCTAATAACACATCGATATTTCCGGCGTTCCAATCGGCCTCATCCTGCGCGCCCCTATATACGCGCACACGTAAATCAGTAGGGGCCAACGCTGCCCAAAGCCGGTCACGGTCATGCTTATAGTGATAGTATATAATAACGTGCTGCCCGTTTAACTGCTCCACCGTCTCTAACAGGACTTCCAGTTTACAATTGTGTATGGGTATAACTGCGTTGTTTTCGTCGTAAACTGCGCCGTTACAGCATTGCAAAAGTTTATTTGTGAGTGCTGCCGCTGTCGTAGCCGTTATCATATTACCGTCAACTAACAGAGCGTTGCATTTCCCGGTTTTCCACATTTCAATGTCATCTCTGTTACCATAATGACGAACTGTAAAACCATTAGCGGTTAAAACCGCCATTAGGTCCTCTTGCTGTCGATCCATGTGATGATATATAATAACCTTTTCTGCCCCTAAAGAACGTATGACAGCAATGTAAGCGTTTATATCATAGCTGTCTATTTTAACAGAATTACCCTGCGTGTCAAACACCATACCGACACACGGCTCCACTTTTGCCCCTGTCAGCTCTGTTACTATTTCCCCACCAACGGTTAATAAGGCTTCCCTCGCTAAGTTGTCATACGCTGTGCGCGCCGCTTCATCCAGCATTACAGGTATATCATCTACGATTAAATCCGGTAAATTCAAATAATCTTCAGACTTCATACTAATACATATATCCGATATTGCCGTATAAATGGCTTGCTCCGCTCCGGGCTTCAACTTGTAGTCGAATATCGTGTTTCTGTTACGGCGACCAGGTGTAAAAAACATTTCGCGATAAACGGATATAGTCCGGCCTAAGCGTTCGCCGCCATCCAGTAAATATAGCTGCGCCCACAAATCCATCAAGCCTTTAGGACTGGGTGTGCCCGTTAATTCAATCAGTCTTTTAATTTTTGGTCGTACCAGCTTTAACGCTTTAAAACGCTGTGTTTTTTGTGATTTAAAGGAACTGCTTTCATCCAGCACCACCACGTCAAAGGGCCAATCATACCTGTACAAATCAACGATCCATTTCGTGTTGTCTCGATTGATAACGTATACGTCAGCGGGCACGGACAAGGCCGCCTTTCGTTTACGCGCTGAACCTAATACTGTGACAACTCGTAAATTACGTAAGTGATTCCACTTTGCCGCTTCCTTTGTCCACGTTATCTCAGCAACTTTTTTTGGCGCGATAATTAACGCCTTATGGATGTTCCACATCTCATACTTCAAGCTGTGTAGCGTCGTCAGCGTACAGACTGTTTTGCCTAAGCCCATGTCCAGAAATGCGCCCAGATATGGTGTATCAATCATACGTTGCGTGGTGTACTGTTGATATGGATATGGGATGTAATCTTTGCCCATTAACGTACCTCCCTATTTACCTGTGTTCGACAGTATTCAATAACCTTTTCAACCTTTTCGGGGGTATCGACAGCGGAAAAAACGGTATAGCCTAACGCTCTAAGCTGCGATTGTACATATTCTTGCCGTGGACGCTCACGCTTTTTCGGCGCTTTTGTTTCAACGGCGACAGTACAACCACCGGGCAATAATATCAGTCTATCAGGGACGCCTGTAAATCCCGGCGCTTCCCACTTCAAACATAGGCCGCCTAACGCCCGTATCGGCGCTATCAATTTTTGCTCAACAGTTTTTTCCAGCATAACCAAACCTCCAAAAACTTCTTACGCGCGCCCGTGTGAGACGGGTATATAAAGGGACAGCGCGCGCCTTATCCTATACGGCGGCATCTAAAAATCCTCAAAGAGAATACGGGTCTATGGCTTAACGGTGTTACACTTTTTACGCGCGCGTATAGACGTGTACGAATTAGGCGGATTAGGCGATTATATATTCCTCTAATCCCTCTAATTCGTAGGTATATTAGAAATTTATGTAACATTGTAACATAATCGTAGTTTTAGCGATAATACGGCGGTTTTTGGCGTTACAAACTATGTAACTTTTTTGTAACTTTGTAACAGAAAAATGTTACACGTTACATATTTGTAACGCCAATGTAACGCCATTTGTAACAAATTATTATTTCGTCCACAAAAAGCCGCGCTGAACATTATAGGGACCGCATCTGATAGGTTTATTTGCTCGCCGCCAGCCGTTCACATTTGCAATTACTGCATTAATTTCTCGCGCATCTGCGGATTTTATGTCTTTTTGACTGCCATAAAACAGCTCACACCAAACCTCGATTGCGCAAATACGGTCACGGTAAACCAAATTATAATCCCCCTGCGCGTTTCCCGCCCAGTAATCACGGCGTCGATCCAAAGGCCATTTAGACCAATCGTCCGGTACTTTGCGCGAAATGAAGTCCTGAATAAGGCCCTCTTTGGGGGACGCTTCTCTATGCTGCTCTTGCCGCTCTTTTGCGGCCTCCTCGACCTCGCCCGTCAAGTATGTAGCCTCTCCGACCTGCCAACGGGTTTTTGCCTCAGCCCAAATTTGATTGATAACTTCGTCGGTTAAATCACGCCAAACGGTCTTTTCGTGCGGTACTTCGCCAACATCGACCGGCCAAAAACGCCTGTTGCCTGTAGTATCCTGAAGGAAGTCCATTTGATTGCACGTACCAAAGAATACACAGCAACGGGGCAACTCCTTCACGTTGCGGCCATAAGCCGCCCGGTAACGGTCTGCACGTAAAGATAAAAACTGCTTAATACGGGCAACGTCAGTCCGCCTAAAAGCATCCAGCTCCGCAACTTCGACCAGCCAAACGCCCTGTAATAACTCCGATGCTTCCTTGCCCTCAAATGTCCGTATACTGTCGTTAAACCAGCCTCGCGACAGTTTGTCTAATAATGTGCTTTTCCCTATACCCTGCGGCCCACAGAGTATTAGCATATTATCAAATTTGCATCCCGGCGTCATAGCGCGGGCGACCGCCGCCGTAAAGGACTTGCGGCATACTGCCCGACAATACCCAACCGGGTCATCTATTGCACCTAAATAGTCAATGAACACCGTATCTAACCGCGGAACACCGTCCCAGACTAAACTATTCAAATAATCTTGCACCTCATTAAATGCGTGTGTAGCCGCATGAATATCCAGCGCGGCATCTATGTTCCCGCGACCGGTTATCTGATACGCCCGTTCCATATACCAGTACAAACCGTTGCTGTCTGTATCAGACCACAGTCGCCTCTTGCCGCTGCCGTTCCAGGGAAGCGGGCCAAGTACCTCACCGCGACCGGCGAATTGATTAAGTGCAAATTTACCTTTGAGTAAACTATCGTTGTCCAATATGATAAGAATATTGTCAATAGTCGGTTTTGGAATACCGGTTTTAGCACTGAGATCAAGTTTTTGCATCCAATTTACAGGGTCCGCGGTATTATCAGCGCCAACACCGTTGAAGTCTTGCACAGCCTGTTCGTGTCGTTCCTTTGCCAGCAATGCCGCTGTTAGCGGGTCTGCTACCGCAAATTCACACATAGCCGTATAAGATGGCAAGCGATTATTGGGTGTGCCAGGCGCTGCACTGTCGTCCTTGTCGCCAAACAGATGTAGCCGTACCAAGTCAAAACAGTTGACAAGTTTACCACCGCACGGGTCCGTAGCGTGGTGTGAAAAAAGAAATTTCCCGTTATCGTAGACTACCGCGCCGCCTGTCGTCGAGCCGCCCAAGTACGTAAACCGATTAGGGTCATTATCCACAGGTTCATAGATGCCGGGAAGTAATTTTGTTATGACATTGTATACGTCTCCATAGGCCCTATTAAATGCGCCCACAATGCCGGGCTTAGTATCAGGATCACCCTGTTTTACTGCCAGCCTCTGATAGCTCACAGAGCCGGGCACAACAGGCCATGAGGTCAAATCGTGCCAATCCGTATACGTTCCAAGAATTGCATCGGCACCAGCTAATGGCGCATCCTGATACCTGAATATGTATTCACTGTCAGCACAGCATGACGGCCAATACATAAGTCGCGACGGTTCAAACGTAGTTGGGTCTGCCATTTGAATGCCAATTTGTCCGGCCAAATAGCGGGCAATCGGTTCATATTCGTCAGCCGTTACCGTCCGATCCAGCGGAAATAAGATGCGTAGCCGTGGCGCTGTAGGAAGATGTTTGCGCGTACTGTAAACGGCATAACTACAACCTAATGACGCCACAGTCTGTAAAAGTCCGTCTGTTCCATAGGCCGGTACAGTGTCAAAATCCAATGTTACAACGTCTCTGCCGGTTACGGCTGTCGCTTTACGACGGCCACCATTTAACGTACCAGCCACGAAACCGCCAACGTCTTTCAAATCGTCCTGCTGTCCCTTTTTCATGGCCAGGTATGCCGTTATAGTTTCCGTCCCTCTCGATGGGACGCTCAGTTTTTCCCACAATTCACTAATTGACAGCGTTTGCGGTTTCCATTTTATATCTTTACGGCTATTGCCGACAGAGATGTTTATTTGTCGGTCATACTGTAATTTCATTCTGCGCCTCTCCCTTTATGACGCCCCCCGTAATCGAAGCGTAAGCGTTTCTTATTTATGCGTTTGGTCAGTACATACACCCTACATCAGAAAATGTTTTAAAGATTTTCGGGGCCTGTAATGCAAACCAATCGACGTATGTTTCAGGTACTCCAAAGGGGGGATTAGCAACGTCGGTATTCATTCCAGATTCATTAAAATAGGCGTGAATGATCTCATGACGCATAACTTTTCTTTGATAGGCGGGAAAATTTTCTAATTCGCAGTCGGGTTCGTAAACGCCCACAACAATTTTTTTTGTAGAAAAATCCACACAGCCACCGCTGTTTTTTAATGATATGTCGTCCACAGAAGATTTTAGTTGTATTGAATATTCTGTGCCTAAGATGTTCACATGATCAGGAAATATGTTGTCCGGATATACGTCCATGACTTACGCCTCCTCTGCACTTTCCACCGCGTTATGTGTAGCCTTCTCGCTTGATGACGGCTTTAACTCTTTTCTTAATTCTTCAATTTCAAGTTTGGCCTTTTCCAGCTCAACACGTGCTTCGGCTAAATCAGCAACGCAATCACTGACTTCTGCCGGGGATAGTCCGGTTTCTTGGTACTCTGCCAGCGTATCCGGCTTACCTGTCAGCATGGCGTAAATGTGTTCATGCGGAACACGGCATTTTATGGCGTTTTCCATAAACAACGCTTTGGCGGTTGCATTTGCTGTAGTTTCATATAATCCAAGTAAACTGGATACCGGAAGTGTAACACGTTCTTCCGGCGTAAATATATCAGTAAGACCCATAATAAAAACTCCTTTCAATTATCCTAATTAATCCGGGGATCCCCAAACAATACCCTGAGCCTCCATTTTTTCTATGGTTTGTTTGAGTTGAGAGATCACAGCGTTGACGTTTTCCCCCATATCTACGTAGGATTGGGGATTTTTTAATCTTGATTCTAAACAGGCTTTGTGCCAGTCTAAATCAGTTTTCATTTTTATGTCTACCAACGGTATAAGAACATCGTCATTAACCTTTACATATCCTTCAATAGGGTACTGCTTTCCTTGAATATCATATTTGGCGGATTTAACGGGGGGGGGGTATAACCTCAATTGTGGTCATCCGTTTGGTGGTTTCTACAATCATTCCTTTCACCCCTTTCAATATCGTCTGTTGAGCTTATTATCACACAGCAAATGGCTCCGACCGCAATCATTATTAACAAGAAAATACCACAGCCCATTAATAGTGACACAACACTCCACTCCTTTTTAAAAAATAGATTAGCCGACAATCAACTCGTCCTGCGGTGTAGCTGCTGCGATCTCTCCGGCGCAAGCCGCATATCCGGCTAAATCGACATAGTTGTCACCGGTACCACCGCCACCTTTTACACGAGCCACTTTTAACAGTGCCATCATCATGGCCACGTCTACCGGTAAAATTGTTATACCAGTATATACAGACCACAAATCGGCAATCCTTTTGAAATTACTTTCGGGGCTGCCGTAATCCTGTTCACGTCTCCCGCAAACGCATTTACTGGCTTCCTCCAACACTTCAATTCTTGTCATAATAAATCCTCCTTTTAATTTATCCAACGGACAACCGGCTCCCCGGTATATCCTTTTTCCCACACAAACCATGCGTAGGCTATGGCGTTTGACTTTGCATATTTTTCAAAATCACCGTTCATAGCACAATGTAATCTGCCACTTGATACGTATATCACTTTTGGCGGCCATTTCTTAAATAGCTTTTTGCGTTCCTTCCCTTCAAGGAATTGCAATTTTAAAAACATCGCGACTTTGTGTCCCGTATCTATAATAGACATAGCGTGATCGACAAATTCTTTTGCTTTTGAATAGGGCGGGTTAGTTATAATATCAAAACCTTTCAGGGGGGGGCGGACGTCATCAAAAAATCACAAACGTATCCGTAGCCTCTGTCAATCAAATCCGTAGAATAGACATGATACCCAGCCTTTTCAAATTCCTTTGA
This sequence comes from uncultured Clostridia bacterium, assembly GCA_947630975.1. Classification (GTDB taxonomy): domain Bacteria; phylum Bacillota; class Clostridia; order UMGS1883; family UMGS1883; genus JAFLUQ01. The sequence goes on from CANRJP010000004.1 coordinate 48,200, forward strand.
TAAATGCCCTTCTCCACAAGCGCACTCCCATATCAGTGAAGAAAATGTCTCTACCTGCATTAACAGTAGCGCAGCGCGCGGTTCAGTTGCATAATAGTCATGCTGTTCTCGCGGTTCTAATGCGTAGTTTCGTGCGCCTAATACGGCGTGTGCGGACCTTTTATTTCCTGTCCAATCTTTGTTCATTGCGGTCATAATGGGCTTCCCTCAATGCGTATTGGCAAAATAAATACTTAGAACAAACAGGGTGAATATTAAAATGCGTGTTAGTGCTGCCAAATAGACGTCTTTATTTTGCCTGTCTTTTTCTCCGATTGTAACCAGCAGAGCTGCTGTCGCTAAAAGCATACTAATAATTATAATGACCGTTATCATATTGACAATTCCTCCATTATATCGTTAAACAATTCCGGCATTTCTTCACAGCACTGATTTAAAAGCTGTGTAGCCACCTCCCGCATTTGCGGATGCGCTGCCGGAGCACATCGGAGTTTGAGAAAATGCCGCCATTCACGAATGTTAGCAGTCATCACAACTTCCGTTTTTAGGCTATTCGGTAATACGGAGCGCGCCTCCTGCGCAGTATAGCCGTGCTCTAAAAGTGCAAAATACGCATTTTCTGAACTTTGACAACTCTCTCTCCACGTATTATAAGCGGGTGTATCCGGCTTAAGAAAACAAGGTTCAATAACTGTAATTTCGGTTCCGAATTTATTGTTGCTGTAATTACAGTAACGGGTAGATTCCTGACTGTACGATGCAATTCTATGACGTACTATTTCATGTGAAATACCCCGGTCTACTATAAATTTGACTGTAAATGAGCAATGTTCAAGAACGGATTCATGTCCACGTCGAATTATATCCTTTACAAATTCCTTAGCACTGTCAGACGTAATTCTATTTTCAGACTTATAACAGACGCGCCCACATTCCTCAATCCGGCGCAAAATCGCACTGTTATTTATGGGCGTGATAAACTGTACATACGGTTTAATGATTTTCATTTCGCTACCTCCAATCTTAATCCTTCGTGAAAAAGTCACCGACCCAGCCAGCAGAGCCTAATGGTAAATCCGGTGCCCATGAAATAGGTTGCGTCATAATAGCGCATACCTGATCCAACATGACCTTATCCTCGGCATACGGAACGATGTCAATAACAACCTCATCATGCACGTGGAAAACGATAGAAAATCCTGCGGCCTCCAAGTGTTCAATCGCTTCAGCCAAACAGTCACGGGCAATCGCCTGAACGCAATTCTCGGTTAACTTGCCACCGTATGTTTCAATACGCTGCCATTTTTTACTGGTCTGATCCAGTCCCATATACGTTATAGATGGATTACCCCAACGATTTTCACCAACTTGCGGGTTTATATAAAACAGTTTCCGGCCAGAGGGGAGACGTATGGTAAAACAATAAACATTTTGACTGTGGTCGTATTCTCGTGACAATCGCAAACCGTGAACATTAGCCGTACCGCCGTTTTGAATAACTTGTACAGCGGCATTATCCATTTCATACCATAAATTTTGTATGTGGCTATTTGCGGCGCGCCATCGCGACACTATATCCGGCAATTCATCTTCAGTCAGTCCCATATCTAATGCGCCCATGTTTTTTAGCGCACCAGAGCTTCCCTGATAGCCTAATGCCAATTCCGCGACCTTGCCTTTTGCGCGCAGCGCATATTCTGGATTGCCCTTTTTTATGCGCTCAATGGGGACGTTAAACATTTGAGACGCGGACGCCTCGTAGATTTTACCATGCGTTTTAAACACGTCAAGACGCCACTGTTCGCCAGCCAGCCATGAAATAACACGTGCTTCTATCGCCGAAAAATCGGCGTCAATCAATTTATGGCCGGGGCTTGCAACAAAAGCCGTTCTGATTAACTGTGAAAGCGTGTCTGATACGCTGCCGTATATACAGCGCACGGCATCCGTTTTCCTATCAGTTACCAATTCACGCGCCAGCTCTATTTCTTTTGTGTAGGTTCTCGGTAAATTCTGAACCTGCACCAATCGTCCAGCCCACCGACCGGTCCGGTTTGCCCCATAAAACTGCAACAATCCGCGTACCCGTCCGTCCGGACAAACGCACATTTTAATCGCATCATATTTTTTTGTGGACGTTTTTCCCAACTCTTGCCGGATTTCCAACATCCGCTGCACCGCGGGACTATTATCGTCTCGGTTTAATAGTCTTTTAACGGTGTCCTTTGACAAACTGATGATTTCTGACGATTCTTCCCCCGTGTCGATTTCCCGATTGAGCCAACCGGTGAGCTGTTTTACACTGTTGGGATTATTAAGCTGCGTTATGGTAACCGCCTCAGTCAATAATTCCGTTTTAACTTGACTACCCATAATAAGCGCCCCATCTACGAACGGTATATCGACTGCCACACCGCGGGAGTTGATAATCAAATCCGTTTCCCACTGTTTTTGTACAAAATCCGGAATAGGAAATACTGACAAGCGCCGTTCTATTTCCCGCTCGGTTTCAACGTCTTGCCCGCAATATTCTTTAAACATTGCCCATTTGTCAAGGTCATGTTTCGGTAAATTACGTGTTCGACCAGCATTACTTTTTGTAGGTTTACACGGGACGCAAAAGTAGCGTATTAATGCTTTGCCTGTATTTAGCTTTTGTTTGTCTTCCGGTAAACCTAAAGCCCGGCCTACGGCTTCCAAACTCGCCGGGTATCCATGATATAAACTGCTCATCATAGAACACCGCCATTGGCTCGGTACCATTTGTCCGTATACCTTTGACAGGCAAGCCCATTCAAATGCGGCGTTGTGCGCGTGTTTTATAAAAGTGGGATCACGGAGCGCCGACAGCATCCAAAACGGTAACGGCTCGCCCTGTGCCAAATCCACAACATACCGCGGATTGTCATCTAACGCATAACCGAAAAGCAAAATTTGAAAATCGTTTGACGAAATATATTTTTGCGCGCCAGCCTTAGCTAATGGGACGCTCGAATACGTTTCCAAATCAATATGTAAATGGTGTATCATCGCTGTGCCTCCTTCCAGCGAATAGGGGATTAACGGGAGATCGAATTGCCCATACGCACCGTAGGTACGACCTCCGGGCGGCCCCATTAACCGCCGTGCGTACATTATTTATACAGGGAGGCCAGTAACAGGATTAACCATCCCAGCAATCGGATTAATCATCCCAGCAATCGGATTAGCCATTCCAGTAGCAGGTATTGCCGCCCCATATCTTTGTGTAGCCGTTTCATTTACAGCAGCACCAGCCGGGGGAGCAATGACGTTCTGCCCGATGCCCTCAAAGTCAGTAGCGGCTGAAGCACCACCGGATAAGGGTTCACCGTCACGAGTTTTCATCACATTGCCCAGGCCACAGCCAACACCTTTGTTTACACCGGTATTAAACGTGAAGAAATTAAGTGTTACACGGGCGTACATACCGCTGTAGATGTCCTGCGGGGCCAATTCACAATTGATATTGGAGATACCTACAACTTGGGGCTTTTGCTTTGTTCCAGCCGTTATTACCCAATGCCCGGCGCATTCGGGACCAAATTTGCTGCCATCATTGCGGAAGCCGTCTCCGTCGTAGATGAGCGCATTTTTAAGTTGTGGACGGGCACCCTGCCATTTGTTCTTTACGCCGTCCTCATACGCGGCTTGGATAGATGCGTCAATATCGGCTTTTGTCGCCGCGTCGGTTTTAGGAATTAAAAGTGTTACGCTATACTTGGGTTCGGACCCTTGCTGATTAGGATTCGCATAGGGTTCAAGCAGATGAACATAAGATAAGCGTACTTCACCGGTCAATACTTTAGTAGGGATATTCTGATACATAGTTGTTCCTCCTTAAAATTCGGTACTTTTATAATGATTTTTGTCTTTTATTTGTTGCCATAAGGGTATAATCTGTTGTAGAAAACGGTTTTTTGCCTTTTCCGTGACGTTCATGTGTTTTAAGTCCATAAAGGTTTCCGGCGAAGTTAAAACGGTATCCAATGTTTTAATAGCTGTGGCGTTCCAATCAGGTTCAGAAAACATTAACGTAAAAACCGTTTTAGCGTTCTTTTTTTGACATACCTACAAATGCGTTGATGAGTATCATCATTTCACCGTGCGGCCACCACCGGAAAGTTATAGCTCTTGGCGTCATGATACTACCTCCGCAAAATCAGCTTTAGCAGGGTTATAGGGTTCCCGCTTATCACTGGCTACAACTAAGGTTGGCGCTCCTACAGGCTTGACGATCTGCTTGCCTAAAATCTCTTGGAATTTTTTTACGCCAATAGTCTTTTCCAACACAGAGAGTGACTTTGCGGTGTGTGTATACAGCGTTTTGTCATCATATCCGGCAGCTTTAAGTAATTCCAGGGCTTTGTCGGCATCGGCAAATACCCGATTGCTGCGACCGGCGACGGCCTTCCATCCAGGGATGTTTTCACCGTTTAATATAGCACTAAGCGCGTATTCTTGTAATTCTTCATACCATTTTTTCAGGCCCGCACCACGAGTTAGTAGATCGCCCACATCCGCATTGGTTAATACACCAGGTACTGCTTTATCCTCAATAGTGTTTTTAGGCAATGCGAAATCTTTAAAATCTTCCAATGCCGTATATTTTTCGGCGCGTGCTTTGCACTGAGCTTTTCCACGGCAAAACAGGCACCAGTCACCGGCTTTAAATTCGCCCAATCCCGTGTAGGCCTTATACGCCAGAGCTTTTGCCTTCTCGCCCCATGTGAGAAGTTCGTCAACTGTAATCGTTTCTTCGCTGACAGTTTCAGCTATACGGGGCTGAACGATGGCCATAGACACATTTTTAACGGAAAACAACATAGAATATTGCTGTATCGCACCTAATGCGTAAAGACGCATTTGTGAATTATTTTCAGCAGATACAATAACGCCCTTGCCGTGTTTGTAATCCGTGATATGTAATGTATCATCACCTATCATAATACAGTCACACGTTCCAAAGCCGTCCGGTATATATGAAGAAAGATCAACGCGCACTTCCTGTTGTATATAAGGCGGATGCTCAAACGTCATGGCTTTTTCTTTTAGGTACTGCACATAAACATCTGCTGTTTGGATCATTTCTTCCGAAAAAAACCGGTCTTCACGCAATTTCTTTAACGAAGAATTGAGTGAGCGTTTAGTGATACCACCAAAAGCATATTTTGCGTATAATTCGCAAATGGCATGAGCTGTACGACCTTCTTCAGCATAATCGGATGTTGTAGCTGGAAAATTCTCCTCAAATCGAGGGGCGGCGGTACAATGCATCCACCGTTCCGATGATGAAGCTGAACAAAGTGCGTGTTTAGTTGGCGTAGCCATTATGCTGCCCTCCCTTGTTTTATATGTCAGCACCCAGCGCCCGTAAATCGGCTGCAACGGATGGATATTGCGCCGGATTAAGCTGCATGATGGTAGTTACACCGTATTTTTGCAATACAGCAATAACCTGCGTCATTTTACCCATATCTATCAATGCCGCCCCGGCACGAGAAATAGCATCCACGGTTATCTGCTCAATCTGTGTAGCCACCGGTGCCGTTGTCTGCGTGACAACCGGTGCCGTAGGAGTTTCCGTCTGAGCGGGAGCTGATACTGCTTCCTCCCAGGGGACGCCCGCTTGAGCAGCGACGAATGCTGCGGGAGCTTCCATTTGAGTAGGTGCCGTTTGCACAGGGGCCAAAGCCGGGCCATCATTGGGTTCGCTTGATGTAGGCGAGGCCGTAGGAACGGACTGCGTAACGCAATTCTGCTTTTGAACTTGGATAATTGCTTCAGCAGACTTTGTAACTGCCTCAGTTAACTTCAAAATCGCCTTAGTAAAATCTGCGGCTTCTATAATATTGATCTCCAACATTTTCTTTCTGCCTCCTAAATATTTTTAAATCCTTTTTCTTTGCTGTTGCCCGCTGTTGTTCCCATTGCTCAAATTTTCGCACGTTTTCGGGATTACTGTAGTAATCCTTAACGGCTTGACAAAAAGTTTGCGCAAGGTTATGGGCGTCAATAGCGGAAATTTCACATACCTTGATTTGCCCCTGATTGGTCATTAGACGCCACCTCGATTTCCGCCTCTAATTCGGCGAGAGCGTTAATTATGCGGGCCTGGGTTTTTTGCTTTGCTGCCTCACTTTCAAATTGCTTGCCCCCGTTTAACACGGTCGATAAATAGGTGTGAGAGTAGCCGCATTGTTCGGCCAGCATTTGGTTTGTAATGCGGTATCGATGCATTCTACCAACAACGTCAGCCGTCCATTCTTCGTTTTGTACAATGCCCATAGAACGCCTCCTTTCTTCTCAGTGAAATTTTTTTACAAAACCAGTTGAATTTTTTTCACTTTTGTGGTACAATGAAATTGCCATATCTCACTTAACCACTTACAGCAACTATTTATTTGTGCGCGCAGTCAAATAATATTTGCTGATAGTGAAATATACTTCACTGTACTTATAGTGTAGCAAAAAATATTTCACTTGTCAAGGGGTTTGGTGAAAAAAATTTAACTTTTTTCGGAGGTGTCATTCATGACGTTTTTTGCTCGCTATTCAAGAATTTGTGAACAACGTGGTATTAAGCCCTGCTCACAAAAAGCGGCGGATATGCTTGGCGTCACAAAGACCACAATATCCGTTTGGAATCGTACTAACTCTGCACCCAAAGGAGAAACGGTGGCAAAAGTTGCAAATGCGTTAAGCGTTTCAACCGATTATCTTTTGGGCCGAACAGATGACCCGACTGACTATACTGTCGCAAAACAAAAAAGCGTTCCACTATCACAAGACAGTGGGAACGCCCAAAATCAGGCTATGATACAAATGTATAATAAGTTAGATGAAATAGATCAAGCGAAAGTTGACGGAATCGTTCAGGGCCTACTTCTGAACGATAAATACAAGATAAGTCAAAACCTTGCATAATTCGTAAAGAGAAAAACATAATTTTTGCTGACTTTAAAAACTTATTTAATCGTCATTAATTGTGTAGCGCCATTACACGTTATTTAGGGGAGATTAATGTACAATGAAAAAAGAGACAAAAGGTGAATTAGCCGTTGTATATGCACGGTATTCATATCACGCACAAGGAGAACAGTCCATAGAAGGGCAACTCGCGGCTGCTAAAAAATACGCAGAGCTAAAAGGGTATAGAATTATACATGAGTATATCGACCGCGCTGTTTCCGGTCGTACTGATAACAGAGATGCGTTTCAAAAAATGCTATCGGATTGCGCAAAGAAACAGTTTCAGGTTATTATTGTGTGGAAAGTAGATAGGTTTGGACGCAATCGAGAGGAGATTACATTTAATAAATATATCGCCAAGAAAAATAATGTTCGTATTGAATATGTGGCTGAGAATTTACCTGATTCAGCGGAAAGTGTTATACTGGAAAGCGTATTAGAGGGAATGGCCGAATATTACAGCCTACAGCTCGCGCAAAACGTCAGTCGCGGTATGCTTGAAAGTGCCAAAAAGCACCAAGTCACCGGTATGGTTCCGTTTGGATATCGTAAATCCAAAGATTTAAAATACGAAATTGATCCAGAATTTGCGCCCACAGTAAAAATTATATTTGATATGTATGCCGCGGGTTCAACTATGACCGAAATCATAAATTATTTGAATGCACACAGTTATAAAACACGTGCAGGAACGCCCTTTAAGAAAAATATGCTGCCGCGTATGTTAAATAATGAAAAATACATTGGGACGTACATTTACAAAGACTTAATTCGAGAAGAAAATGCCATTCCCGCAATTATTGATAGAGAGACTTTTGCTAAGGTACAGGAGATGTTAAAAATTAATCGTCGAATGCCTTCACATAGATGGAGCTACACGGATTTTTTGTTGACCGGCAAACTTTTTTGTGGGCATTGTGGAAGTGCTATGACCGGTGAAAGTGGTACAAGTAAAACCGGTGGGAAATATAGCTATTACGTTTGCCACCAGCACCGTAAAGACGGGACGATCTGTAAGAAAAAGGCAGTACGTCAGGATATGATTGAAAAAATAGTATTAGATGAAATACAAAAGGTGCTAAACGATGATGAAATTTTTAATTTTATCGTTGAACAAACATGGCGTTTTTACACTCAACAAGATGAAGATCAGGTACAATTAACTATGCTGCAAAAACAAATCAAAGATGTTGAAAACAGTATTGCTAATTTGGTAAAATCCATTGAGGCTGGACTATTTACGTCAACAATAAAAGACCGTATAAATGAATTGGAGGCAGAAAAAACGGCAATTAACGCGGAAATCGCTGCCTATAAATTAGAGCGGCGCTATAAATTAACAAAAAACAATATTATTCATTTTTTAGATCAAATGAAAAAGTTAAATATAAAAAATCGAGATTGTCAGCGCCGATTAGTAGAAGTGTTCGTTAATTCAATTTTTGTATATGACGATCATTTAACAATGACATTTAACTACGGCGGCGCTGATAGGACTATAACTTTCTCCGAAATCAGCGACGTAGAGGCATCTTCTGAGTTCGTTTCCTGTACGCAAGGGTTCACCAGATCAAGAAAGCCCGTAATCATCGAGAAATCCGATGGTTACGGGCTTTTTATTGTTGCAGAAATGCGAATTGGAGGGTTAGAATTTGTACGTGAATGTACGTGTTTTTTGGGTGTCAAATCGGTGTCAGGAAACCTATGGGTGTCAAAACGGGTGTCAATTTTGGAAACGGTGTCGATGGTGGAGCCTATAAAATTTAGCATAAGATTTAGCGACAACGTCGCGCCTTTAGTGACCCGCAGGATGGGCAAATAAATTCATGTCATGCCGGTCGAGCCGGGAAAGAATTTCGGTCTCGTCCTCGGCGCAGTGGGTGTATATGTCGAGGGTTGTTTCAACGCGGGAGTGGCCGAGTATACGCTGAGTATTTTTTAAATCGATACCGCTGTAAAACATATCCGTGGCGCAGGTGTGGCGGAGTATGTGGGCGCTGATGGTGGACGTGTCAACGTTACTGAGGTCGTTCTTTTCGGCGGACGCGGCTATGGCCTTGGATATTCCCCTCCAGAGCTTTGTGTAGCTGCTGGCGGTGGTGTAGCCGCCGTTTGTCATGGGGAAAAGCAGCGGCGTTTCAAGCGATTGGACATAAGGGGCGAGAACCTCATACAGCGGGAGCCTGATTGGGACATCTCTGAAACCGGCGTCGGTTTTAGGACTGTTTTTAAGCTCGGTGTGAGTGTTCTTTATGACAAGGTTTTTGTTGACCGTGATAATCCGCCTTTCGAGATCGACGTCCTTGGCGGTAAGGGCCAAGATTTCACCACGGCGGAGGCCCGCATACAGGCCCAGATACACAAACGCCCGCTGCTTGGGAGTAAAATCGGCCTTTTCGATGGCGGTACGCTCGTCGGGAGTGAGAGCCCGTTTTTCTTTGTGCTCTTTTTTTGGAAGTTTAAGGCCGCGTGTGGGGTTCTTCAAGAGCATATCGTTGTTTTATGGCGGCCTCGAACATTTGATCAAGGGTGCATTTCAGCAGCTCCAAGGTGCGGGTGAGACCGGCGGCGGCCTTTTGGTTAATGAGCTGTTGAAGGTGCCCGAGCTTTATGTCCTTCAAGGGAATTCCGGCAATGTCGGAGGAGGCTATGTGCTTTTCAACAATGGTCTCGTAGGTAAAATGTGTGTTGTATGAGACGTTGTTCTTGTAAGTTTTGAGCCATTCCCTTGCCCAGTGGGCCAGAGGCTGGCTGGCGCTGTCCAGCATTACGCCCTGGGCGAGCTGGGCCTTGAGAGCGGCCTCCTTTTCCTTGAGCTCGCGCTCGGTGGCGGCGTAAAGGGTCTTGTACTCGGACTTGCCCTCGATATTTTTCCCGATGTTGACCTTGACCTGGTATCTTCCGTCGGAGCGGTGGGTGTAGCGGGACTTGGGCATGAATAGGCCTCCTTTCTGTGTAAGGCACCAATACAGGGGCGCCATTTTTATTTTGCGAAGCTATTTACAAATGAGGTGAAATATGTTATAATACGTCTGTCGGCTCACCGACCGAAGGGAGGTGAGATAATGAGTTACATAATCGACTTCATCATTTCCGTTATGGCGGGTATAGTTACATACTACATCTGCAAGTGGCTTGACGGAAAGAAGTAGCCGACAAAGCCCAAAACAAGAAAGGCTCGGAGCTGCAACTCCGAGCCTTTCACTTTTTGGCGGCGAGACAAGTCACACAACCATACTTCATCACTTATAGTGTATCATAAACTGCCAGAATTGTCAATAGTGTCAATATTAAATTTTTGAGAAATTTCAATCCCTATCCTCCAATTACGCAACCAAAATCCCCAAACGGGGATTTTGAGCAGAGTAATCCCATTTGGGGATAAATACACAAACATCGCAGAGGAGGGCGTTTTTTTAATTAAATTGCGAGCCCATTTTTCAAGGGGTCCCCGAAAACAACGAAGTTGTTTTTGGGGAAGAGGAGACGCAGCGAGGTAAGCCACGTTCCGATTTTTAAAATCGGAACAAGCGATACCGAGCTTGCGGCGACGACAGCGAGCCTTTAGTGACCCGCAGCGACGGACAAGTAATATCAAGCTGTTACCGGCGGCCTTCGTGGCAGAGGGAACAGGGCTGGCGGCCATCTTTAAGAGCATCTTGTAAGGTTACAACGTGCTTTGACGATGAATTTTCCAACGTGGGGCAATTCGCATAATGATACTTTGTTCCTTCACGAGTTACCCATACTCGACGCATGGGATCGTGTTCAACTTTATATAGGCTGTCATTGCTGGACTGTCCGCTGAAAAGGTAGCTGTTTGATCGGGTGGTTGGGGTTACAATCTGTGGATTTGAACTTTGTACAGAAGAGGGAGAGCTTACAATATGGTTATTTACATTTGAACTCAATTCTTTGTTTTCGGCAATAAGCTGTGAGTTTTTATCGTTCAGAGAATCAATTTCATCAAGCAATCCTTCATTTTCATCAAGAAGCTGATCGATCTCGTCTTGTAACTCTTGATTTTCTTCTGTTAATTGCTTAAGGTCGTCGTCGTTCTTTTTTTGCAAAGCTATCAACTGATCATGAGCTGATGAGCGCACCTCAACAAAGTCGCTTCGTACCCAGCCGGTTTTGTTGTGGCACGATACTTTGTACCACAGGTAAGTACTGTTTTCCTTGTCGGAATCCTTTTTGCACTCGCCAAGAAATGTCATGGACGAATAATCGTCGGTGTTGAGTTCTGTCACGGGATTTCCGCTTGAAAGGCTCGGGCCGGGATAAACAAGGACTTTTGAATCCAGCGCGGCAATACGGGTGAGTTTTTCGTCCTTTTTGAATGGCACCTCACTTAGAGGATAAAACTTTATAAAGTATAGTGCAATAGCCAAAACTGTGACGGCGAAAGCCATGATGAGCGCAACGGCTCTTTTTGATAACGTTGAACGGGTTTTACTGTATGAGTCTGTATCGCGGGGGTATTGTGTTTGTCGCTGTTTCGTTGTGTCGTCGGCTTCGGTAATGAGAGTTGGCAGGTTAAGCGCCGGAGGCTTGGAGGCAGGGATTGGTTTTGACTGAGGAGCGGGAACGGTTGTTTTCTTCGGCACGGCAACGTCCCTCGCCGGGTTTTCTCCCTGTTTGACCTTGCCGTATTTGGCTATGAGCCAGTCGATCATCTCATCCACGGTGAGCTTCTCCGGGTCGTAGCCTTCCTTTGCCATGTCGGCCTTGACGGAATAACGGACGCCCTCGTCAGGAATAGGAATGTCGGAGTTATTTGGTTTTGATTCTTCAGGCTTCATTTGTTTCAACTCCTCTGTATGAAAGATATTGGATCAATGTCAATAAAGTGGACAGAAAAATTAGAAAAAATTAATGAACAAAGAATAAGCGTTCACGCTCATTGG